>JAFGQB010000200.1 GCA_016935915.1 Spirochaetota bacterium
GATCACATCAGATACTTGATATATATCAGGGAAAGAATTGTTTGCGGTTAGCGATAGTCTTTCTCGCAAAAAAAAAGAACAGTAAGTGTTATTTCTTTTTGAACATCTCGTCAATTATTTTTTTATATTTTTCATAAATAACATACCTTTTAAGCTTGAGAGACTGAGTGAGCTCTTCTCCGATCTTGAAGGCATCCGGGATCAGGGTAAATTCAAATATCTTTTCAAATGACTTGAACTCAGGATTTGAATTGACGTTTTCATTAATCTCTTTTCTGATCTGATCGTAAATCTTGTCTGAATTAATAAGGCTTTCATAATCACTGTAGGATATTTTTTTGTCAGCAGCCATATCTATTATCTTTTCCCTGTTAGGAACAACCAGGGCTTTGAGCCTTTTTTGGTTTTGACCTATTACAACTGAGTTTTCGACAAGTTCACTTCTGTTGATGTATGTTTCTATCTTTTCAGGTTCAATATTTTCACCTCCGGAGAGAACTATTGTGTCTTTTATCCTGCCGAGGATTTTAACTTCACCATAATAGGTTTTCACTGCAAGATCTCCTGTATGAAACCAGCCGTTTGTAAGCACTTTATCCGTTGCAGCTTTGTTGCTGTAATATCCCTGCATTACAATACCGCCTTTGACTATAAGTTCGCCTTTTTGTCCTGCAGGGGCATGGTTTCCATCGGGACTTATTATTTTCACTTCTATATTTTTAATCGGGGCACCGGAAGTGCCTATTACCGGATGGCAGGGATCCCTTAGGGCTATGATAGGGGAGGTTTCAGTAAGACCATAACCGTCCACAAGACAAAGTCCTATAAGGTTGAAAAACTTATCAATGTGAATGGGGAGAGATCCGCCGCCGGAAATGACAAGCCTTACTTTTCCGCCGAGAACATTCTTAATAGATTTAAATAGAATCCGTGAAAGAGCGTAAACCGAAAGAAATAGCGGTTTTACAATACTGCATGCTAGAATTACAAGGAAATTAGCCCTTTTATAAAATATTTTTGTTTTTTTAATATAATTGCCGAGGCTGAAATAAATCATTGACATATTATATACAAAATTAAAAAGTCCTTTTTTGAAACCTTTCATTTTTGATATGTTTAATTGAACCTTGTCGTAAAATGCCTCCAGAATCCTAGGAACAACGATCACCATTGTAGGTTTGATGATTTTAACGTCATTGACAAATGTCTTTATTGAAGAATAATACACATTGGCTCCCGAATAGATCATCACATATTCTACTGTTCGTTCAAATATATGCCAGATGGGAAGAACGGAAATAGTTACATCTTTATCTGAAACAGGAAGTGTTAGAAGTGCATTTGTTATGTCGTGTAGAAAATTCTGATGCGACAGCATTACCCCTTTGGGATTTCCTGTTGTTCCAGAAGTATAGATTATGGTGACAAGATCGGATTCATTTATTGAATATGAGAGGTTTTCAATCCTCTTTCTGTTTTTTTCAAAGTTCTCCTTTCCTGATTTCATAATCATATCAAAATAAAAGCTGCACTCTTTGACACCATTTTCTATTGCTATCTTTTTCCCTTTGAATTTGAGTTTGTTGATCTTTTCCTCTGCTTTTGTATTTTCAATCACCAGATAATTTGATCCACTGTGATTTATAATGAATTCAGCTTCACTTAAACCGGTGTCAGTGCCCCTTGGGACAGTCACCGCCCCCAAACCCTGAAATGCGAAATCAAGGAGTATCCACTCAAGTCTGTTGTCCGAGAAGAGGAAAATCTTGTCTCCTTTTTTAATCCCTGCTTCAATGAGTCCTGATATGAGTATTTTAACTTTTTTATAAAAATCGCCGTAACTTATATCTGCATATTTCTCATTGACTTTGCTCGAGAAAACAGCCTTATCCTTGTATTTGACTGCTGAATTTTCCAGCATCTGAAATAGATTTTTAAGCATAATGGTTAGCCCTCTTTTAGAATATATAATCGATTATATAAAAAAAAGCATAAGAAAGTAAAATGATTTTTTGTAAAATTGGTAGTGTCAAAATTTTTATGACTTGTACCCTGAGGGTGAAATATGAAAAATATAAATATAAGTAATTCGAAATTCGACCTATATAACTCTTATTTTATCATTTTTATCTATATTCAGATGCAATTATCTTTTTGTTTTCATAATGAAGAGTAACTCTTGAAATATCATTGATGTCCGTTCTGTAAATCTCCCTGCCGAAATAAATCGTTACACCATTATAAATTTTTTCTTCGGCTATGATCCTGTTATCCGGATCGGGTTTGAGATTGTGAAAAATCTCATTATAATGTTTAATAGTATCATTTTGATGTTTGTTCAATGCAGCCATATTCTTCTTCAGCATTTCAATTTTTAATTTTTCTTCTGCATTATCAGGTTTTTTAATTGCTTCCTTTTCTATGTGCTGCAGTCTCAATGTTCCTTCCCGTATATCGCTGTTTATTTTTTCAATTTTTTCTTTCAGTTCATCAACTATTATTATTAGATCTGGATCTATACCGCAATAAACAACTGTTTCAGTCCCGTTTTTGCTTCCAAGTTTTTTGCATTTTAACAGCTTTTTTGCGATAGTCTTTCCGCCGATAATTTCCGCTCTTCTTCCCTTTAAAAGGATGCTCCCTGAAGCAAGTACTTTTGAATGCATGATCACTTCATCCACTATAAGATCATTAAAAGTCCTGATATTAGCCGCTTCAATGAAACGCGCAATAATCATTCCGTCAGCTTCAATGCTTCCTTCATTTTTTCCGTTGATTCCTGATTTTAAAATAACATTATGATCCGATTTTATCTGTGCTTTTCCTACACAATCGTGAATTTCTATCAAACCTGTTGCATGTACTTTAAATCCGTCCGCGACAGCTCCCTCGACCTGAACTGCACCATCAAAGTTGATGTTCCCTGTACTGTAGTCCACATTTTTCAAAACAATAACAGAGTCAACATTTACAAATCCATCTTTCACATATGCATTGCCGTCTATCATGCTGTATATTTTATTGCCATTTTGATAGCAGTTTTTCCCGGGCTTTACATGTTCTGACTTCAATGTATCTGCATACATGGTTTTGCCGAAAACATCCTTACCGTTTACCGCTGAAACAGGTTCGATCAATTCAGCTAAAAGGGTCTCTTTTTTTACATTGCTTATAAAATTAAGTTCTTTAAGATTGATCCTGCCGTATCTGTCAACCAGATACGGCTTGCCCGGTTCCGTGTTGAAGTAGTATTTTGTCCTCCCGTGATTGCCAATAAAGGCTTTTTTGCCTTCTGCTATAAGTATTTCACTGTTGTAAATTTTTTTATTTACTGCTTCTTTTATTTTATTAATTTTAATTCCATAGATTATTCCTTTATCTTTAATGAGTTTCAATAGATATTTTTCATCAATTTCTCCTTCCGTGTAAGCCGGAGGATTAATTACAGCATAGGCTTTGAGATTGTCATTTGAAATATTGAAATGAACTTTTGAGAGTATTTTATAACCTTCATGCCATTTGACGATTTTTTTGGGTAAACCATCCGCATTATCGATTATTTTGTCCAAAGCAATTACATTAAAGAAATTTATATTTAAAATTTTAAATCTGTTTATAATTTCATCGGAGTAAACCGGTCTGCCGAAGGTTTTTGGCGGTAAAACTACGAGGTAAGCGTAACCATCCCTGTATTGGATCCTGAAATATCCATCCCTGGATTTTGTATCCGAATAAATATCATCTGAATCTGGTTTTTTAAATATCCTTACCTTAATTGAGTTTTTGAAAAATCCCTTCTTTTCTTTTTTCAGGATTATGTAATCTACTTCTTTGATCTTCAAGCCGAGCTCTCTTGAACCTAGCTTTAAGGCTTTATGAAGAGTAGATGCATTAACAGTAATTTCGTTCAGCATAATGGATCATGATAGCATAACGGAAAAACGAATACAACTGATAAAATGTTTAAGAATGGTTTATTTCAGCTTAATAATATCAGTATTTCCTGATATTATAGGAGCTTCTCCTTCCCACCAGCAGTTTCCGTAAGTATTATATATTTTTTTGTCATTAGCTTTAAATGAATAATAAATATAGTTATTTGAAAGAATATTAAAAGAGCTGTCTTTATATCCGTCAAAAGCCGGATCAAAAGGGATCCAGCCCAGATCATCCAGATAAATTTCTGTCCAGGCATGAGGTTTAAAGTTAAAATAACCCATTACATACCTGGCAGGAATGCCTTTTGCTCTGCACAATGCACTAAATAGATATGAATAGTCCGAATAATTGCCCTCCTTATTGACAAGTGCAGAAACGGCTCCACTTTTTCCTTCCTCGATTTTAAATTTAATATTGGAACGTAAAAAATCATATAACAGATTGATTAAAACAATTTTATTCTCCGCATTGATATTTTTTGCTGCAGCAATAATTGATTTATTATCAGATTCAATGAACTGTTCGCTTTGAAGATATTTATAAATATTTTTTTCCGTTATGCCACGGTTTTGCACGTTCATATTTTTTGCAGTATCAAGATCATATCTATAAATATCAAGAAATATTGTAATGTATATCTCTTCATAACCTCCGATTTTTTTAAAAAAGAATTCTGCATAATAATTATTATCATCTTCAAAGATTCTGATCGGTTTGAAAGAAAACTGTATTTTCTTAACTTTCTGTCTGTATTTATAATCCTGAGGAATTAAAATAATGAGTTTTACATTTTTTGTTTTACCCGAAGAATAAATTTCAATTTTCTGGATGCATTTCAATGAAAGCTTTTCAATTTTTTCTGCTGCTATAATTTGCGGCAAACAACAGAACAAGAAAAATGATAGGGTAATTATAAAAAAAACTTTATTTTTTTTCATTGCTTTAATTTTCAATAAATACATTTGTTTAAATTAAAATTATAAATCGTAAAAGTTTTATTGGTCAACTCTCTTATTTATTAAGAATTAGCCTTTTTATCCATTCTAATAATAATGCATAAAATTGCAACTTTTATGCATTAAACACATGATTTAATATGATTTTAAAATTTTTATTTAAAAAAGTCTATTCATAAAATTAATTTTATTAATAAAGATATTTACAAAATAAAAAAAATCAATTAAATAGATAGCTTGAGTAAAAAAATGCTAAAAAAAATAAATATTGATTTGTTAAATAATATTGATTCTCTGTTTAAAGATTTTTATGTCTGGCTTAAAGGGTTGTATGATGAGGAAAGCGGCGGTTTTTATTATGCACAAAGTTCCAAAACTGATCCAAAATTTAAACCTGATATTGAATCTACGGCGCAGGCTATACACATAATTGAAGATTCTGGATTATTAAAAAAAATGCCTAAGTTGATGAAAAGAAAATTAGTAAGTTTTTTTCATGCCAGACAGGATAATGAAACAGGGTTTTTTTATGATCCACATAATGAAATGGATAAAGTGGACAGAATGGTTGCACGTGCTACATCATATGGAATCAAAAGTTTGCAAAGATTTAATAAAAAGCCTTTATATCCTATACCTGGCAGCAAAGGTAAAGATTCTTTGCCGAATAATATAAATTCTAAAGAGAATTTATTAATATGGCTTGAGAACAGGGACTGGAGCTATTCATGGATGGCATGTGACAATATTGCCGCTGCAAGGATATATTTCAAACATCTGCCTAGAAAAGAACGGAAAGAATATTTGAATATAATCTGGGATTTTTTAAAAAACAAGCAGGATGAAGAAACAGGGATGTGGGGAGAAGGCAGACCTTATGTAAAAATTTCCGGAGCATTCAAGCTTGCAGGATTATATAGCTTTTTCAATAAAAAAATGCCCAATGCAGATAAAATTTATAAAAGCATTTTATTTGCTTTAAGAAATGATATATCGGAAGATATGTGCTGGACAAGAAATCCTATTGATTTATTAATGTCGATAAAGTCTCAATTGTGTAAAATATCCCGGGAAGAAATTAATGAGATAATTGAAATTACATACAATAATTTAAAAGTTTACTTAAAAGAGGACGGTGGTTTTTCAAGGCACAGGTATAATTCTTTAGCGGTTCCCAACAATGTTGAGCTCGGTAAAGGTTTAAAAGAAGGAGACATGAATGCCGGTACTCAGGCATTGAGAATAAGGAATTTCTGCTATTCATTGGCTGGTAAAAGAGTAAAAAAGTTGAAGCAATATATTGGAGATTTTTATACAAATTTTAGATACAAAAATGAATATTGGACTTAAAGAAATATAAATATCATATTTGAAATCATTTTTAAACGAATTTAAAAAATTAAAACATTTATTGTATTATACATTTTAATTATATTTTTAAGTTTATTTAAGTTAAATATTTCATATTTGCAATTATATGATTTTTATGATATAAATGGATAATTTTTCAGACTTTAATCTGATAATTATTTTTTTTTAATCTTAAACCAAAAAAAATGCACATAAAAAATGATTATGGCAGCATAATGAGCCGTTGGCTCTCTTAATATTGTAATATATCTTACAAAAACAAAGCGATTATAAAGTTGGAATATAAAATAATAAAAAATGTTTACTTTGTGTCCTTTGTGAGAAATTTTTTAGAGGTGATTTTATGAAAATTGAATTAAAAAAAGGTTGTAAATATTCATTGATAGTACCAACCAGTATGGGAATAAGACTCACTCCGTTTAATGGACAGCCAATCCATACAAGTGATATTTTAAAGATGCAGGCAACAAGTGCCGAAACAAATGTAGCAAGTGTAGCCGCATATCTTGGACTACCGGTTAAAGTTTTAACAACATTTGTCAAGGGGAGTCCTGTTGCTCAGTTTATAAAAGATAATCTTAAAAGCAGACACATGGACTATGAAGGCAAAGAAGTTGATCAAGGTGGTCCCTGGGGTTACAGACATCAGATCAATATAGCGGACAGCGGATACGGTGCAAGAGGACCGAGGGTATGGAATGACCGATCAGGAGAGGTAGGCAGGACTTTAAATGTTAAAGATTTTGATTTGGATAGGATTTTCGGAAAAGAAGGCGTACAGATTGTGCATCTTTCTGGTCTTATCGGTGCTCTGTCCCCAGAAACAAGCGCTTTTTGTCTTGAGCTGGCAAAAGCTGCAAAAAAACATGGAACAAAAATATCTTTTGACTTGAACTTCAGAGCATCTTTCTGGAAGGGCAGGGAAAAAGAGCTTCATAATATATTTAAAGAAATTGCCGGTATTTCTGATATACTTATTGGTAATGAAGAGGACTTCCAGCTGTGTCTAAACATTGAAGGTCCAGAAGCAGGTGGAAAAAATATCAGTGACAAGATCGAAAGTTTTAAAGCAATGATAAACAACGTGAAAAAAGCATATCCGAATGCTCAAGCATTTGCAACGACTTTGAGACAGGTAGTTCATACAAACAGTCATCTCTGGGGTGCTATAATGCTTGAGGGTGACAACTGGCATGTTGTGGAACCTAGAGAGATTCATGTTCTTGACAGGATTGGCGGCGGCGACGGTTTTGTCGGCGGCATGATCTATGCAATTTTAAAGGAATGGGAACCTGAAAAATGGATCCAGTTCGGCTGGGCAACAGGTGCTCTTGCTACCACAGCATTAACAGATTATGGTCAGCCTGCTGATGAAGAACAGGTATGGAGCATCTGGGCAGGCAATGCAAGAGTTAAGAGATAAGATAGTCAGATATAATTATAGCGTCCCTTAAATAGGGATGCTTTTTTTATTATACACTCTAAAATAAAACACATCGGAAACAATTTATAAGTTGTCAGTTTTTATCTCTTTTTTTGCTTTTTTTATGCCCACAACCAATGAGCTATATTCAAAAGCCTTCCATATTCCTTTGTCATTGATTTTTAAAGTTATAGGTCGAGGGCTATCCGCTCCTGAACAGTTGACAAAGACTTTTACACTTCCTGATTCATCGGTTTGGCTGTATTTATTTCTCCTAAAAGATAGTGATAAGTTGTTTTTCGGAAGTTCGTAATTGTTTTCAGGACTTGTACCGTTTATATATGAGTTTGGAATATACTTTTGTTTAGATATCTGACTTTCTATAAGACTCATTTTTGAGCTTATTAATTTATAGCCTTTATAGTAATTACCCTGGACAATCTGGTCCTGATTTACTGCAACAGTGAGGCATTGTCTGCCGAGATTTTCATCATTTGAGTATAATATCAGGGCTATAACCATCATAGCACCGCCTCCTTCAGGAGTTTTTGCAATTTCATCACGGAGTGATAAAAATTCTTCAATGCTTTTTGGTAAAGTGTTAAATTTTATGTCTGTGGCAAACAGCAAAATATTAAAAATATTTAATAATATAATGATTGCAGCTGTTTTTTTCATTTTTTTTTCTCCTTATTTAAAAATTTGCAGTTAAATTCATTACTGCTCTTATTTATTTTTTTATTATAGTATAAGAAATATTTAAAAAACAAATAAAATATTTAAAATTATAAAAAATGAATAAAATTATTTATAATAAAGAATAAATAAAATTTTTTGATGACAGTTATCTTAATGTAGAGAATATATATTTTTTTTCAAGGGAATAAATTATTTAACTTGTCTATAAAATTTTAATATGTTAATATTTGTCAAATTTTTATATGGGGTGAATGCTTTGGATAAAACAGAGACTCAGGAATTAATGTTTTCTTTAAAATTGATTTTAATCGGAGTTTTTTTTTGGGTTATAAAGGTAAAGTATTTTACTTTTTTCTGGCTGTCAGAAAATTATTTTCTAAATGTGATAGGTTTGGAAATTATAGGGACTATATTGATCCTGATCGGTATTATTATTATTCACAGAGTTTATCCTTTTGCCTATTCTTCTTTGGCAATTTTGCTAAATTGGTTAATATTAGGGATAAATTTAATTGAAATATTAAACTTCTTTCTTTTTAAAAATTATTATATTTTCCTTTTAAATAAATATACTCCTTTTATTATGTCTTTAATGCTTTTTGTTATATCAAAGTTGTTAAAAAGCGGGACAAAATATTTCGGTAATCTGGAATTGTCAAAGAAATGGGAATATATAGGCATAGTAATCTTTTTCGGATTTTCAATTCCATATTATATTTTTATATCTTTGGAAATATGCGGATATATCTCTGTTGATTCAATAAAATTGACTAGGAAATTTATATTGTTTTTTTTACCGCTGACTGTGATTGTATTATCATTCTTTTTTTATTATTTACATGCGATTATAATGTCATTCAAATTTTTACTTAACATCAAAAAAAATAATAAATAGCTTTTATCAGGTTAATATTTATGGAATTAATGGCCCCTGCAGGAAGTTTAAAAAGTTTTTTAGCTTGCATTGAAAGCGGTGCAGATTCAATATATCTTGGAGTGAAGAAATTTAATGCCAGGATGCCTGCTGACAATTTTACATTTTTTACTCTTAAAAAAGCTGTAGAATATGCCCATCTTCATAATATCAATGTTTATTTAACTTTGAACATTGACTTGAAATCAAATGAATTAAAAGAAGTATGCTGTATTTTAGAATATTTGAAATCAATAAAAATTGACGGAGTAATTGTAAAAGATCCCGCTGTAATTTATATAATAAATAATTTTTACAAAGAAAATTTAAATATTCATCTGTCAACACAATGTGCAATATCCAGTTCATACGGGGTAAAATTTGCCAAGTCCATTGGTACAAAAAGAGTAGTGCTTGCAAGGGAATTGGAACTAAAAGAGATAGAGGAAGCATGTAAAGTAAAAAACATAGAATGTGAAGTCTTTACAGAAGGATCAATGTGCTTTAGCGTATCCGGTAGATGCCTAATGTCATCCTGGATCGGAGGAAGAAGCGGTAACAGGGGGTTATGTACTGCTCCATGCAGGGTACTGTGGGAAAGTTCAGCAAGTGAAAAAAATTTTTTTTCCATGAAGGATATGTCCCTGATAAATTATCTGAATGATCTTAAAAAGGCTAATGTCAGCTCTTTAAAGATCGAAGGCAGATTGAAAAGTCCATATTGGGTAAAACAGATAGTATCCGTTTATAAGAGTGCTTTAAATAATCAAACAATTGAAAAACTTTATGAACAAGTTAAAAAATATTCAGCAAGAGAGGTCGATTCCGGTCATCTTTTGCGCCATAATAACCTCGTTGGAAAAAATGAGGAGTGGGATGCTTATAAAAAACAGGATGAGTTTATTATTAGTAGTAATTTTTTTACTTTAAATAATGAAATAATAATAGATCATATTGGCGATAAAATTATCGTTGATTTTTTGATTAATGAGAAAAGGGAAAAACTTGAAATTAAAATTAATTTAAGAAAAAAAAAGGCTAAACTTCATAATATTGTAAAGATTGTTGATGAATTGAAGATAAATGAGATCAAGGATTTCAAGGTCAAAATAACAATTAAATCGGATGATCTATTGCTTTCTTCATCAGCTTTGCAGAATTTATCAAAAAGTATAATCAATAAATTAAAAGTTATTATAAATAAAGAGGAAATTTCATTTGAAGTTAATCATAATGTAATGAAATTTATTACACCAGCCAGAAAAGAACAAAATCGAAAGAAAATTTTAGGAGATTATCCTGATAAGGTATTAATAACATTAAATCAAACAGAAATTTTAAATAATTTGGATTTACCGATAGATACTTTTTCTGTTTATTTGGATAATTTGTCACATATAAATATGCTTGACAGAATCAGGAACAGGGGAAATATCATAATCTCATTGCCAGCTTTGATATATGAAAATGATATTTTAAGATTTGAAGAAGCAATAAGAGTTTTGTCACTGAAAGGCTTTGAAAATTTTGAGGCAAATTCATATACCGGGATTCAAATATTAAAAAATATTAATTGCAATAAATTTTTGGGTATTGACATGGCTGTTTTGAATCATCTTGCAGCGGATTTTTTTTATTCAAACGGAATAAGTTCTTTATATTCAAGCATTGAAGCAGACATGTCATCATTAAAGGCTCTGAGTAATTTCACACAGGGAAGAATTGAGTGTCTTGTCTTTGGTAAAATTAAATTATTTATTACTAGAGTCCAGTCTGAATATTTTGAAAATGGTTTAAACTTCATGGACAAATATAAAACAAATATTGAATGTCACAAAGATGGCTGTTTGAATTTATTTATTTCTGGAACACCTCTATCATTTGTAGATGCAAAATTTAAAAAGGAAAATATAAGTTTTGATTCATTGACTGCAGATTTAAGATTTTTTAATTACCCAAAAAAAATCTTAAATGATATATTTAATAATAATTATAATTCTGGTAATTCCTCACAATTCAATCTTTTAAAAAAATTAATTTAAAAATTAATAAATTTTTAAAACTTTTAAATAAAAACTTGAAAATATAATAAAAAATTATTATAATATTAATGTTCATAATAAAATGTAAGTAAGTTATAAAAAAGTTTGAGAGCATTATAAAAGGAAGTTAAGATGGTTGAAAATTCAACTGAAATGAAGAAAAATTTAAAAGAGTTGGTGAAGATTGCTTATGAAGAAGAATTAAAGAAGTATTTGACGCCGCTTTATGAGAATTTTCTTAAATGGAAAGAGAATGAAGTATCCAGTTTAAATTTAGCTAACCTCATTCACAGATTTCATAACGGTATTTCTAAAAAATTGTTTAGAATTTACAACAATTTGGAAAGCCCTTTATTGGTTGCCAGAGCAATTGCTTTGACATTGATACCTCAGGATAAAATCGACAAGGATATGATTGAACAGCTTCAGGAGAAGATTGAATTTTATAAGCAGCAGATTAATGATATTCAAGATGATGATCTTGATTATGAATACTGATTTTTTTATATTTTTTTTAAAAATTTAAATTTATTCGATTGTATAAATCAATATGTGCTTAATTAATTTGTAATTTTTTATTTTCTTACAAATCTATTCTTTACTTAAATCAATAATTATTGTATTAAAATTTTTTAGGTATTTAAAAAGGAGACTATATGTCCAAAGATAAGGATAAAATAATTGATATAATTTCTGGTATTGAGAAAATAAGCTTTTTTAGCAATATAACTGAAAAAGAAAGACCGCCTGTCAGTCCTGTACCTACTGAAACGAGAGAACTGGCAAGGAGGTCATATGAAGATTTTGTTAAAAAAGTTGAAAAAGCAAAAAATAAAGCATTAGAATCACAAAAAGCAGTTGATGTTGATGGGGCAAGGCTTTCCGGAGTAAAATCCGGTGATATTTGGCATATTGATAAAGACGGTATAATTGGCAGAAGCTTTGAGCCTAATGAAGGACTTCTGGAAGGACTGCTCCAGAGACGAACCGAAAGAGTCGCAGATCCAGATAAAGATGTTGATTTGGAATTGCTATTAAAAGTTTTATCCTTTTCACAATGGGCGCCCAATGCTACAAATGAACAACCTACAAAAATTTTGATTTATAAAAAAGACCATCCATCAATGGATAAAATCGGTAATTTGATGAAAAAAGCATTGGAAGAAAGAATCGTCCCAAATATTAACATCAGGAATTTTATAATCAATAAAAAAAGAGAAACTCCGAATTTCTTGCCAGATATCTCCATGAAAGATTTAACAGATATGGATGATAAGAAATTTTCAAGCTACAGATTTGAGGAAATGAGCGCACCATTGAATGAATTGCCTCAAACAACGGCAAAATTACTCGAAAGAAATAAAATTGTTTATGAAAATGGGAAATATTATAATAAATTAAATGACGGTTCTAAAGGCAGTGAATACACATTAAAAGATCTGTTATTGAATGATGTTATTTTTACAAAGGGCATGGGTAAATTTTTTTTAAAATTTAAAAATACTCATCCTTACCTGATAGTAGTTTTAAGAAAATGGCATTACACATCATTAATGACTGAAACTCTCTATAAATATGGCATACAGCTGCCGGATGTAGGGGAAGAATTTATAGATGCAGGTTTTTATTCTGACTATCTTGCTTTAAGTGCAAGAGGATTTGGTTTGTCAGGTGTTGTTAAAACAGGTCCTATGGATCTTGCAAAAGATGAATTGACAGAACTTTTCATTGATGATCTTAAGGAAAAACTTGATCTTTTTACAACGCTGTTAAATGATGAAAACAATCTAATAAAAGATAAAAAGAGACTAATACAGATGGAAATAGAAAAAATTTTTTTGATTTTTAACGGATTGAAATATGGACTTGAAGCAATGAGATGCAAGGAACAGAACAGACCTATGAGAGATCAGCTTATTGTTGCTTTAAAAAGAGGAGAGGTATATGTACCAGCAACTTTTTTTCAATTGGGCTATCCATTGATCGATCCTGAAGAGCGGATTAAAGATCCGAGACAGGGTAAAGATCCGCTTGATAAAATGATGATTTTAATGTGAAAAAAAATGCAGAAGCCTAATTTAGAGCCTCTGCATTTTGTATAAAAAGAATTTAATTTATTTCTTTTTTTTATCTTTATCCATGATACCTTTATCAAAAACTATTGTAGCTCCTCCGATGCTGATCACATCTCCGTCTTCCAGGTCTCTTGTTGTAACTTTTTTATTGTTAACTTTTGTATCACCATCTGCTATTATTGTGTAAGTGTCTTTCTTTTTATTGTATTCGATTTTTGCATGCTTATCTTTAATAGTCGGAGAATTAACAATTGTCATATTTGCATTGGAAGAACCGCCTATTATTGTTTGACCTTCATTAAGCGAAATGACTTTAGTTACTGCACGCCCGTATTGTGTACTGATAACTTCCAAATTTGCATTCTGATTTGTATTTTTAAATTTAATTAAAGACAGTAAAAATAACAACAGGATTGCAAGCGGCAGTAGAAGTAAGAATAGTAAATTGAAAATTCCGGGTTTTCCGAACAATGTACTGGAAAAATAAAATCTTGTCACTGATAATTTTTTGTTCATATTGTTATAATCCACTTTAACGTATTTCTTATCAGCAGGATCCATTGTTGCTCTATAGACAAAAATGTACTCATTTTGTATCTGGGAAATAATTTTTAGATAAACGTCTTTTAATTCTTTGGGATTATAAGCATCAAATATTCTACCTCCTGTTTGAGAAGCTATTTCCGATAAATTTCTATCTTTGCTCTGTCCCTGCTTTCCAAAGTTGATTCCAAAAACCGAGATTCCACCTTTCTGGCATTCTAAAATAGGTTCATCATGGTTGTATGTTTTTGTTCCGTATTCTTTATGTGCTTTTTTTGTATATGTATAATAGGGCATGTTTTCACCATCTGAAAGAATAATAATTACATTTCTACCGGGATTTTTAAATTCTGCGACTGCTTTATATAAGCTTGCATATATTTCTGTCCAAGCTTCTTCGCCAACCGGTTTTTTTATCTCATCAAGTACATTTACAACATTATCCTTATTACCGGTGAAACTTGAGTGAAGATTGTAATATGTATTATATGAAACTACTGAAATAGTGTCTTTTGGATTTTTTATGCTGTTGATAAAAGTAATTACCGCATTTTTAGCGTGTGTTATTCTCATGTTTTCTGTTTTATCAGTTTTGATTTCATTCATATCATAATACATACTGCCGGAATTATCTATCAGGAGAAGGAAATTAACACCTTCATCATAATCCTGTTTACTTTTAAATGAGTATATTTTTTCAATTTTTTTAAAGTTTTTATTGTCAACTGATTCATGGATGGTAAACATATCCTGTTTTAGATTTTTTAACGGATTACTATTAAAATCGGCAACGCTTATATACATTTTAATCTTCTGATTTAACAATAGTTCCGAATTATCAATCTGTGAAATCTGAATGGAATCTGAAAACAAATAAAATGAACAAATAATAATAATTAAAGAAAATATTAGTTTTTTCATAATTTACCTACCTATATTTAAATAAAAATTTTGCTGTGCCAATCTTGATGACATCTTCAAATTTCAGCTCTTTTTCATTTATAACTTCATCATTAACTCTTACAGGACTTGTTTTTGAAAGATTTTTTATCAGCACCTTATCTTTCTTGACATTTATTAATGCGTGATTATCCTCCATTATTGAAAAATCTTTTAAGATTATATCATTATTTTTAGATTTTCCAATTCTCATTCTTCGTTGATTAATTAAATATTCCTTGCCTTTAAAGGCTCCGTTTAAAACTCTTAAAATACCTGCTGATAATGATTTTTCAATGAATCCGTAGAATAATCCAATAAAAAAACCGAAAATTACAAGTCCAATAAGTCTTGAAAACAATAAATTGGGTATAAGCATTGTTATGTATTCCAATGCCAATCCGCCAAAAATACCACCCAATAATCCACCAATCAGCCCGATAACTATTTTTTTGCCGGATTGTGTTCTGATTCCTTCAATTATTCCGATAAAAATACCCAATACTGCCCATCCTGCAGCTCTTGAAAGTGGCAGTATAAAAGTAGAGAAACTTTTTGTTGATGTTTGCAGCAGTTTTTCCCCTATGAAAAAAAGTATAAACTGGGCAGTTAGAAATCCCAATATTCCTCCTACAGCTCCTAAAATTATTCCAACCAGTATGCTGGAAATTGTCTGCGAGTAGTTCTGTGTAGTGATGCTTTCGGTTGTGCTGAAAAATGCACCCATAACAATGCCGAATGCCATACCCAGACAGACACTGAAAATTAAATAGGATTGGAAAAATGTTTGATAATTAATCAATACTTCTGCAATCGGCCAGCTTGCTAAACCGGCTAAAATGCCAATAAGGCATAAAAATAATTTTTTCATTAAACTTGACATGTTTTCCCTCTCTTATAAATAAAATTTTTAATAAGTATCAACAGTTAATTTTTTATTTTTTTTATTATATCTTGTGGAAATAGTTATTTTTTGATAGCTTTTGATTTGAAATTCTTTTGTAATTTTATTATTCCCTTTTATAATTGTAATTAAATAATTTCCAGGATTTAACGCAATATCCCTGTTAACAAAGAATGTCTTCTGAATTTTAGAGTATTTCCCTTTTTCCTGTCCTGTGGAATAATAAATTAAATTATTTAATAAAATTTGAAAGATTGAAGGCTGGATCCTTGAATATTCATTGTTTTTATTTGCATCATAGAAATATTTTGAATTATTTATTAGAATTTTTAAATCTTTTTCCTTTGATCTTAAAAGAAATGTTCCTGCAATCGGCTGAAGAAGTACATTTACGGTATAATCATTTTGATAAGGAGCAATATATACTTCAACTCTTTTTTCATAAAAATATTGTTTGTTGAATAAAAAGATCAGTTTTTTTCCTGATAGAAGTTCATTATAATAATTAGATCTGAAATAATCCCAGTTTACCCATCTGTTATTATAAAGAACAAATTTGTCAACATTGTCAATACCGGAATTGTCAATCGAATTTTTAAATAAAAAATTTATTTTCAAAGAAAAAACCGGGATTTTGTCATAAATGATTTTTATTAAAGGTTTTTCTTTGTTTGTTCTTATTAAACTTACCGGATTGACAAAAAAATAATTTTGATGCTTTTCATTTTGTATATTAACATCAAATTTATATAAACCGGATTTTAAATAAATTTTATAGGATTCAAAAGTATTATTTATGTTCCGATTCTTTTTTATATTCTTATGAAGTTTTATTTCCTTGACCAGTTTTTCTTTTCCATCAACCCAATAAATATATGATTTTATAACTTCAGGGGAATTTATATTGGAAAAGCTTTTTGTTTCTACTATTAATTTGTACCATCCGTGAGAATTTGAGTTAAATAATTCGTGATTATATCCAGTTTTAAAGAACATAAGTATTAAAGCTAAAAAGTTAATAAATAAAAAAAGAAATAGAAATTTAAACCTTATTACTGTATTTATTATTTTTTTCTTAAAAGGAACCTTTATTTTTATATATTCAATTTCTTTACCTGCTATATAATTTTTAATAAGCTCATTTATTATTTTTTTGTTTTCCCTTTCATTTCCCTTTTTATACTTTACTAGACTTCCTTTTAATGTTCTTATTATCTCGTTAACATCCTTATATCTTTGACTCTTTTTTGGTTTCATGCATTTTGTAATTATTTTTTGGATTTTTGGTATAATTTTTGGATTTATCTTATTTGGCAGTACATATTTTCCCTTAGAGATCATGGTAATGGTTTCGGGTGAAATGTTAGCAGGGTAGGGGAGTTTACCTGTGACCATTTTATAAAGTGTTACTCCCAGTGAATATATATCAGCTCTTTTATCGACTTTTTTTGTATCATAAATTTGTTCGGGTGACATATATGCAGGTGAACCTAAAGTAGAGCCTTCCCTGGTCAAATTTGATTCGATTTCTTTTTTTGAGGTTGCAATGCCAAAATCCGTTAATTTAACTGAACCGTTTTTTGATATCAGGACATTAGCGGGTTTGATATCTCTGTGTATTATACCTTTATCATGGGCGTGTTTTAAGCCTTTGCATATTTCTGAAAAAATTATAACAGCTGCTTCATTGGATAAATACCTTTTGTCGTCAATTAATTCGTCAAGAGATAGTCCGTTAACATATTCCATTGCAATATAAAAATATTTACCTTCTTTAAAATGATCATAAACCTGAACAATATGTTCATCCCTTAAATCAAGCATTATCCTTGCTTCTCTTTTAAATCTTTCGATGACATTGGGTTTGGATATGGTTAATTGTTTTATTATTATGTATCTGTCAAGGGTTGGGTGTTTTGCTTTTAAAACAGCACCCATACCGCCTTGACCGATTTTTTCAATTATTTCATATTTCCCTATTTTTTCTCTGCCCATCTTTATACACCATTAATAATTTTTTATTATTTCTTTAGTTCTATCAGGAATTTCAATGATATCCTTATCAAGATTGATCAAACCCTTGGGCTTTATAAAACCAACAATAAATTTATTAGGATTATGTATCTGAACATATTTTCCGTTTGCTCTTATATTATATAAAGAATAAACCGGACGATGACCTCCAAAATATAAATAGTTTTCTATATTATTATTGGGAAAATAGTATTTAAGCATTTTTTCGACGCTGTCCTTTTCAGCCGCATCATTATCAGTCCATGTTAAATTGATAATTAATTCAGGATTATTTTTGTATTCTATTATTTCTTCTTTTGTGTAAAATTTTAAAGGCTCGCAATGAGAAACAATAAAATTATTTCCCATTGCTAATAACGGCAGACTTTTTTCAAAGAATGAATATTTTATCAAAAAGTCTATCCCGTAGAATTTTTCAACAAATCGTAAAACCATTGGTCCTTCCAATGCAAATTTTCTGAATGAATAATTTCCGTCAGTATTTTCATTTAATATGTTTTCATGATTACCTTTTAAAAAATGAAAATTGTCAGGAAAAGAATTTTTTAATTCCATAACTATTTCCATGACTCCGAAGCTTTCCCGCATTTCCTCATCCATATGTGAATGCTTTTCAAAGTCGCTTTTATATTCCTCCAATGCAATCTGCCACCTTTTAACTGCTCTGGATTCTGCATGAAAACCATCACCGACACATACTATCTGCATGTTATTATCTGAGAGCTCTTCCAATATTGTTTTATTATTAACTTTATAAAACATGATATTGATCAAAAAATCGATTCTAGCGTGAATATCCGGGATAATAATTGTTGATATGTCTTTTTTCAATTGTATAAAACCGCCTGGAATGTTTGAGTTGCTGTAGGGTCTTATTTCAGAATTTTCATGTTCTAAAGTGTATATTATTTTATCAAGAAGATTTGAATAATCTTGAATTTTCGGTAAATTTTTCCTTTTATATATTTGAATTAATTTTTTCTTTAAATAAGTAACCTTATCTGTCTCATAGTTATTTAATTCAATATTTTTCATTTAATACTCTTAATTGATTTTTAATCACCGACTATAGTTTTATTCACTTCGACAAAATCATCAATAATTACAGTTGCAGCTTTAGTAATATTTTTTTCCTGTTCTGTTGCAGATAATTCTTCTTCACAGATGCTGATTTTATAAACCGCAGAGGTTCTTTTAACAGGACCAACTTTAAATTCGATAATATCGTCAATATCTATATTTGATTCAAGCTCGCTTAAATCATTTGTCGCAAGTTCAGGCACATCCTGTCGTAAACCTATACTTGCATATGATACTTTTCTAACATTATCAACTATAGGTCCTAAATTAATTAATGAACCCGAATAGGTTAAAATCAAAGCACCTTTTGGATCATCCTTTTCAAAAGAGTTTATCTCTATCATTTTCATATTAGATATTTCCTGTTCAAAGATTCTTTCTTTTTCAAGCCAGCCTTCTGAAATTTTTTCTAAAGATTCTTCATTATCAGGCATACCAGACCTTTTTGTGATTTCCTTAATATGATCTTTAATATAATCCGGTATTTTATCAAAAAATTCTCCCATGTAACTCCTCCTAATTAAATAAAAATTTAATAAAAATTATTTTTTCTTTGTGATCCTAAAGACAAAATAAAGAAATGCAAAAAAAAACGGATATTAATTGACAATTAATTCCCTTGAAAAAAAACTTTAATATTAGTTAATGAAGAACATTAACTAAAAATATTAAATAAATCTCCTTTAAAAAATACTTTAATAAATTATTCTATTGTAAGAATATCTTTAAAATTAAAGTCATATACTTACAATTTGTACAATTGCCAGTATAATTTATTATTTAAAATTATTTTAATTCTTTTAATTTAATTTTACAATAAAATTTTAAATTTTTGAAATTTTATGTTGATTTTTAAAAATTTATATAGCTGAATATACCTCTTCTCAGTTTTTTCCTGAAATTTGTGGTGTTATCAGCAAGGATTTTTCTTGCATATTCTATATTTTTATTGATTTCCGAAATATATAGATTTTTTTGAATGCCGTATCTTCTTTTAAAATGATAAATAGAATACATATATGCATCATCAAAGACCTTGATTAATCTTATTTTTATTTTTTCATAAAAAATTATAGTATTTTTAATTATATCAAATTCTGTTTTATAACCGGGTATTCCGGCTTCCTTAAATTCATAATATAAAAATAACAATCTTTCAAGATACTCCCTGTCTGCCATCTGTCCTATAATATCCGCTGTTCCTAAAAACGAATAAGCAAGCTTTTCTTCTTCTAATTCTAAATGATTTTTGTTCTTTTCATTTTCAATATCCGTTGATTGTATGATCCTGGCTATGATTTTTACATCTTCTGATTTTATATTGAATTTTTTATATTCTTTTTCTAAAAAACTTATGCTTCTCAAAACATGCTTATCAGTATATTTTGCACCAGTGCCAGTATTATCCCAAATTTCCTGAATATAGCCGGTATCATGAAATAAAGCAGCTAAAAGAATATAAATGGCAAATTCTTTTGATAATTTATTATTATTTATATAATTATAACCGTCAATCAGCCTCATGCTTGCAAGAAAGACATCAATAGTATGATTGAAATTATGATACTGAGTATTACATTCTTTATATCCGCTGAATTTCCCTTCAAATAAATTTGATATTAAATAATAAGCTTTATCAATTGTCTCAAAAGATTTTTTGTCATAATTGTCGGAAAAAAAGTTTTTTACGTTATTATATACTTCAGTTATAATTTTTGAATTAATTAACTCGGATAACTTGAAATCTTTTCTCTCTTCCATTGAATTAATCCATATTATTTAAAAAAAGAAAAAATGTTTCATTTTTTAAAAGAATAATCTATTATTTAATATTTATTATATCTCAATTTTTATACTTTTCAATTTAAATAATAAAAAATTTTTAGACTCATAAATTTATAAAAATGTATAATAATAGCCTTCTTTAGTAAATCCTGCAAAGCCGTCTTTTTCAGCATTAAATTTTTTAAAGTTATCCTGATAATGTGTTAAAAAAATTTTATTTTTTATTTCTCTTGGAAATTTTTTAAGCTCTTCATAAGATGCATGGACTCCACCTTTAAACAATTGACAGTCATGGAAAATATATTGAATGTTTTCATATTTATCAACAAGAAATTTAATTAATTCTGGATCATGTTTCGTGTCGGATGTAAATAATATTTTTTCATCAATAATTAAACCATATGATAAAAATGCATCTTTCCATGATTTTGACGAGTCCGGGACATGATTGGTTCTAAAAAATTTCAGATTAATATTTTTAAACTCCAATTCATACATTGTTCTCTCTGAATTTTTAATTTTTGACGGATATATTGGATTAAAAAGATCATTAAAGGTCAAATAATCACCTTTAATTATTTCATTAAAGGCGCAGCCTCCTTTTAATGAATAATCCCATAATATTTTTTCATATTCTTTTACAATTATTATATTCGGTTTTAATTTGGCTATATATCTGTTGATCAAGGCTACTTCTTCTAATCCACCGATATGATCTGCATGTGAATGAGTAATTAAATAATTTTTAATTTCCATAACTGATGAACCATAATTATTTAAAGCTAAAGGACATTTTGTACCGCAATCAACAAGCAAATGCGTATCACTTTTAATTATTAAAAAATTATTTTGAAATAATATTTTAGAAAATGCACTGCCTGTACCCAGCCAGAATAATGATAATTCTCCGTTGTTTTTCAGTATTAATTTTTTTTTGAATTTATAAATTTTGGGGAAAAACATTGATATGTCCTTTTTTATAAATTATTAATTAAATAATAATATAAATAATTTTAATAGTCTATAATAATTAATTGAATTATAATAATTTATTGACATGACTTAAAATTATTATTAATATTTAAATTATTATACCATCAAATGGAGTCATATTATGGACAATGAAATTCAAATAGTTGGAATTGCTGCCGGTTTTTTCATAGATAAAGGGAAAATTTTTATTGCGCAAAGAAAAGCGGATGATGAGGATGGTTCTAAATGGGAATTCCCGGGTGGAAGATTACTGGATGATGAGTTATATGATGATGCTTTAAAGAGAGAATTTAAGGAAGAATTTAATATAGATATAGATGTTATACAGGAAGTAGGCGGAGCAGAATTTGAAAAAGATAATAATAAGATAGTTATTACTTTTTTTTTAGTTGAAGGAGATTTTAATAAAATAGAATTGAAAGTTCATCAGCAGACGAAGTTTGTTTCTTTCATTGAATTGGAGAAAATGGATCTATGCAATCCTGATAGAGATTTTATCACAGTTTTTAAGGAAGAAATCAAAAAACTATTGGTAAATTGATTGAAATTATTAATTATTTAATTGTTTTTTATATCAGCAGTTTCATCTTTTACATTTTTAAATTTTGTATTTAAGAGATTTTGCGCTTTTGTTCTGATATTCTGATCTGGATCTAATAATAATTCTTTTAAATAAGGTATCCCTGTTGCTAAATTAAAATAGTCAATATATTTTAATCCAATTTCTTTCAATTCTTTGTTTTCCAGACTTTCCTGTCTTTTTAATCTATAGAGAACAGCACTGCTGTTGGAATTAATATTATTGGCAAGGTTAAATTTAATACATTCCAGTATAAGCATGTCCTTATCCATATTAACAAGGATATAATTGATGGTTCTCTGGACATCTAAAGGTTTGGAAGCTGCTGTTGTCAAAAAAATACTTTTTAAAGCAGTTACATTAATTTTATCATCATAAGTGGATTGAAGATAAGGTTTTAAAAATTCATAAAAATAATCATCGCCATATTCTCCGATTTTTTCTAAAGCAGTTATTATTACGCTTTGGCTGCCGCTTCGTATTAAACTGCTGATTCTCCCTATATCTTTATGTTTAATTGACAATAATAAGTATTTATCCAAAGCCAAATTATTTATTTCCTTAGATATGTTTTTTTTATATATATTTAATATCAAGTCTGTATAATATAAAAAATCATCTTTGTTTATTGAATTCAATGTATTGATAAGTATTTGTTCATTTGTTTCATTGAAAAAAGATATATAAATTTTTTCTTTTTCGGTTTTATTAAAAGCAGGAAGCATTAATGATAATTCTAATTTTTCATTATCATTCATTTCATTTATAGGTTTTGTATTAATTATATCCTTTGTTATTTCTGATATTAAAAGAGGAGTTCTTTGCGCGATTAAATAAACCAATTCTCGCTTATAATTTTTATTTGATTTATTTATTTTAGATTTATAGGCATTCAATAAAATCGGGGAAATTTGATTAAAAAAATTATCATCCAATTTTGCTATTAATTTTTCAGGAGTTTTTGCTATCAATAATAATATTGCATGACCTAGATCTGAATTTAATATTTTTGTATTTTTATCGATCACTATATTTACTTTTTGCTGACTGGTCAATAAATTTTCCAAATGAGTTAATGCTTGTGTTTTATTATATCGTAAATAGGAACAAAAAGCATAAAATTGTCCTATAGGATCTTCATTTTTATTGATTATATTATTAATTACATTCATGTTATTTGAAGTAATAAAGTTTTGGACTTTTTCCATTGATGAACTGTCTTCAATTAATGAAGGATCAAAGTAGATTGCATTTAATTTAAATGATAATAAATTTGAGGGAGTTCCTTTGCTGTTAATATAATACATATTCATGCCAAAGGCAATTGAAAGCATAACAATATAAAATAATATTGAAAATTTTTTCATTAATTTCATTAATGTCACCTTGAAAAATTTTTTGTATATTATCAAAACTATTATGTAATGTCTATAATAATTTTTAATTAAAAAACAAATTTAATCTTGATTAAAAAAAGAATAACTGCTAATTTAAAAAAAAATGGAGAAATTAATGGGATTATTTTCGTTGTTTTCCCAGTCACTTGCTAATGAAAAATATGTTTTTTTTGATTTAGAAACAACTGGTCTTAATCCTCTGTTGGGGGATAAAATTGTTGAAATTGCAGTTATTAAAACTCATAAAGGAAAAGTTATTGACACATTTTCTTCAATGATTAATCCGTTGATTAAGATACCAGAAAGTGCCACAAAAATCAATAATATTACAAATGACATGATCAAAGATTCTCCCGTTTTTGATAATAATTTTTGTTTAAAAATAATTGATTTTTTACAGGATTCTATTTTAATTGCTCATAATGCAAGTTTTGACTTAGGTTTTTTATCTATAGAACTTGGAAGAAGCGGAATTACGTTTGAAAGGTGGAAAGCTATAGATACATTAAAAATTGCAAATAAATTATTTAATGGACAAAAAAACAAATTAGAAAATATAATGAGAAGATATAATATAATGCCTGACGGATCTTTGCATAGAGCGCTAAATGATACAGATATATTAAGAAAAATTTATTTTGAATTAATTGAAGAAACTGAAATCAGATCAATGAACATTGATGACATAATTAAAGAATTTGGATATCAGGGCAATAATATTCAAAGATTTATTCCTGCAATAATCAGAGAAGCAATTGTTGAAAAAAAAATATTAAATGGACAATATAGAACAAGGGATAATAATTTAATAGATTTATCTGTATTGCCTGTTTCTTCTGTTTGGTTTGACGGTAAATGGTATCTCTATGGTAAGAGAATCGACAATAAGGATAATATTTTTTTATTTTGTGATAATTATTTTAATGTAACTGTTTAAAAAATAAAAAATTTTTGTAATTAATTATCACAATTTAGTGCTTTATATATATATAAAATATATAAGGAGCTAAATATGGTAAATGAATTGAATCTAAGTTTAATTGAAGGAAGATTAACCAGGGATCCTGAGTTGATCTTTACGAAAAACGGCAATCAACTCTGCAAGTTTGATATTGCAGTGAATTTTAACTGTAAAACTGATGATAAAGTTTACAGTGAAGTAAGCTTTATAACAGTTAATACATGGAGAAAAATTGCTGAAGTATGTTCCCAATATTTAAAAAAAGGATCAAAAGTCAGGGTAAGAGGAAGAATAAAACAGGACTCATGGACCGACAATGAGGGTAAAAAGAAAAATAAGATTCATATTGAAGCATCTAATGTTGATTTCTTAGGTTCACCGAAAAAAGAAGAACAGTCTTTTAAAGAAGTAATTGCATAATCATAATGAATTATTATTTTTTAAAAAAAAGGGATTGCATTTTTGCATTCCCTTTTTTTATATATGGGTGATAGAGAAAGTTCATAAATTATAAATATCAGAACAGTTTTATTATTAATATGTTAAAATTTATAAAACTATTGACTAAATTTATATAAATTGAGTATAAATTTATTTATATACAAATAAATTTTGGATATGTTTATGACTGGTTTTAATAAAGAATTAATTTTTGACTCAATTGACCATAATAAAGAAACAATAATAGAAACAACTTTAAAAGATTATTTAACTTTAATTAAAAAACCAAATTTATTTCAGCATTTATCCTATATATTAAAAGAAATGGTTGGGAATGCAAATAAGGCAAATTTAAAAAGAGTTCATTTTATATTAAATGAGCTTAATATTAATATAGATAGTGATTATAAACAAGGTATGGAAACATTTAGGGAATATTTGACTTTATATAATACAAGATATTTTGAACATTTAAAGAAAAGAGGATTCTATGTCAAAGTGACTTTAACTGTATCTGAAGAAAACTTAGTGATAATTGTCCAAAATAATTCCAAAATGCTTCCAATAGAAAAAAACAGGATAGATGAAAAAATTAAAAAATCCATCAGATTTACATCTATGGAAGAAGCATTGACTCAAGGACTTGATCAAACAGAAGGTGCAGGTTTTGGTTTGATATTATCTTTAATGCTGTTAAGAAAAATAGGATTGGATGAAAGAATGTTTAAAATATTTGAAAAAGAAAATGTGACAGAGGTGAGATTAATTGTTCCTTTATCATTATTAGATAAAGAGCAGGAAGAGTTTATTGCAGAAAGTATTAAGAATGAGATAAGAGTTATACCGCAATTTCCGCAGCATATTATGGAGTTACAATCAAAATTATCAAATCCAAATGCAAATTTTAAAGACTTATCGTCAATAATTAATAAAGACCCGTCTTTAATTGCAGATATATTAAAGGTTGCTAATTCAAGTATTTATATGATGCCTCACAGAGTTAAAACAATTGAGGAAGCAGTCAGACAAATAGGTTTTAAAGGAGTGAAGAATTTAGTTTTTACCTATTCAGTGCAAAAATTATTATTAGAGAAGTATAATACAAATATTATTAAGGAAATTATGGAACATTCATCCGAAGTTGCATTTTATGCATATGAAATTGCAAAATATTTTAAACTTAACAATATTATAGATGAAACTTATACAGCTGCCATATTACATGATTTTGGTAAAATCATAATAAATTCTTTGAATCCTTATTTAATAAAAAAAATTGAAAATTTATGCCATGAAAAGGAAATCAATATAAATTTAGTTGAAAATTTAACTAATGGATTTAATCATTCATTAATTGGTTCTTCATTAGCTATAAAATGGAAATTTTCTGAAAATATTATAGAAACAATTAAATATCATCATTTACCTTTGGATTGTAAGGAAGAGTTTAAGGATTTAGTATATGTAGTTTATTTATCAAATGAACTATATTATTATAAAAGGAATGAAGTCCAATTTGATAATATAAATTACAATGTATTGAAATATTTTAAGATAGAAGAAAAAAACAATTTTGATATAATAATAATGAAAATGTATAATTTATTAGAAAAGATTAAAAATGAGAAGTTAAATTGATTTAAAAACTGTTTTAAAATTTTGACCGGAGTTGTTATGGAAAAATTAAAATTTAATTATATTAATAATGATAAAGAAAAATTAATAGAAAATGAGTTGAAAAATGCTTTAAAGATCATTGGCAGAAGATACTTTTTTGATGATTTAAGTTTTATAGTAAAAGAGATGATTAATAATGCCAATAAAGCAAATTTCAAATCAGTTTTTTATAGTTTAAATAATTTAAATATCGCATCAAATGAAGATTATAAATCTAATATTAATAAATTTAAAGAAGAAGTTGAAGCAGATATTACAAAATTTTTTGATCAACTTAGTAGATTGGGATTATATATAGAAGTTTTTTTTGTGGTAGAAAATAATCATTTTATCATTTCTGTAATAAATAATAGACCATTGACAAATATTGAAAGAGAAAGAATTAAAGCAAAATATTTTGAAGCTGATAAATTCGGTTATATAAATGAAAATTTATTGAGCTGTGTTGATACATCAGAAGGTGCCGGTCTGGGAATAATTTTGATTATTTTGATGTTGAAGAAAATTGGATTGGATAATAATTATTTTAAATTTATTGAACATGGTAATTATACAGAATCAAAGGTTTTAATACCATTGACAATATTAGAAAAAAGAGAACAAGTCGTAATCGCAGAAATTGCGCAAAAAGAAATCGAAGAAATCCCGCAACTTCCTGAAAATATAAGTTTATTGCAGATGAAAGTAGATGATCCAAATTCGAGTTTTAATGACCTTGCTAATGTAATAAGAAAAGATGCTTCTATAATAGCAGAATTATTAAAAATTGTTAATTCCGGTTATTATCTTGTAATGAATAAGGTTAAAACTGTAGATGAGGCTATAAGGATAATTGGATTTGATGGAATTAAAAATATGGTATTAGCTTATAAGGCAAAAGAGATATTAATTGACAGATATAATATCGATATTGTAAAAGATCAACTGGATCACTCAACTGAGGTCGCTTTAATAGCCTGTTCCATAGCAAAAATATTAGGGAGAAAAAACAATATTGATGAAATATATACTGCCGCTATTTTACATGATATCGGGAAAATAATTATAAATTCTTTAAATCCAAATGTTTTAAATCAAATATCCAATGTTTGTCATAAAAAAGGTCTAAATGTGAATATTGTTGAAAATTTTACAGAAGGTTTTAATCATTCAATTATAGGTGCATTATTAGCAGAAAAGTGGCAATTTTCTGAAAATATTATATCTGTAATAAAATATCATCATTCACCAAATGATATGAAAGGTAATATGTCAGATATTGTCAATATTGTTTATTTATCAAATATTATATACTATTATAAAAGAAATGAATTTTTGTATAATAATATTGAACTAAATGTCTTGTTAAATTTTAATATAACAGAAGAAAAAGCGTTAAAGGAATTATTAAGTAAAATTAAAATTTAAAAATAATCAAATTTTTTAAAATATTTTTTAAAAAAATTGTAATTAATTATGACAAAAAACTCCTTTAATTAATAAAAATATTAAAGGAGCATTCATGTATCATCGCTATCATTTTGTTTTATCTTTAGAATTGAAGAAAGATTTAATAAAGATATCAAAAATATTTAATAAAAGTCTTTCAATGAGTATTGCTTTAATGATAAAATTAATAAATCCTGTTTTGGATAATTTTTTATTTTTTGATAATAAAGTATTATTAACAGGATATAGTTACTTAAATGCAGAAGAAGAATTATACATTAATATTAATGAAAAATATTTTAATATACTGCGTATAATACAATGCAATAAAAAAATTTTTAGCAAGGCAATAATTTTAAGGAAAATAATTGAATTTTTTATTATAAAACATAACAAATATGGATTGAAAAGATTAATTAAGATTTTAAAAAGATATAAGAAGATAAATTTTAATAATACAAAAATAAATAAAATTTATAAAAAAATAAATATTGATACACATATGTGTAACAGAAGTTATATAAAAAATATGTTTTGCTTAATTTATTCAAAGGAATATGAATTAACAACCTTTAAATTTTTAGATTTTTTATAATTAAGGGAGATTCATGAGGGATAAATTTTCAGATATTAAAAATATTCACATTATAGGAATTGGCGGTTGTGCTAGTAGTGCAATAGCAGAATTTTTAATTGGAAATAACTTTTCAGTTACTGGTTCAGAATTAAAAAAACGAGATGATATTAATCATTTGATCGAAAAAGGAATAACAATTTATTGGGGACATAATAAAAATAACATTTGTAAAAAAAACAAACCCGATCTTGTTTTATATTCTCCGGCGATTACTGCTTTAAATCCTAACAATCCAGAGATTATTACAGCTAGAAATTTAAATATTCCTTTAATGAGTTGGGAGGAGTTCATTGGAAATTATTTTGATGTTATTGGAAAAAAAGGAGTGGCAGTTTGCGGCAGTGAAGGAAAGGGAACTACAGCAGGTGTGTTGACAATTTTATTGAAAAATACTGAATGGGATCCTGTTTCAATTTTAGGGGCAAAAATTAAAAATTTAGAAAAAAATATTAATTCAAATATATATTTGGGAAAAGGTAAGTCTTATATACTGGAAGGTGATGAATACAACAGGAATTTTCATAATTACCATCCGTCAATTTGTATAATGCTGAATTTTGAATTTGAACATCCTGAAACCTACAAAGATTTTAATGATTATCAGGAATCTTTTTTTAAATTTTTCAAAGGAATGCAAAAAGATAAAATTCTAATTTTACGGGCGTCAAAAAATATAATAAATTTCGTTAAAAAATATGATCTGGAAAAAAGCCATGATATAATATGGTTTGAAAAAGAGGAAAAATTTAATTCTTTGAATTTTAAAAATTGTTGCATAATTAAAAATCATATTTTAAATGAAAACGGTAATTATTTCAGCTTGAATTATAACGGCAGAATATATGATTTTTTTCTGCCTGCATTACCCGGATTTATGGTTTATAATAGTACAGGCGCGATTTTAACTGCATTAATGCTTGGGGTAGGTTATGGCGCCATAAATAACGCTTTGCTCAACTTCAGGGGAATGATAAGGAGATTTGATGTTTATAAGACTAAAAATAATGGAACTATAATTACTGATTATGGGCATTCTCCGGAATCTATTAATAATATAGTTAATGAAATCAGGACAATTTATAAAGGCAAAATAATACATTTGATTTTTCAGCCGCATCTATATTCCAGAACTTTTAATTTTTTTAAAGATTTTATCAAAGCTTTGTCCAATGCAGACAGAGTGACATTGATTGATATTTATCCTGCAAGAGAAATATCTGAAGATTGGCAGGATAAAATATCCAGTTTGATGCTATATGAAGCATTAAAAAAAATGGGTATTGAGGTATATTATGCTGGTAAAAGCTCTGATATTTCAAAAAATTTAATTAATAAAATATCCGAAAATGAAATTAATTGTTTTATAGGTGCAGGGGATATGGATCAATATTATGGGGAAATAATTAAATATTATACTTGAAATCATTTATTTTTTTTCTATACCGATTTTTATTTCTTCATCCTCAATATTGACATTTAAATCTGCCTTGCTGTTTTTCGAAATATCCAGCGCCAGTGTTTCTTGTTTGATTAATTCATACCATTTTTTCAATGCATTTTCTATATCATTTGATGATTCATTGTAATAGATTGAGATTTTATCTATAACATTTAAATCTTTGTCTTTTCTTAAATTTTGAACATGTCTGATAAATTGTCTTGCAATGCCTTCATCAATTAAATCCTGGGTCAAATGTGTGTCCAGAGCTACCGTCAAAGTGCTTTGGTTCATTACTGTTAAACCTTCTTTTTCTTCCCTGTTTATAATTATATCTTCATTTGTCAATTCAATTTTCTGATCTTCTATTTCGATTTGAATTGTTTCATTATTTTCTAACTGATTAATTTCTTTTATGGTAAATTTATTTATTATATCGGCAGCCTGTTTCATATATTTCCCGATCTTTTTACCCAAAACTTTGAAATTTGCTTTACATGAGAGATTGACTAGTTTTTGTTCATCTTCTTCATAAGTGACACTTTTTACATTAAGCTCTTCCTTGATGATTTCTTCCATTTTTAAAAGAAGCTTTTTTTCATCCATATCCTTTGTGACCAATACAACAGAATTTAAAGGTCTTCTTAAATTTATTTTTACTTTAGCTCTAATACTTCTTCCCATTTCAGTTGTTTTCTGAATCAGCTCCATCTCTTTTTCCAAATCAAGATTTCTTAATTTTTTATTTTCAATCGGATAATCGCATAAATGAATTGTTTCTGGCATATTTTTAACTTTTAAATTTTGATATATTTCTTCTGTTAAAAAGGGAACAATCGGACAAGCTAATATAGAGAATTTCAATAAAGCCTGATATAGTGTTGTGTAAGCCTGCTTTTTATCAGCATCGTTCTCCGATTTCCAGAATCTTCTTCTTGACCGTCTTATATACCAGTTAGTCAGATCGTCCAAATATTTATATAAGTTTCTTACGGTTTTCTGCAGATCATATTCATTTAAACTTTTTTCCATATCATTAACAAGTTTTTCAGTATTGCTTGCTAGCCAGATATCTAAAGGATTTGATTTTTCAGAAACTATATCCTTTTCCGGATCCCAACCGTCAACAACAGAATAAGTGACAAGAAAAGAATAAGCATTCCATAGCGGAAGATGAAAATTCCTTAAAACTTCTTTTACACCATCTTCACTAAAAAAAAGATCGCCGGCTTTTACTAATGAGCTGTTCATTAAATATAATCTTAATGCATCTGCACCATATTGATCGAAAATATAATCAACTTCCGGATAATTTCTTAATCTTTTTGACATTTTTTTGCCGTCTTCTGCAAGAACCAGCCCGCTTACAACAACATTTTGAAATGCATTTTTATCGAACAAAGCTGCGCCCAGAACAACAAGTGTATAAAACCAGCCTCTTGTCTGATCCAGACTTTCAGCAATAAAATCAGCCGGATAAGTTTTTTCAAACTTTTCTTTATTTTCGAATGGATAATGATTTTGAGCATAAGGCATTGCGCCTGATTCGAACCAGCAGTCAAGTACTTCATTGATCCTATGCATAGTTCCATTGCATTTATCACATTTAACAGTAAGCGGATCAACATAATGTTTATGCAGATCATTTACTTTTTTACCGCTTAATTTTTCAAGTTCGCTTATACTACCTATGCATTTTACATTTTCACATTTATCACATTTCCAGATCGGTATCGGACATCCCCAGTATCTGTTCCTGCTAATGGACCAATCTATTGCTTGCTCTAACCATTTGCCGAATCTTCCTTCTTTTAAATGTTCAGGAACCCAGTTGATTTTTTTATTTGCATTTATCATGCTTTGTTTTATTTTTTGAATATCAACAAACCAGCTGGTAATTGCTCTGTATATCAAAGGCTCGTCGCATCGCCAGCAGTGAGGATATGAGTGTTGATAAGTTTCATGTTTAATAAGTTTTTTTTCATCTTTCAGTCTTTTAATTATTGATTTGTCTGCTTCTTTTACATTGATGCCTGCATAATCTGAAACTTCTTTTGTGAATTTACCTTCTTCGTCAACCGGACATACAGAAGGAAGTTTATTTGCCTTGCCGATTTCAGCATCATCTTCACCAAAACCGGGAGCAGTATGAACAACACCTGTTCCTGTTTCAATGGTAACATGATGACCTGCAACAATCGTAAATGCGTTTTCCTTTTCCAGTTCCTTAAAATAAGGGAATAACGGTTCATATTTTAACCCAATTAATTTTTTCCCTTTAAACTGCTCTGTTATTTTTATTTTTGAAACATCCTTGTAATATCTTCCGATCAAAGCTTTTGCAAGTATAAAATAATTTCCTTCATCTTCAATCTTAACATAATCTATATCTTCGCCAACTGCTAAAGCCAGATTTGAAGGCAGTGTCCAGGGAGTAGTTGTCCATGCAAGTACATATGTGCTTTTTTCGTTTTTAAGTTTAAAGCTAACAGTTATTGCCGGGTCCTGAACATCTTTATAGCCCAGATTTGTTTCAAAATTGGATAAGGGTGTTGCACATCTGTAACAGTAAGGCAGTATTTTAAATCCTTCATAGACAAGTTTTTTATCCCAAAGGCTTTTGAAAACCCACCATATTGATTCCATGTATGACGGATTCATTGTCAGATAGGCATTTTTAAAATCAATCCATCTTCCCATCCTGTCAACGGTTTTTTCCCATTCTGCTACATAGCGTAATACGCTAGAACGGCAGGCTTCATTGAATTTATCGATACCGAAATTTTCTATTTCTTTTTTGCTGTTAAGATTAAGTTCTTTTTCTATTAAGTTCTCAACAGGCAGACCATGACAGTCCCATCCCCAGACTCTTTCAACATATTTACCTTTCATTGTCTGATATCTCGGGATTATATCTTTTATTGTGCCGGGCAGCAAATGTCCGTAATGCGGCAGTCCTGTAGCAAAAGGAGGACCGTCATAAAAAACGAACTGATTGATTTTTTTGTTCTTATCCAGTGTCTTTTTGAAAGCATCGATTTTATGCCAGAAATCGAGTATTTTTTCTTCTAATTTTGAGAAATTGACCTGTTTATCAACATTTTTTAAAGGCATAAGGTTTGCTCCTATTTGGATAATTCTATGATTTATTTGATAACATCAAGGATAACTTAAATCCTTATATAGCTTTTTTAATAAATATTAATTAGTTATTTACTGACTTAAGTTCAAAATGGTCAGTTTATACTTAAAAGTTATAATGATTAACTCTTTTTGTTATAACAAATTAGTTTATTTGCACAAATATTAAAAAAAGATCAAAATCATGACTTTTTATGTATATATCATTTAATAATCTATTTTTCAATAATTTTTTATTATTTTGATTATGAAATATTATAAACTAATTGAATTTTATTTATTTGAATTTATTTGATTAATTTAAAAAATTTTTATTGATTAATTTTATATTTTATATTTATATAAAATATTCTCATAAATTTAATTTTTTTTGAGGTGTTTAAATGGTTAATTTACTTAAAAAGGTTTTTAATGCAATATTAATATTTTCTGTTGCAATTTCAGATTTGATGTTATTAGGTATTGTTGGGATTGTAACATATAATGTTTTTTTAAGATATTTTTTTGGAGGAGGCTTACCTTGGGGAGAAGAAATGCCTTCTTTTGTATTGCTGCCCGGATATGTAGCTATAGCTATTGTTATCGGAGTAAAAGAGGACCTCCATATAAATCTTAATATTCTCCCTAGGAAATTACCAAAAATGTTTGAACTGTTTTTGCATATATTGAAATATGTCTGTATTATATTTGTCGGCTGCATCCTGTTTTATTATGGTATATATTTATCTGTTTTTTTCAGAGGTTCTATATTACCTTCATTAAATATGCCTAACAGTATTCAATTTATTTTTTTTCCGGTTGGCGGAGTTTTGATGGTATTAAGCGGTATTATCAAATTATTTAATTTAGAAAAAGAAGAAGAGCATTTAAAAAGTATATGGACCGGTTATAATCCGGATGATGAAAAAAAAGGAGAAATATAGTTTATGATAGAAGCTTATGGTTTAAATGTTGATGCAATTGCGATTTCTATTTTATTAGGATCATTTTTTTTATTATTATTTTTAAAACTACCTATAACTTTTTCGATTTTAATTTCTGCATTTGCTACTGGAATTTATATAGATCCGAGTTTTAGAATTTTAAGTGGACTTGTTCTAGCAATGGGTAAGGGGATTACAAATTTTTCTCTTTTAGCCATACCTTTTTTTATACTGGCAGGGCAGATAATGGGTGATGGGGGCATCACCAGAAGAATCATTGACTTTTCAAATGTAATAATTGGCAGATTCAGGGGTGGACTTGCTCAAGTTAATGTACTAGCCAGTATGTTCTTCGGCGGTATTTCCGGTTCTGCGGTTGCGGATGTATCTTCAATCGGCGTTATGCTAATACCGATGATGAAGAAAAAAGGGTATCATGCAGATTTTTCAGTTGCTGTAACTGTTTCTTCAGCATGTCAGGGAGTATTGATACCACCGAGTCATAATATGATAATTTATTCATTTGCTGCAGGAGGATTGTCTGTAGGTCGTCTGTTTTTAGGAGGAATGATACCGGGTATTATGCTTGGAGTTGCATTGATGGTATATTGTGCAATTATTTCTATTATTAGAAATTATCCTAAAGAACCGAAATATCCGTTTAAGGAAGCACTTTCAATTACATTAAATGCCAGTTTGGGACTTTTTACATTTGTCATTATTATGGGTGGTGTAATTTTAGGAGTTTTTACAGCTTCAGAATCTGCAGCTATAGCCAGTGTTTATGCCTTTATTGTAGCATTTTTTATTTATAAAGAGTTAAGTTACAGGGATGTTTTTAAGGTGTTATACAACAGCTTAAAAACTCTGGCAGTTGTAATGAGTCTTATTGCTGCAGCAAGTGCATACAGCCATTTGCTGGCATGGTTGAAAGTACCTGAACTTGCTACAAGAGCATTATTATCTTTGTCCGATAATAGAGTAGTATTAATTTTATTGATAAATATTCTCTTATTAATATTGGGTTGCATTATGGACATGGCCCCTTTAATTCTTATAGTTACTCCAATATTATATCCTGTTATGGTCGGACAGCTTGGTATGGATCCGGTACATTTCGGCATTATGCTGATTTTTAATTTGGCAATAGGTTTATGTACGCCTCCAGTCGGTTCAGCTCTTTTTGTCGGATGTGCCGTGGGTAAAATAAGTATAGTGGAAGCATCAAAAGGATTAATTCCATTTTATATTGCTATGTTGGTTACTTTAGTATTGATTACTTTTGTTCCTTTTTTTTCTATGTTTATGCCGAATTTAATTATGCCCGAATTAGTTGCAAGATAGATATTATTTAATTTTTGCAAAGGTTTTTATAGCCTTTGCAAAATTTTTATTTAATTTTATTGACAAATTTAATTATATTGTTTTATAATGGTTCAATTTTAAAAAAAGATTTTATATTATGCATATAAATAACTGCTTTTTTATTTATTTAACAAAAAAAAATAATTTTTTTTCATAAATTTTTATTGTTTGTCTCTAAATAACTTTTTTTAATAGAGAAGTTATATAAAATAAAATAATATTTTTTAATATTAAAAAAGGAGGATGTATGAAAAAAATTATTACACTTTTATTAGTGATAGTAATTGCTTTAGTATTAATGATTGGCTGTGCGCCAAAAAAAATCGTTATGAGATTAGCTGAAACTCACCCGGCTGATTATCCAACAACAATAGGTGATATGGAATTCGCTAAATTGGTTGGCGAAAGAACAAACGGCAGAATTACTGTTGAAGTATATCACAGCAAACAGCTTGGAGAAGAAAAAGCTGCAATTGAACAAGTTCAGTTAGGTGCTATCGATTTTACAAGAGTAAGCTTGGCTCCTGTAACTGCTTTTGTTAAAAAACTTGATGCTTTACAACTTCCATATATGTACAGAGATGCTGATCATATGTGGAAAGTTTTAAATGGACCTATTGGTGAAGAAATGTTAAAAAGCGTTGAATCTGCTAACTTCGTAGGACTTTGCTGGTTCGATCCAGGTTCAAGAAATTTCTATAATTCAAAAAGAGAAGTTAAATCAGCAGCTGATTTAAAAGGTTTAAAAATCAGAGTTCAGCAGAGTGATCTTATGATCAAAATGATTAAATATCTTGGCGCTAATCCGACACCGCTTCCATACGGTGAAGTTTATTCAGCTTTAAAAACAGGCGTTATCGACGGCGCTGAAAACAACTGGCCAAGCTATGACACTCAGAGCCATTTTGAAGTTGCAAGATACTATGTTGTTGACGGGCACTTAAGAATTCCGGAAATTTTAATCGGCAGTAAAATCGTAATGGACAAATTATCCAAAAAAGATCAAGAAATTATCAAACAGGCTGCTAAAGACGCTGTTCCTCTCCAGATCAAATTATGGGCAGAAAAAGAAAAAGTTTCTGAAGATAAAGTTACAAAAGCCGGATGTAAAATTTATTATCCAACTCCTGAAGAAAAGAAAACTTTTATGGACGCTATGGCTCCATTATATGCTGAGCAACCGGCAGAAATTCAGGAAATCATCAAACAGATTCAGGCTGTTCAATAATATATAATAAAATTATATAAAAAAGGCAGGAATTACCTGCCTTTTTTGTTTAAATTACATTTTGCTGGATATTAACTTATAAGCTATATAAAATTTTTAAGCACACGGCAAGTCTTGCGGATAAAATTTAATTCAATTTTCTTCACTATCAATAATATCTTCAAAATCAATATCGTTTGGTATGAGTTTTTCCGATTTTTCCTTTGGAAGCTCCTGAACGTTTTTCAATTTTCTTTCTATGGCCCTTGATTTTACTCCTGCTGATTCTATTACATTACTTGCTTCATCGAGTTTTTTCTTGGTCTTTTCCAAAATAGAGCCGAAGTTACCGAATTCTGTTTTTACTGCTCCCAGAAGTTCCCATACTTCGCTTGATCTTTTTTCAATGGCTAAAGTTCTGAAACCCATCTGGAGACTGTTCAACAAAGCAGAGATTGTGGTAGGCCCTGTTATTATTACTTTATAGTTTTTTTGAATGTTTTCAAATAATCCGTGTATCCTTAGTATTTCGGCATACAAGCCTTCAAACGGTAAGAACATAATGGCGAAGTCGGTGGTATTTGGAGGATCAATATATTTTTCCCTGATATCTTTTGCAAAAGCTTGCAGTCTTTTTGTCAGTCTGGTTTTTATCTCTTCTATTATAGTAATATTTCCCTGTTCATAAGCATCAAGGAGCATCTGATAATCTTCAGTTGGGAATTTGGAATCAATAGGAAGCCAGACAGATTTATTTATATTTTCCCTGCCCGGAAGTTTTATCGCAAACTCAACTATGTTATTTGACTCTTTTTTAGTCTTGACATTTTTTGAATACTGATCTTTTGTCAGAAGCTGTTCTAAAATATTCTCAAGCTGATATTCTCCCAGCACCCCTTTTGTCTTAACATTTGATAGTACTTTTTTCAAATCACCAACACCGTTTGCAAGAGTTTGCATTTCACCCAAACCTTTATGAACAAGCTCAAGTCTTTCACTTACGATTTTGAATGATTCACCGAGGCGCTGTTCCAGTGTTTTATGCAGCTTTTCATCAACTGTTTCACGCATCTTTTCCAATTTACTGTTGTTGTCATCCTGAATTGACTTTAATTTATTTTCGATCATATCTCTCATTTTTGTCAGCTCTTCACGGTTGTCTTTTGAGCCATTAATGATGCTGTCATAGAGATTTTTAAGCTTCATTTCAAAAATACCCGAAAAGTTTTTAAATGTATTACTTAGTTCCTCTCTGGAATCTTTTGAATTTTTATTAAAATCATTTCTGTTTCTTTCAAATTCGTCTTTGATAAGATGTTCAAACTTTTCAATGCTGTTTTCAAAAATTTTCAGCTTATTTCTTACTTCATCAAGATAGCTGTTTGTCCCGCGTTTTATTATAAAGAGAGTGAAAATGAAATTCAATAACAAAAAAAATAAAATTATTCCTAAAAATATATATGTGTACATCATTAAAGCCTTTTTAAAAGTTCAAAATTACATATTCTGGTTTCCGGAAAACCATTTTCATCATTTATAACATTATTTTTATCGTCAAGAGAAAGCAATATATGTCTTCCTCTTAAATTCAGATCTTCAAAGCCTGCATCTAATAACTTTTTTTTCTTTCTGGTCAATAATTCAAAATATTTATGCTTATTTATAAAACCTTCCTTAAAAGCCTGCAAAGCGTTGATTCCGCGTAAATAATTCCCGTCCTCCTGTGCCAGTTTATCATCAGGACCGTTCCAGTAACCCCAGATTATTATATAAGCATGATCTTTATTTAACAAAGGAATATTATCGGGAGTGAATAAATCTTTGTATTTTTCATATCTTGAAACATCAAATACTTCTTCGGATATTTTTGCCCTTTTACCTGACATATAAATCGCCCTCGGGTAAATGGTACGTATATTTTTACTGTTCAGTTCAAGAGCAATGCTGACTTCTTCAAACGGGCTGTTGTATCCGTATTCTATGATTTTTCTCTCATCTTTTAAGAACGGATCATAGTCCGGTGTGATTCCCATTTTTGAAACTCTCCAGACAAGATGTATATTATCTTTTGTCACTGTATAATAAATATTATTATATGGAGATAGTTTGATCCTTTTTGTGGTCTGCCATCTTTCAGGAAGAAAATAATCAAACAGTTCTTGATCATTACCGACAACCCAGAGAAGTCCTTTGGTGCTTTCAGTATGACCGTAAACATAATCGGTTTTCATTATGTTTACAATTTTTAAGTTAGGTATAACATCTAATTTTTTAAAAGAGAATCTTTCCTTTTGTTTTTTCAAATATTTCTGCCGTTTTAATTTTTTGATTATTTCATCTCTTTCTTTTGTCCTGTGGAGCAGTTCAAAGTCAACCATACCATAGAGAGGATAGCCTGTTTTATCTTTAACAATGCTGTTTTTTTTATTGAACCTTATTATAATATGATTGGGTTTTCTGTCTGTAACTTTGAAACCTTTTTTTATCATATTGCTTTCAGCACTTAAGGTAAGATTTATCATCTCTTCCTGTTTCAATTTTTTTTCTTTAAAAGCATTTACGCAATCAATTCCTTTGATCCATTCATAAATAACCAGATAGGAACGGAACATATCGATATGAATATCCTTATGACGCTTAATGACTTTTTTCATTAAATACTGCTTTCTGCCAAGTTTCCATAATTCATCTTTTTCAGAGGGCACATAAATTGCCAGCGGTTTATGTGTAATAATTTTGCCTGATGATTCATACTTACTATTTCTTAACTCCATTACCATAGAAAATTCCTCAAAAGGGCTGTTAAATTCGGCATTGATAAATAATTCGTCTTTATTTGTATCCGGTATGTCCTGTCCCATTCTATTCCATTTAATGACAATTTCAATCACTTTATCATCAACTTTTTTGGTTTTGACCTTGTATAAACAGCTTGTGCCTTCGAGTCTTATTGAGTTTTTATCAAACCAATTTTCATCGGTTAGAAAATTTTCCGGCAATAGGTTTTTGATAAATGGCAGTCCGTACTTGGTTATATATAAATCTGCCTGATTATCAAGGTTTAAATGGAAATAATAAACATCAAGGATTTTAAGAATATTGTAATCATATTTTAATGTATAATTTTTAATGTGATTAAAGAATTTTATAATATCATCTGTCATAACCGGTATAATTATAAATTAATTTAATGATTAATTATATAATATTTAATAATTTATTATAAATTGATATCTTTTTTTTAAAGTTTTAAATTACCGATTTTTCTTTTTCTAAATGCTTTTTTTCCTGAAAGAGGATCATTTTTGCAGTTTTATATCCCGAACTTATGACAGATGAATAACCGCCTCCAGGATAGATTGAGGAACCGACAATCATGATTCCTTTTACAGGGCTTAACGGCTGAAGTCTGTTCATTCCAGACTGCTCAACTATCTGGCTTGGTCCGTAGATTGATCCTTCCTGGTTAAGTGTATATCTGTTCATTGTCATTGGTGTTCCTAATTCTTTTACTATTATATGATCTTTTAAACCGGGGATAAATTTTTCAACCTTATTGATTATTGTTTCCATTGTTTCTTTTTTCTTTTTGTTGTATTGATTTTTGCTCAAATTTTTCCATTTATCTATATGATCCAGGCTGAATATGTTCAGTATGCTTTTACCTTCGGGAGAGAGTGTTTTATCAAAGAAAGAATAATTGGAACAGCTGAAAAAAGTCTTGTCATATTCTCCGTTTAATATATACTGATAGTTTAGATCATGGTCATAGCTGAAAAAAACAGTAAAACTATGATCAGTGATGCCTAATTTTTCCGGTTTGCAGTCAAGACCCAGATAAAGCTGGATTGCCGACAATGAGAGTTCCTGATTTTCGACTTTTCTTATATATCGTTTTTTAACATTTTCAGGATCCATTAGCTTTAAGAATGTGTTCTTTGCTCCTGTATTTGAAATTATCAGATTGGAATAAAAGATTTCACCTTGATCTGTTAGCACTCCTTCTGCATTATTATCTTCCGAGAGTATCTGTTTGACTTCAGTATTTAAAATGATCTTTCCGTGATTTCCAGTTATAATGTCTGCAAAAGTGTTAGAAAGATTCTGCGAAGTGCCTTCTACATAACCGCCTGCATGTTCGAAATAATTTGCGCTTGGTACAGAATAAAGTATCGATGCCACTTTGCTCGGGGGCAGACCGAAGTACCACCAGAGATTTGCAATGATTCCCTTTAATTCTGGATTTTCTATATATCTGTTCATCAATTCATCAAAGGTAACACTGACCAATTCGACAAATTGAGGGTATTGTACAGCCATCATGGGATTTATCATTTCCTCGGGATTGCCGCTGAGAGAAAGATCTTCAAAATCATCAAAACCTTTTCTGATATATTTGATCTCTTCCAACAGCTCCTTGATCCCTCTCTTTTCATCTGGGAATTCTATGGAAAGCATTTCGATGAATTTATCAATCCCTTTGGGTATATTTATATTATGATGAGGGAAAATAATTCTCTGGAAATTATCAAAAGGGATATAATTGATGTTATCTGTAATTCCAAGATCATTGAATATCTTGACTATGGAACTATTTATAGGACCAAGATTATGGAGAGATACATCAAATTTAAATTCATCCCTTGTAAATGAAGTTGCATATCCTCCAACTTTGTCATGCTTTTCTATAACCAGAACCTTTTTGCCGTTTTTTGATAAAGTTGCTCCTGCAGTCAATCCACCTAAACCTGCTCCAACAACAATAACGTCATATGTATTGTCAATAATTGATTGTATCCTGTTCTTGCATGTTCCGCATGAGGTGCCAGCTTTTGTAACTTTTACGATTTTATCAAGTTCTTTACCTTGCGTTTTTATCGCTTCTCTGATTTTTTTGCATGATACTCCATTACAGTCGCAGATCGTTACGCTGTTGGGCCAGTAAACAGCAAGGCTTGAGCTGCCTTCTTTATGCACTCCAGGAAACAGCATCTGTTCGATCCGAAGAGGAAGGGGGAGTTTTGCAGTATAATATACTCCAAGGGCATCGGAGTTAAGATCTTCGCCCACAAGGTGAGCTCCGATCAGTTTATTGTCCTTGATTATAAGTTTTTTAAATATTTTTGCTAAAGGATTTTTATAATAAACAACTTCATCCTCTGTCTCTTCGTTTATTTTGCCCATTGCAATTGCTGCAATTTCACTTTTGAGCTTTACAGGAGGCAAAGTGGAATCAGGATAGCTAATATCCTCATCGTTTAAGATTTTTGCAAGGGTTCTTGCCTGTTCATAGATCGGAGCAATAACGCCGTAGGTTACTCCATTATACTCAATGCATTCACCCAATGCATAAATATTTTTATCGGAAGTCATAAGTTTTTCATCTACTATTATCCCTTTATTTGTATTTAATCCGCATTCTGCCGCAAGGGTTTTTTCAGGAACAATCCCGCAATTTATTATAATTGCTTCAGTTGCAAGAATCTCAGAACTTTTAAAATCAACCTTAAAACTTCCGTCATTATTTGCAATGATGTTGGTGGCATATGTGTTAATTATAAAATGTATGCCCATCTCTTCAAATTTTTTTTCAAGATAACAGCTTACTTCTTTATTTAACTGCTGTTCCATTAGAGAATCCATCAGATGAGAAACAGTCACTTCTTTTCCGATCTCATATAGGGTATAAGCAAGTTCCAGACCTAAAAGCCCTCCGCCTATTACCAGCACCTTATTTTTATCTTTAATATAGGCTTTGATTTTCTTTACATCATCTAAATTCCTGAGTGTAAAGACACCGTTTTGGTCTGTGCCTTCAATATTTGGAATAAAAGGTTTTGATCCGGTTGCAAGAATCAATTTATCATAATTTATATTTTTCCCTTTTGAAGTTTCAACGACTTTGTTTTTACGGTCGATTCTTACTGCTTTTTGCCCCAATTGAGCATTTATATTATTTGACTTATACCATTCTTCCGGATTTATCCAGAAATCCTCGACCATCTCTTCCTTCAGCAGCATAGAGAGTTTTATTCGGTCATAATTACCGTAAGGTTCTTCACCTATTATTGTGATCTTATGGTCAAAAAGATTATTTTCTGTTAATTGTGTTGCCAATTTACCGCCAGCCATGCCGCTGCCGATAATAACTAGATTTCCCATTAAAAGCTCCATATTAGTTTTTATAATTTGAAAATTATAACATAATAATATTTATTATTGAAAATGTTAATACTTTTTTTACGTTAGGGGGCTGTCTTAAAAAGTTTCTCACAATGCAGGACACAAAGGTATTTGAATAATTATAATAAATAACAATTTTAATCAAAATAATTTAAATATGTAATTATTAAGGAAAAATTGATTAAAAATTTAATTATTCTTGAGTGCCGGAGTTTATAACCGTTAATACGGGTATAAGGAATTTAAAACTTTCAGGACATCTTGTAACAATTAAGAAACATCCTTAATATCAAGATATGTCAAAGTCTGATTTAATAGCTGATATGCGATCTCGCCGAAAGTAATGGGACCGGTGATATTTCCGGTTTTTTTGTTTTCAAGCTCGGAATATAGATAGTTCAATATGCAGTTGCATGAAAAAACTGGATTGATATTTTGAGAATCCATGTTAGTTATGAATTGCTTTACATAATCTTTTACAGGCTCTGCGATTTTATACTTGATGCCTTTAAATACCGGTGCGTAAAGGTCAACTGTTTTTTCCTTTTCATTTACAGCCTGAAAGCTTACATTTACCATGGCTCCATAATAATTTGCAACAAGCGGCAGTTTAATGTCGATTTTATTGTTAAGAATGTAATCTGCAAAATTTTGCTTTTTGCCGTTTATAAGACAATCCTTAACTTTAAATCCTTCCGCATCAAACTCAATGGAATCACCTTTACCCTGATTGAAAATATTTATTATACCGATTTGAGCGATTTTGTTTTTTGGAAGGGTAAGGTGCATGACTATAGCCCTGCTGTTTGATTTTTCAAGAGTCTGTCCGTTGAATACTTTCGGAGCAATCTTTCCCAGATCATTAAGATGAACACCGGATATCCAGCCTATCATGGGTTTTAAAAATAAATTCTTATATGAAGGCGCATTCTGAGCATACATGATATGAACCTTGCTTGTTGC
>JAFGQB010000201.1 GCA_016935915.1 Spirochaetota bacterium
GGAATAAGCTTTTTGGCTCTCCTGTTAAATTCACCTGCTGTAAATTGTCTGTCAGGTGTTATTATATCGATTAAATGATGTTTAACCTTTATAAGTTCTTCTTTAGACGGTTTTGCAGTTCCGATATTCATATATTTATAAACCTGCATGGAATCTACTGAAATGATTTCACCGATCTTATATGAAATTTCCAATGCTATTTCAGTCTTGCCTGTACAGGTAGGACCCAAAATAACAACTGCAAAATCTTTCATTATAATTTTTAATCTTCAAGTTTATATTGAACTTTTTTTAATAAGATCTGCTTTAATGCTGTCGGAACTATCTTGCCATTGTTCTTTTTTAATTCTTCATCATCAGTCAGATTGATCTGTATAGCTCTTTTAATAGCTGCACATGTTAATTTATATCTATTCCCTTTAAATTCGATTAATTTATCAAGCGGAATAATCATTAATTCCTCCTAAATTTAATTCTTTAATAAATTTATGTTTAATCAAATATTATATTTTTTAATTCATTATAAGCTTTTTTTAGCTTATCATTAATAATTATATATTGATATTTATCTTTAAACTGCAATTCTTTTTCAGCATTTTTTACTCTTTTTTCTATAACATCTACCGGATCAGTTGAACGCTTGAGCAGTCTTTCTCGCAAAATATCAATGCTTGGAGGCGCAATGAATATATATATGCCCTTAATGTTATTCATCATTAAGTATGTTCCTCCCTGTACATCAATATCCAAAAGACAATCCATGCCCGAATCAAGCACTTTCTGAACCTGATGCTTTGATGTTCCATAGTAATTACCGTGAACCACAGCATATTCCAAAAACTCGTTTGATTTAATCCTGTTTTTAAACTCTTCCTCTGTATCAAAGATATAATCAATGCCGTTTAATTCATTGCTCCTTGCTTTTCTTGATGTATGGGATACAGAAAAACAAATTTTATCTTTATATTCTTCCAATAATCTTTTTAACAGAGTTGTTTTACCGACTCCGGAAGGTCCGGTTACAATAATCAAACGACCTTTATCATTCAATTATTACTGCTCCTTATAATTAAGCAATCTTTGGCTTAAAGTTTCAGGCTGCATTGCAGTCAAAACAACATGATTGGAATCTGTAATTATTATTCCTCTGGTTTTTCTTCCCTGTGTAGCATCAATTAACATTTGATTTTGTTTAGCTTCATTCCTCAATCTTTTGCTTGATGCAGAGTCCGGATTGATGATACTTATTATTCTATTAGCATGAATAACATTTCCATAACCGATATTAATTAGTTTAATTTCTGTCATTTTCTCCTCCAAATTTTTTTTAATTTATATTAATATCTTTATTATATAAAGTTATTATTCAATATTTCGCAGTTGTTCTCTTATTTTTTCTATGTCATTCTTAACAGTTATGACATTTTTCGTCAAGTCCACCAAAGAAATTTTACTTCCGATAGTATTGATTTCCCTGTGCATCTCCTGACAAACAAAATCCAGTTTTTTACCGACGCTTTCCTCTTCTTCTATTATTTTTATAAACTGATCAATATGACTGTTGAATCTCACAACTTCTTCATTTATACAGCATCTGTTTACCATAAAAGCCGCTTCATTCAGCAATTTTACTTCATCAATTTTATCATTTATCAATTCTGCAATTTTGTCTTTCATTGTATTGAAAATTTCTTTTTCCATTGTTGGTACGTTTTTTTCTATTAAACTGATATTTTCTTTAATATTATGTATGTTTGCCATCAAATCTTTTTTTAAAGCTTTACCTTCATCTTTTTTCATGGACAAGATACGTTCAATATTTTCATTTAAAACTTTTGAAATCGGCTCCCAATACTTGCTGAAATCATTATCTTTATCAACCATGAATATATCGTCAAATCTTGTTAAATGAAAAAGTCTGACTTCATCTTTTAAATTAAAATTATCAATAAGCTTGTTAAAACTGTTTATGTATTGTTCAGCAATATTCATATTTACATTAACAGAATATGTTTTGTCTGTCTGCTTTAATGAGACATTCACTTCAACTTTTCCTCTGTTTATTTTTTCTCTGATTAAATTTCTAATGTTTATTTCAATACAATTTAGATAATAAGGTATGTTAACTATTATATCAAGAAATCTGCTGTTTACAGACTTTATTTCAGCGATAATATTCAAATTATCAAAAGCAGTCTCTTTATATGAATATCCTGTCATTCCAAGCATAGATTATAAAATACACCATTTACCAAAAATTAGTCAACAAAAATAGCATTATTAGTTAAAAATGTCAAAAAAAAGTTGAATTTTTTATTAAAAAAATCTGATTTTTAATGCCAATTGCTTAATCAATCGGAAAAAGAGGTAAAAAAACAATAAAAACAATTAAAAATAAAATTTTATAATTTAATACAGGTTAAAAAAAAGCTTAAAGATCCTTTAAAAATTCATCTCTGATTATTTTATTTATTGTATCTGTACTGTTGTCTTTTGTTATGAGAGTGTTCCAGACAGGTAAAAATTGATATTTTAAAGTACAGGGTTTTTCTATAATTATTTTAGTTCTGTCATTTTCCCAAAAAGCTTTCTTTGGATTTAATTTTTTAGGATTGCCGAATTTAGCAGTCAGGCTTTTTAATAAAGTATAATATCCGATTTTTTCTTCGCTAATTTTAAATAATATCTGGAAAAGCTGTTCATTGTGGAAATGAAAATATGCAAGTTCTATAAAGCCCAGCCCCTCTGTAGTTATGATTTCTGTATCAGGCTCAAGTCTTACAGTTAACAGCTCTTCTTTTAAAGGATTAAAATCAGGACTGCTGTTTATTATTTTCATTACCTGATCCTTGTTCATACCAAGTTTAATATCCTTATAGCCGTCGCTTAACAGTTCGATACCTGACAAGAAAAAAAGATTAGCTAAAATATAAAAAATGATAAAAAATGATTTCTTATCCAATCAATGCCTCAATTGTATTTTCAATATTATATTTATAAATACATTTTTCCCCACATTGACTTGCATAATTATAATCAGAGTCAATGCTGGACATAAAATAGAATTTTGTATCATTAATATGATTATTATTTTTAAGGATTAAACTGTTTCCTCCGGGTATTTTTACATTTGCAAGAACAAGATCATATTTATTATTACTTACCAGATAAACCGCCTGTTTCAATGTATCGGCAAAAGAGACTCCTATGTTTTTCCCTTTTATCCTGTTCATTATTCTTAATACAAAGTTTCTGTCATCATCGACAATAAGCATGTTTTTCATTTAACCACCCGCTTTTATTATCTGTAAACTCCAACCTCATTGATTATCCTGCCTAAATTCTGATCATGGTTCTGAATGGATTTTTGATTGGCTTCATAAGCCCTTTGAACTTCGATCATATGAACCATTTCGGATACAGGATTTACATTGGCTGCCTCAATAAATCCCTGAATGATCTTGGGTCTTTCTTCACCTTCAGCAATATAGTTATTGCCTGTAAATTCATCCTCATAAAACAAGGAATTGCCTTCTCTTCTCAACTCCCTTTCTCTGGGGAATCTTACGATTTTCAATCTGCCCATTAAGGCAGTATCTCTCCATTCATTTTCATCGATCTGAACAAGCCTGTTCGGATCAAGGGCGTATTCATTATTCTGATAAATATTACCGTTTTTGTCAATGACAAAATTATTTTTCTTTATTTGAATGTAGCTTCCTTCTTCCGTAAGCACCTTAAACCCGTCTTTTGTTACCAGATAGCCTTCCTTGTCCAGAGTAAAAGATCCGTTTCTGGTATATCTTTCCCCTTTTTCGGTCTCCACAGCAATAAAGCCCCTTCCATCAAGGGCAAAGTCAAATTGATTTGAAGTTTCAACAAGGTTGCCCTGTTCATAAACTGTATAAGATTCGTTCAGTTCTACGCCTGTACCAAGCCTGCCGACAAAAGGCATCCTGTCATAGCTGCCCAGAGGAAAAACAACAAGTCCGTCGTCATCCTGCCTTCTCACCTGGATATCAGGGAATGCCTTCATCACAGCCATGTCTTTTTTATATCCTGTCAAATTGACATTTGCAAGATTGTTTGAAATAATATCAAGTTTTTCCTGCATTACGGTCATGCCTGCTGCGCTGGTAAAAATGCCTCTGATCATAAATATACCTTTTTTATTATTAAAAATTAGAACATATTTAAATATCGGTAATATTTTTTTTTGGATTATATTTTTGTTTGTGAAAATTGCATAATAGATAATTTCGCTGCTGTTTAATGTATATCCACGATTATTTATGGCGATGAGTCTATCCGGAAGCGGCCGGTTTTCATATTGATTTTATACCTGTAAAACAATCATTTTATTTGAAAACGTTACCGGTAAATACTATCATTTTTCACTTTAAAGTTTTAAACAATGACCGGGATATTTTTTTTAAATTTAAAAAAAGTTTGACTTTGAGATATAAAATCTGGTATTTTTATTTATGAAGCAATGTACATATAATGCTTAAAACGGGTGATAAATGCAACAATGCGATATTAAGGACATCTTTTGCCGGCCACTGTTGTACGGAAATATTCAGATGGAGATATTATGAGAACAATCCCAAATTTAGATAACACAGTGATTATTCAACATTTTATAATTGTCCCTTTCAAAATTAATAAAGTATTCGATTTTTTTATTAATAATAATTTATCAAAATATTATTCGAAAATATCAAAGGGACATAAATACTTTAAGTTACGAACAGGAGAAAGATTAGAAATTGGTTCAATAATAGATTGCGAAGAATCAGCCGATAATCAATCAATTAAACATGAATACCATGTTTCAGATATTATTAAAAATGAAAGAATAAGTTATTTTTCGAAACCGTCTTATATAAAAATCAAATTACCATGGAAAGTTATTGATAGTAAAAGCAACACATATGTTTATTATGATTTTGAAAGTAGTAATCCAGATAATACAAATATTCGCTTAACTATTGGAATACAGTTTTCAAGTATTTTTGAAAAAATATTTTCTATTATTTTTGGAGGTATAGTTCCATGGAAAAACCATTGTGCAGAAGAAATGGAAGGATTAAAAAAAAAAATAATAGATACTTTGTAAATATCATTCTGAACACTTCGCACATCAGCTGTTGACGAAATGTTTGGGCATAAGATATTTAAGAATAAATAATTGCATCATAAAATATTGAAAAAAAATTATGAATTTCATAGAAAAAATAATTAAAAACCGAAATAATGATTCGATTTTCACCGAAAATATAGGTAATACACAAAATCCAGCTATTATTTTAATAATGGGTGCAATGAATCAAGGAATATTCTGGTATAATTCATTTTGTGAATATCTATCGAGTAACAATTTTTTTATTATTCGATTTGATCATAGAGACACCGGAATGTCATTTGTTGTTGACTATCAGAGCAATCCATACAACTTGAATGATATGACAAATGATGTTATCGATATTCTTGCTGCATATAATATCAGCAGGGCTAATATTATTGGTCTATCAATGGGCGGCTATATTTCTCAATTATTAGGTGCTGATTTTTCAGAAAAAATAATTTCATTGACATTAATTTCCACTACGGCAGATCATCGGCCATATA
>JAFGQB010000202.1 GCA_016935915.1 Spirochaetota bacterium
GGGCCTAAATGCTTTGCCTGTTCTTTAGTTATTAACATCTGTTTTGGTATGGATTTTAAAACCTGAGGAGACCAATGAAAACCTTTATTGCCAAAATCTGGGTATGAAGTAAAAAGAAACTGAGGATTTAAATTGTAGCCGGTAGCCATTGCCACATCTCTAGGCTGTGCAATGCCTCTTTCGTCAACCGAATAGTGAAAGTCTTTTAAACCAATGGAAGTAATCTGTCTTACCTCAGGATTAAAAACTTCCTGTTCTATGAATTTAAAAGCCATATCAGGATTTTCACAAGTATTTGTGATAACCCATGCATCCTGAATAGCTTCATTTAAGTTGCCGCCGAAACCTTTCGGACCCAATAGTTTATAAATAGGTATAAAATCAGTTTCGGTTTTAGAGGATATGCTGTTGTAAACATAAAAAGAATATCTGAAATAATAGTCAATATCAGCAACTGCAATTCCTTTTATAAGATTTTCTCTCATTTTATTATTTTCATTTGTAATAAACTCTCTGTCCCAGATACCTTCGTCATATAGTTTTTTGATATAAATTAAAGTTTCTTTTGCCTCAGAGGTATTGAAACCGTCAATATATTTTCCATTTTTAGGATAGATATTTGCATAACAGCCGAAGGAATTATAGAAGAACTGAAAATTATCTATGAACTTTGGAAAACAAAAAGGAATTATTTTTTTATCAGCAGCAACAACTTTTTTCATTTCTCTGTAAAACTCATAGGTTGTAGGAGTACCTGATATGTTGATACCGAATTTTTCAACAAGGTCTTTTCTCATCCATAGGTTTTTCGTAGCCGGTTTATTAAACGGGAGAAAGTAAATTTTACCGTTAACTTTCAGTAAGTCATAAATTTTAGGATCAACGGATGATGCTAATGGTGATTTTTTTATATAATCATCCAATGATATAATATGACCCTGAGCTGCATAGCTTGGAACAAAATTCATTGCCTGAAATGCTCTGAAAACATCCGGTTTATGTCCAGAACTTAATAATAAACCTATCTTTTCTTTATACTGTGCATTTGTAGGTATTATAGCTTTGATTTTAATTCCGATTATTTTTTCAATTCTTTTTATTACAGCAGCCTGAAAATCAGGGTCTCTGCTTGTGCCCCACCATGAATCCGAAGCGCATACAGTAATTATGGATTTGTTGCGTTTTTTTGCACCTGAAGATATAAGTATTGCAAACATAAGGATAAAAGTTATTATTACAACTGAATAAATTTTTATTTTCATAAAACTTCTCCCCTGTAGTAAATTCTATATTATTTAATTTTATATAAAAATATTCTGATAAAATCAATATGAATAAATTTTGGAAATTAATTTTAAAAAAAAATATTATGAAAATTAATAAAAAAGAAATCAAATTTAAAATTATGGAGAAAAAAAGCATCTGATCTTTTTTTCTTTTGATTTTCAATAAACATTTTTTAATTTTCATTTTTTCTATTGTTAATTATTTTTTTTTTATATATAATATTTTAAATGGATTATTTATTTACAATTAACAGGAAGATAACTTTTATTTTATTTCTTTATGTTTTTATCAACTTTTTTTCTTTTTCACAGGAATCAAAAAAAATACTTGTAATCAATTCTTACCATGAAGGTTATGAATGGACTGATGGTGAATTAAAGGGAATTAAAGAAACATTAAAATCAAAATTTAATAATATAGAATTTATTGTTGAAACACTTGACAGGAAAAGGTTTTCTTATCTTGATGAAGATAAATATTTTTCATTATTGAAAAATATTTTTAAATTTAAATTTCAAAACATTGAATTTACAGGAATTTTTATTCTGGATGATTCTGCCTTTAAATTTATTCTACAGTATGATAAGGAACTCTTCCCCAATATCCCAATTATTTTTTGCGGAGTTAATTACTTTGAAGATGAAATGCTTAATGGACATGACAATATAACGGGGATAGTTGAATTCGTGGATTTTAAGTCGGCGATCGATATCATATTTGAAGTTCAAAAAGATGTTGAAAATATAGTGGTTATAACAGATTTAACTTTATCCAGCAGGATAAACCGTAAAGCAATCAATAATTTAAGCAATGAATATGCCGATAAAGTCAACATTAAATTTATCGATGAGGATGAAAAAGGGCTGACATTGGAAGAACTAATTTCAAAATTGGAAAAATTAACAAGAAAAGATGCTGTTTTTTTTGCTGACTTTTTTCTGGATAAAAATAAAAAAACTTTTACTCATGAAACAATTTTAACAGTGATATCTCCAAAATGTAATGCTCCCATATACGGAAAAGGGGATACATCGCTGGGATTTGGAATTATCGGAGGAAGACTTAACAGCAGTTATTATCATGGGGTTACTGCCGCTGAAATCTTAATTAAAATTATAAACGGATCATCAATTAAGAATTTTCCAGTTATAAAAAAAGCCATTAATAAAAACATGTTTGATTATAAACAGTTAAATCGTTTTAATATAAATGTTGTTCCTAAAGACTCTATTATTATAAATATTCCAAAGAGTTTTTATAAGGAATATAGAAAAGAAATAATACTGTTCTTCATATTAATATTCATACTGATTATTTTTATAATAATTCTTTCGTTTAATATTATTCGACGTAAAATTGCCGAAGAATCTTTAAGATCTTTATTTGAATCATTACCTGATATGGTAAAAATACATGATTTTGAAGGAAATTTTCTTTATGTCAATAAAAATGCTTGTAAAACTATGGGGTATACCAATGATGAATTTCTGGCTTTGAGACATTATAATATTGATGATAAGGAGTTTTCCAAAGGATTTAAAAACAGATTAAAAAAACAGTTGGAAAATGGGGAAGCATCATTTGAAGGTGTACAGGTAACAAAGAGCGGAAAAAAATTACCTGTAGAAATAAAAACAAAAGTTATAAAATATAGAGGCAAAAAAGCCATAATGACAGTTGCAAGGGATATGACAGAATGGAAAAAAGCTCAAAGGGAAAAGGAGGAACTTTTAAAACTTCTTGCTTCGAAAAATAAAGAACTTGAAAGTATTATTTATGCTGCATCACATGACTTAAAGTCTCCTCTTTTGAATATCTTTGGTTTCAGCAAAGAAATGGAAGTAAATTTTGAAAAATTATTAAAAATATTAGACAATTCTGATTCTATCGATAATGTTAATAATAATGATGTAGTAAATATAAAAGAAGATTATATAAAGAGCATCAAATATATAATAAGCAGTATAGAAAAAATGGATAATCTTTTAAACGGTTTATTAAGCATTTCACGTTTGGGTAAATCAATTCTTGAATTAAAAATAATCGATATGAATAAATTAATAAAAAATGTTTTGGAAAGTTTTCAATATAAAATAAATGATAAAAATGCGCAGATTAAATGTAAAAGACTGCCGGATTGTACAGGAGATGTAAGTCAAATAAATCAGGTTTTCAGTAATTTGATCGATAATGCATTGAAATATGGTAAAAGTAATGATGAACTTAAAATTGTAATTTCCGGGGAAGAATATGATAATAATTCAATATATTGCATTTCAGATAACGGTATTGGAATTCCTAAGGATAAACAGGCAAAGATTTTTGAAATATTTTACAGATTGAATACGGAAATAAATCCTGAAGGAGAAGGTCTTGGATTATCTATTGTTAAAAGAATAGTAGAAAATCATAAAGGCACTGTAAGTATAAAATCAGATGCAGGTAAAGGAACTAAATTTTATATATCCCTGCCTTCACCCAATAAAAGAGAAGAGGATTAAAATTTTTTTTTAAACATATTTCTATTTCAATTTTTTATAATAAATAACTTTTCCATCATGCAGATTATAAAAATTTTTAAAATGAGCTATCTTTTTATAACCCATCTTTTTATAATAACGGCGTGTTGGCTTATACTGTTTTTTACTTGAAGTTTCAACATATATTTGATAAGCTCCCTGTTTTTTCATGTATTCTTCAGAATATTTTAACAAACAACTGCCATAACCTTTGCCTCTGTATTTGTTGTGAACAGCTATCCAGTAAAGATCATAACTTATATTTGTCAAAGGTATTGGTCCGAAACATGAATATCCTGCAACTTCATTATCAATTTCTAAAAAATTAAATAAATATCCGCTTTCAAGTCCTTTATTTAATCTTTCTTCAATTAACTCAACAGCAATTTTAATTTCTTCTTCAGGGAAAAAACCAGTTGATCTTACAATAGACTCAATTTCTTTAATATCAGATTGTTTGACTGTGTCTCTTATTTTATAGTTTTCATTTATTTTCATAATTTTCACCTTTTTTATTAATGTTAATATTTTTTAAAACAGGATCTATAATTTCTTTAATCATGTTTTCATATGTCATTTTGTTCTTTTGACAGGCTGCGAAAAATCCAGAATCAGTAGAAAGGCAGGGATTGGCATTAATATCAATTATATAGGGTACACCGTTTTTATTTACCCGGTAATCGATTCTTGCATAACTGTCAAGCTTAAATAATTCCATGCAAATTAATGAAGACTTTATTAATCCGTCTAATATTTTTTTGTCTTTTTTTATAAAATCATATTTCCTTGGTGTATTTTGATACTCAAATGAATTTTCATCCCATTTTGCTTTATAGCAAACGATTTTAGGTTTTTCTTCAGGATAATTTATAAATTCTATTTCCTGTACTGGTAAAATTTTATTATTTAAAACAGCGACATTGAACTCTCTGCCATCAATATATTCTTCAGCAAAGAAGTTCATGTTGTTTTTTTTCTTGTTTTCTTTTAATTTGGATTTAACCTCTTGAGAATTTTTTGAATTTATAATACTTGATCCCAAAATATTAATGGATGAATGATGCTCAATCGGTTTTATTATAAATTTTTTTTCTTTTTTAAAATTTAAGTTTTTGCTGTCCTGATCAATGTAAATTGGAGTTTTCATTAATTTATTATTTTGTCTAATTATCATGTTTTTCATAATTACTTTATTAGTTGTAATAACAATGGTTGAATAACTGGCACCTGTAAAAGGCATTTTTATTGATTCTAAAAATGTCGGAGCAAGTAAGATTTTGTCTTCTGATTCCACAAGATTAAAAATAAACAATGGATTTAATTTATTTATTTTTTGATTCAATTTTTTAAGATTCAAATCAAATTTCAATTTAACAACATCATATCCAAGTGTTATTAAGGCATCATTAACATGCTTTACCTGATAATAAGTGTCAATTAAATCTTTGCTTAAATTTTTTTTTAGGGAGATGATATCTGATAAAATCGCAACTTTTTTATTCATAGCCCTGCTCAATCGTTTTATGATTAATTAAAAACAGGTGAAAGAAAAACTTTCACCTGTGATTTTAAAAACAATCAATTAATACTCTATATTCGGATAAGTATAACTGTTTTTTTCGTAGTTTCTTAACTTAATATTTCCTTTTTCATCTTTACCAAGATAGTATTCAGGTAAAATCGGTATTTTACCTCCACCTCCAGGAGCATCAATTACATAATGAGGTATTGCATAACCGGAAGTCCAGCCTCTTAACTCTTCGATAATTTCAATACCTTCTTCAACGGATGTTCTGAAATGTGATGATCCCAATATAGGATCGCACTGGTATAAATAATACGGTTTTACTCTGAAACTCAACAAAAGCTGAAAAAGTTTTTTCATGGTTTCCGGCTTATTGTTGATATCTTTTAATAACACTGTTTGAGAACCTAAAGGAATTCCTGCGTCTGCTAAAAGTGAGCAGGCATTTTTAACATGCGGAGTTAATTCATCCGGATGAGTAAAATGAATGCTCATGTACAAAGGATGATATTTTTTTAGAATATTTACCAGATTTTTTGTTATTCTCATTGGTAAAACTACAGGCGCTTTTGTTCCTATTCTAATGATTTCAACATGCGGTATAGCCCTGATTTCTGATAATAAATATTCAATTAATGTATCAGATAATGTCAAGGGATCTCCGCCTGAAATTATAACATCTCTTATAACAGGATTATTTTTAATATATTCGATTGCAAGATTCCAATCTTCTATTTTTTTACTGTTAAGTTTGTTGCCGCCAACGATTCTCGATCTTGTACAGTATCTGCAATTTGTTGAACAAAATGGTGTTACAAGAAATAACACTCTGTCAGGATATCTGTGCACCAAACCGGGAACCGGACTGTCTATATCTTCATGCAACGGATCTTCTGCTTCACCTTTTGAAACAATAAGTTCATTAAGTGTAGGAATAGCAGTTTTTTGTAATTCACAGGAATTGTAAATTATGCTGGCAAAATAAGGTGTAATCCTGAAGGGCAGTTTTTTTTCAATTAATTCATTAACCGGCATTTTCAAACCGAAAATTGATTCAAGCTGATTATAATTTGTAATTGAATTTTTTATCTGCCATTTCCAGTTATTCCATTCTGAAGGCAGAACGGACGGGAAAAAATCCTTTAAAAAAATAGCTGTTTTATTGTCAATGAATACATTACTTTTTAGATTGTTAGAAATATTTGTGCTGTATTGATCTCTCAACACACACTCTTCACTGTTTTGACCCAGAGGGTCAATATCTTCTGTGCTTGACACCTCCTGTTTACTTGTAAGTGAGATTGACTCCCCTCTCTGCATTTTTTATCCTCCATAAAATAAAAAATAAATTTTGTATATATTATAACTATTTTTCGGAAAAAATCAATAATTTTTTTAAAAAATTTAATATTTTTTAATATTTGAAAAATGATTAATTTACAAATAAATTAAAAACTTAATAATATTCTAAATATACTAATTTTAAATAGAATTTTTCAAATATTACAAGATAGAGGATAAATAATTTTGCTTATTCTTTTTTTTATTAAATTTAAATAAATTTTGATAATTTTTAATATATTATAAAGTAGCATATTTCAGTGGATTTTAATAAATTCTTTCGATATATTTTGATTTATTAACATAACTTGACTTTTGTATATTTTTAACTTTTTTTGTATAATTTAGAATTTATCTAAATAGAATTTTTTGATTAAAAAAAAGCAAACAAGCTGATGAAGATTCTTGTTTGCTTAACAAAGAAAGCACTCATTAAGAGTATTTGATGAAAATTTTAAAAACCTATCCCATAGATCATAATATAAGAAATAAAATTTTTTTCCCAAAATGTTTTTTAAAGACTATGTTTTTTCTTGATTATCGTTTCTGCTTTTAGCCAGTCCTGCATCTCATCCCCAGGAGTATTTTTTTTCAATCTTTCCTGATAAATATCATAGGCAATGGATTTAACTTCATCTAAAAATTGATTTAAATTAACATTGCTTTTTACTGCTGTTGCTGTTTTTTTTGCTGACATAAAAAACTCCTTTATTAAAATTTTAAATTCATTTAATGTATATATATTTTATCAATTTGTAATCATCTTAATCAAGAGAAAAATAAAATATTTACTATTTTTTAATTTTTTTAAATATTTACAATTTTCATATATTTATGCCTTTATTAATGATTTTTATTAAATTTTTTGAAACTTTTTTTGAATTTTAATGACTAAGATGTTAAAATTAAAACGACGGGATTATTTATGAAATTGTTGAATTTATTTTTTTTATGTTCATTAATTTTATTTGTTTTAAATTGCGGCGGAATAGTTCCTTATGAAGATTATATTTATGAATATTCCAATGAACTTATCTCAATTGATACAGCGGACGGATTGGTCAATACTGAAAACGGTCTTGTTCCCGATATAAATGAGCTTAACAATCAATTTAAAGATATTTCAGAACAGGTTTTAAGAAGCAGAACCTTCAATATTACGATAAACGGTGAGCTAAACGGATTTACATGGGACAGCGGTCAAATGGCGATGGTAAGAAGCGGAATAAATTTGACAGTCAATACTGATGATTATACAGGGACCATTAATCAATACACTTTAACAATAAAATATTATACACTGGATATCCCCTCGCCGGGTAGTGAGATTGATCCCAGAGGTCAATTTAATTTTATAAAATCCATAGTTTTCAGAAGAGAGTATAATGCTATTTTAACTCATAAAACAACAGCATCTGTGAAAACTTATGCAGTAGATTTAAATTTGACTTTAACAGGGATAAATTATTCTTTGACCCCGGAAGACTGCATTATTAATGGTACAAGAACTGCCGTGGTTACAGCTACAAGCGGAAGCTATACAGGCACATGGGCAAGCAGTCATACATATACTGAATTGGAAGCAACTCGTACTTATGACAGTGTTGAAAATAAATTTTATGACCAGCTGGAAGGTGGTGCTCAAATCGCTTTTAACGGTACATATACAGGTCCCGGCGGCATTGTTTACACAAAGAATATAACTGCAGATGTTTCTTTTAACAAATCAAGAACTGTTACAATTACCATAGATGAAAATTCAATAACAATCAATTTGGTAACATCGACTTTTCCGCAATAATTTTGGCGCTTTAGAAACGCGATTTACCTGCATTTTTTAGTTTTTTAAGAAAAATTCCTTGTTTTTATGATAGTTTCTGTTATTTATAATATTATGAAGAAAAAAAAATATAAATTGATCCTGCTTGATGCTGATAACACTTTATTAGATTATAAAAAAGGAGAAGAAAAAGCATTAAGAGAAACATTGAATCAATTTCATGTAAATGAAAATATTAATGATTATATTAATAGTTTTAAAATTATAAATTCTGACATTTGGATTGAACTTGAAAATGGGACAATAACAAAAGAAAAGCTTAGGATAGAAAGATTTACAAGACTCTTTAATGAAAGAAGAGTTAATATAAATATCAAAAATTTTGCTGAAAAATATATCGGACATTTAAAAGGACAGTCGGATTTATTGCAAGGCGCAGCTGAGATATGCGCTTATCTTTGCGCAAAAAAATATACGCTGTCCGTCATTACCAACGGCATAAAGGAAGTACAGTGTTCAAGGATAACCAAATCTAAAATTAATAAATACATTGAAAATATCATTGTTTCCGAAGAAGCGGGATTTAACAAACCTCATCAGGGTATTTTTGAATATGCATTTAAAATTTCAAAGTACGAGAATAAAAAGAATGCTTTGATTATCGGAGATTCATTGTCCTCGGATATTAAAGGAGGATATAATTTCGGTATAGATACTTGCTGGTTTAATCCGCTGGAAGAAAAACTAACAGTTGATTTTAAACCCACTTATATCATAAAAAAACTAGAAGAATTAAAAGAGATATTATAGGAATATCAGGTTAAAAAAATGGATATAAAATTATATTTTGCACCTCTTGAAGGCCTTACCACCGCTGTTTTCAGAAAGGTTTTTTTAAAGCATTTCGGCTTTGTAGATAAAATATTTTTACCCTTTATTTCAACCAATAAAAATTACAGATTCAAAAAAAAAGATATTAAAGAATTAAAGTATCAATTTAATGATACTGTATTAATACCTCAATTGCTTTCGAATAATTACAGTGATTTTACCGAAATGTCTTTTAAGCTTTATGATCTAGGATACAGTCAGATCAATTGGAACATCGGCTGCCCTTCACCGACGGTTGTTGTAAAAAAAAAAGGAGCCGGTATTTTACCTCATTTTGATTTTATTGATAAGTTTTTAGATAATGTATTAAAGAAATCTCCATGTAAAATTTCAATTAAAACAAGAACCGGTAAAGAAAATCATGAAGAATTTATAAATTTGATTAAAATATTCAACAAATATCCTCTTGAAGAAATAATTGTTCATCCCAGAACAGCTTTACAAAATTATGAAGGCAAACCCGATATAAATTTTTTATCGGATGTAATTTCAGATATTAAGATAATTCTCTGCTATAACGGTGATATTTTCAGCTTTGATGATCTTGATTTTATAAAAAAAAGATTTCCCTCAATTAAAAGATTCATGATAGGCAGAGCAGGTATTTTCAGGCCAATTATTTTTGAAGAAATAAAAAAGGGGATTATTTTCGATAATAAAGTTTATTTTAAAAGATTTCTCAATTTTCATAATGATCTTTTTGCTGCATACGAAACAGTTTTTCCCGGTGAAAAACAGTTGATTTTTAAAATCAAAGATTACTGGAAAGTATTTCAGATGTCCTTTAATGATGAAAAGTTTTTGATTAAGATTAAAAGGTCAAAAAACAAAGATGATTACATGAACTTGATCAATGAGTATTTTAATTAAAATTTTTTATTTCATCTTCGAGTATATTGCTTTTGATGATCATTTGAACAACTTCTGAATAGGCTTTGCTTCCTTCTGATATATTGTTTGACTTTAAGTAAAGATCATAGATGTCCAGTAAAAAGTCATTGAATTTTGATTTGTGCTTATCATATCTTTCTTTTTGCTTTTTAAATTCCTCTCTGACCTCTTCTCTTATGGACAGATATAGCTTTTTATATTCTTCTTCTGTGTGATTATTTCTGTATTGACTTAAGAAATAACTTAATACTTCAAAATATCCGCTGTATTGAACAAATTTGTTTTTTGATCTGATGCAGGTTAAAAAAGCGATGAAATTTGCCTCTGTTTCATGCGCAATTCCGTGAAGATGCGATTTCTCATGCGCCAAAATTGAAGGCGTTTCACAGTCAAGCAGTTCTTTGGACAAATGTGACTCCAGAGAAAAGGGACTGATCATGCCTGAAGTGTTTGTATTCTCCAGTGTATTTGTAAATGTATGCTTGACTTTTTTAGCAGGATATATTTTTATACCGGTTAGATTTTTTATCGAAGTATGAAGCTCGCTGTAAACAAGGTTTTCCAGTTCATTTTTAGAAAGGTCATTGTTTGTGTAGAGTTCATTGGTTTTATAAATGACAAAGCGGGTTGTCTTATCAAATTTATCATCAGTTATCACTATGTCATTACCAACCGGCAGTCCTTTTCTGAAGTAGTTGAAGCCCCATATTGCATAAAACCAGATAACGACAACGGATATAACAATAAAGTATGTTTTTAAAAAAAGAAAAAGGGTATTTTTAATAGTAAATTTATTTTTTACTGCAAAAATTATTATCAAAAATGGAAGTATTAATAAAAACAAAAATAATAAAATGATCAAAATCTCTGAAACTGAAAATAGAAATAGATCAGTTATAAATCCCAATATTAATGTAATAATAGGGAAAATGCCCCTGGAATAAAAAAATTCTGTAATTTCAGGGAGAAACTTAAATAATAAATAAATTATAAAAAAAAAGGTATCAATAATTAAAAAATATTTAATGGTTTTATTCATTGTTATTTTGTAATTAAATAAAACTTATTTGTCAATGTTTGTTTAAGTATTGAAATTTATTAAATAGGGGATATACACAGATTTAATTTTTTTTTTAATATTATTGGCATTTACTAAGTCAATAATTAAAAAAAGCAATAAAGCTGTGAAATTTAAGCTTTATTGCTTTATTTTTATATTTTAAATCTATTCATTTTTTTATTGCAGCCAAAACCTAAAATTTAATTTAATATTTTATAAAAATATTATTATTTATAAATCAGGTATAATTCAGGCCTCTTGTTTATATCTGAGTTATTGGCTGAACCAAATACAATGCTTGTATAAGTTCTTTCATTTGCCAGCTTCATTCTAAAACCATAATTTGCAGATTCACTGTTTTTACATTTCAGCCATGCATAGACCCAATCTGTTAAGTTAATATTATAGTCCTGTGTACTGTATGTGCTTGCCGGTAATGCGATTTTATTATTGATTATTCTTTCACCTAATTTAATTCCGAGAATTTTTGTCATATAAACAGAAGAAGTTGAAGCTGAATATACTTCCGGTTGATTATTCCATGTTGTCAATCTTTCTTCCCATGAATTTGAAATTCTTTCTAAATAAAAATCATTAGGTGCTGTTAGAGGATTATGATTTAAACCATATAAAGAAAGTATGGCATTGTCCAAATTTAAATTATGCGGAATATTGCCAAAATTAAATTCCATATAACTTCTAACATAATATGGACCGTTGTGTCTGGCAGAATCAGTCCATGTTAAAGCTTGAAAATTTGGATGGTTCCAGTAACTGGTATTTGTGTAAAGAGTATGGCTTATAATATAAGTGTCTTTTGATGGATATAAACATAAATATTTATTCCTTGTTCCTGTTTGGTACCAGACTATATTATATACATCATAGGAAGTGTTATAGCTGTTAAAGAATTCTACTACTTTTGAACCTAATTCTAAATCAAGATATTTATATGTATAATCATATGTTTTTGTTGTTGTTACTGCCGCTTCTCCAGAAACTTCAATACCTATTTCACAAATATCAGGGATTGGTATTTTAATGCTTTCTTTAGCGCCAAATTTAGCTGTATAAGTTACTGTTTTAATAGTTTTAAAAGTCTCATCAAGGTGTCTGTCTGGTTTTAAGGATGACCAGACCATATAAATATAGTCTCCCTGTGAACTTAAATCCCAACAGCAAATTTTTTTATTCATAGTTACTGTTTTGTTGGTTAAATCATAATAAGTTCTGACTGTTTTCCTGAAAGGCCATATTCCTTTTTTTTCTTCATAAAAATTTTCAAATTCAAAATCCTGTATAATATCAGCAATTTGACCTCTTTTTGGTGTATAACAAACAATTCTTAATGTAACTGTTAATGTTTTATCTATTTCGGCTTTCCAAGGGGCGATTTTACGTACATCAGCTATGTTGAGAGTTCCGATATATTCATCATTACTTGGAGTTGAAGATATACTTTTAGTGTCACAAGAGTTGTATGAAGCAGTTTTTTGTTTTACATATTCATTGCTTTCTGCTGATAGCATTATTACAGGTGCATCCAGAGAATCAATATCTGCAGTCAACACCGATGAACCGTCTGGTTTAAATACATTAAAAACAATGTTGTTATAATCATTAAGATCTGCATTAAAAGAAACATAAGGAATATTGATTGTAGTATCCCAATTTTCACATGGAAAATTAATTGTAATTAATAAATTTTGGATTTTATTCATGAGATTTGAAAATTCAATATTTGCCTGTGTTACTGATGTATTATTTTTTTTTGACAAAACATCATTAAACATATCGCTCAATTTTTGATTATTTTCAATAACATCCTTCATTATTTCAGAATAATAAAAGGTTTTTGATCCTGATAATGCTTTGTTTTTAAGTATATTTCTGAATGCTTCATTTGATAAAGCCATTGAGAAAATTGAAGAAATTTCTTCATAAATAGAATTTTTACTGTTTTTAAGGTAATTTTCCGGATCAGCAGATTTAACTGATTTAGGATAATCAACTTTATTTGTATCACTAATTGGATTTGAACATGAAATTAATAATACAAAAACAGATAAGACAAAAATTAAAAAAACAGATAATTTTTTTTTCATATTTTTTTCCTTATTTTGTTTTAGGTTATTTATACATATATTGTACCCGGGATCAAATGTATAAATAACAATAGACCTTAATAACATTAAGGTTTTTTACTTTTAGATAATAAAAATAATATTTCCAATAAATTTTTTTTTATCATCTGTGAAGTGTTTATAGAAAAAATTGATGAGAAAATCCTTTGAAATAATGCTTTTTTTCTTTAATATTCTGTTATTATTTATTTAGTTAGATTTTGCTTTCTAAAATCTTTTGGTGACATTTCAACATAATTTTTAAAAACAGTACTGAAATAATTTGAATCATTAAATCCTGTATTAAAAGCAATTTCTGTAATATTTAAATCTGAGTTTAATAATAATTTTTTTGCATTATTAAGTCTCACTTTTGTTAAATATTCAATATAAGTATAATTTGTTAGTTTTTTAAAAATATGTAAAAAATGAGACGAGCTTATACAAACATATTTAGCAACATCATCTACTGAGATAGAATTATTATAATTGATTTCAATATAATTTTTTGCTTTTTTTATAATATTTATTTCATGTATTTCGTTGGTTTTGGAAATAACCGAGGCTATATATAAAATAATTTTTTTAAATAAAATTTTTATTTTGTTAATATTTTTAAAAATGTGATTATCTGAAAAAATTGCAATGTCTAATTCATATAGATGGTCAATCCTGCTTCCGTTTTCTAAAGCTATATTTATTAAAAGATTATAAAATTCTAAACATCGAATACGCAGCATGGAAATATTATTTTTTGTGAAAAACAATAATTTTTTAAAAAAGGAATTAAATAAATATTCAATTTGATCAAAGCTGCTAAATTTTATAGCATTTAATAATTCATCTCTTTCTTTAATAGGATAATTAAATTTTGGGAAATTTGAATTGTTTAAATCATTTATATGAACAATTTTGCTATAATCTGTTTTTTCTGCCCAAATTTGAGCATTTAAAGCTTCTATATATGATTGACTTAATAATTCAAGGTTTTCATATGTTTTACCTATTCCTATTGATATCTTGCAATCAATATTTTTTATTGTTTTTGTTTGAATTTTTTCAAGCAGGTCATAAAGGTTTTTAATTTTATTTTTTAAACTATTTTGTAATGATATAGCTATACCGATTTTTTTGTCTGTTAATTGTATAATAAAAAAATTTTCATTTCCTACATTTTCTTCTAATGTATTGTTAATAAAATTGAATATGCTGTTAATTTTTTTATTTTTATCAGCATTATTATTTTTTTTAGCATGTAAATCAGCATTTAATACAATAAATGTATCTAAAGAAATGCTTATTTCTAGTAATTTAAGTGTTGTGAATATTTCAGAATTCATTGTTGATGAATATGATAAATCCTGCAGAAAGTTTTCTTTTAAAAAAGGAATTAATTTTTCTACTTTCATCTGTAGATCTTTAATATCTAACAACACTCCTTTACCGATTATTATAGTGCTTATAATTGCGCTGGAATAATATATCCACCACTGTTTAACAATAGAACCAATAATTAATGACGAACCGAAGAATAAAATGCCTGCATTAATAATGAATTGTTTATTTATCAGAATATTTTTCCATTTTTGTTTTTTTATCTTTAACAACATATTAATTGATAATACTGTAAGCATAATACCTACGATAACCTGAACCAACAAAGTGATTTCTCTGCCATAAAAAGGTCTTTGAAAAGAAGGGGTAAGATTGTCATGAGCAATTAAATTTTTATGTAAGAAAAAATTATATGAGGAAGATGTCCCTAAAATATTAAAAATACCATATATTAAACCAAGTAGTATTCCAATTACAACTACCATGTTTTTTTTTATTTTAGATAAACCATTAATTATACTGTAGCTTGATAGAATTATCATTGGTGCTGAGATTGAACATAAAATTATTAATCGTAAATTATTTATTATTAAGGGAAGCGGATGATTTCCTGATAATATTTGAATTGGTCTGCCGATAAAATAGATGCTATAAGAAATAAGAAAAATAGTAAAATAATTATAAGATTTATTTTTTTTTGGCTTTGTAAAGCTAAAATATAAAAAATAAATAAAAAAAAATAAACTTGTTATTGTCGGGAATATTACATTTGTTGTTAATAAGAAAATACTTTCCATAAATATAAAAAATAAAATTTTAATAATAAAAATACTTGAATCATAAAAAATAATTTTAACAAAAGTTTAAATTATTTTCAATTAAAAATTAAAAAATATTATGTTTAAAATTTATCCTAAAGATAAAAGTATTTTTAACGATTAATGTTCAAAGAAACATCTAATATAATAATTTTAATTGACATTTAATGAAAATCGCATTATAAAACAAGAAAATTAATAAAAAGAGAAAATTATGATTTTATTTACCATTAAAAAGACTTTTTTTGATATGTGGGACAATCTTTTTCATGTTATAGTATTAAATTTCATTTTACTTTTGTTAATTGCTTCGTGTGTTTATCTGCCTGTTTTACTTTCTTTTAATATATTTATGTTTATTATGGGGATATTGTTAAGTTTTGGTATGACTTTTGTATTTGCAGGAGCAGGTTTCTTGTTTGCGTTGGAAATCGCCAATAATAACAGTCCCGGTTTTGTTGATTTTTTAAATATAATGAAGAAATCCTGGAAAATCAGTCTTGCCTTTTTTATATTATTTGGTCTTTTTTTAATGCTTTCAAGATTTTCTGTTTCATATTATTATTCACAGGCATCAACCGGTACAGCAGGATATGTTTTTAAAGGCGAAACCGGTTATTATAATATAAAAGTAAAATATTTTGATAAAAAAAACTATTCTTCATCTTATGAACTTTATATCAATAATGAAAAAAAACATTCATGGAAAGCGGAAATTTCAAAGTTCAGTGATAATTTCTGGCTGGAAAATATAAAAAATATAAGGTTAAAGGATAATGATCGGATAATTATCAAAGGAGTATTTGAAGGCAGGGATCTGGCTATAATAGATTATATTATAATAGAAGATTCTGCTGAATTAAATAAAAAGTACAGTCTTACTGTTGAAGCGGAAGATATGATACTGGATAATTATAAAATTGTTGATTATAAAGATTCATCAAACAATAAAATAGTAAGTCTTACGCTTACCATTAAAGGTATAATTGGCCTTTCTGCAGCCACATTTCTTTTTATAATATCCTTGATTATAGTTTTATCAATGCAGTTTTTTTTCCCTGTTTACGGCTTTTTAAACAAGAGTTTTTATAAGACGATCAAAACCTGTTTTATAATATTTTTTGATAACACTTTTTTTTCAATAGCTATGTTTTTAGGAATAGCAGTCATTTTTTTCATTTCGGTTTTTTGTGCATATTTACTCCCGGGTATTATGTCTATTTTTTTATGGCTCAATGTAGGCATGAAATTGAGATTATATAAATATGACTATTTGGAAATAAATAAAGAAGCAAGCAGGAAAAACATTCCTTGGGAGGAACTGATCGCAAAAGACAGGGAAATACTGGGCAGAAGGACATTAAAAGGCTTAATTTTCCCGTGGAAGGATTAATTTTTTAAAATTTTTGTTTCGACTTAGGAACATTCGATTTAAAAATTGAGAATTTAAATTTATTGACAAATTCATATAATTATAATAAATTAACAAAAATATAAATTTTCATTTATAAAAATATAAATAATTAGGAGTAAAAAAATGGCTCGAGTGCTTTTAAAGAACATTAAAAAAGTATATCAAGGCGGATTTGAAGCAGTGCATAATGCGAACATTGATATA
>JAFGQB010000203.1 GCA_016935915.1 Spirochaetota bacterium
CCCTTTGGTGAACCTTCTTCAAAATATCTTATATGTGATCTGGAGGGGATTAAAATCGCTTTCTTGTCACGTCACAGCAAAGGTCACAGAATATTACCTTCAGAGTTAAACAATAGGGCAAATATTTATGGATTTAAAAAATTAGGTGTTAAACATTTAATAGGCGTGAGTGCAGTGGGGAGTTTGAGAGAAGAGATAATGCCCTCTCATCTTGTTTTTCCTGATCAGATAATTGACAGGACAAAAGGTAGAGTTTCTTCTTTTTTTGGCAGCGGCATTGTTGCTCATGTAGGCTTTGCAGAGCCCTTTTGCCATAATCTGATAAATATTTTATCTGAAAATGCCGAAAAGTTAAAAATTAATTATCATAAAAATAAAACATATGTATGTATGGAAGGACCCTTGTTCTCCACAAAAGCAGAAAGCAATTTCCACAGAATGATAGGCGGAGACATTATCGGAATGACTGCGATCCCAGAAGCAAAGCTTGCAAGGGAAGCTGAAATCTGTTATGGCATAATTGCTTTGTCAACTGATTATGACTGCTGGAGAGAAGGAGAAGAATCAGTTACATTAGAAATGATACTTGAAACAATAGGGAATAACATTTCCAATGCAAAAAAACTTCTTCAGGAAGTTTTACCGAAGATATCATATGAAAATTGCAGCTGTCAGAACAGTTTAAATAATACTATAATGACAGCTAAAGAGTACTGGCCTGAAGAAACAAAAAATAAACTTGATGTCATAATAAAAAAATATTTATAAAACAAGAAACTATATTTTTTATAGATTTATTATTGATTGTGAATTTAACCTTATTAAACCTTATTTTAAAAAAAAAATTTTGACATTTTTCAAATAAATGTATATTATCCGTTGATAAATTTTTAATATTAAGGATAATTTTTTGAGAAAATATTTAATTGCAGGCAATTGGAAAATGAACCTTGTTCCGAGTAAAGCTAAAGAATTTGCCGAAGAACTTGTTGATAATTTAAAAAAGATTAACGATGATATAATAGTAATGGTAGCTCCGCCATTTACAGCTCTTGAGGGAGTAAGCAATATCATAAAGGGTTCAAAAATCAAATTAGGCGCACAAAATATTAATGATAATGAAGACGGTGCTTATACGGGAGAGATTTCTGCTGATATGCTTCTGGATATTGGAGTTGAATATGTTATAATAGGGCATTCGGAAAGAAGGCATATTTATAATGAAAATAATGAATTTATAAATAAAAAAGTTTTAAAAGCGTTATCTAAAGGTTTAAAACCCATTTTATGTGTAGGTGAGTTATTATCGGAAAGAGAAACCGGTGATACCGAAAAAGTAGTCAGGGAACAGGTTGTAAAATGCTTAAACGGTGTCAGTAGGGAGCAGATGGTAAATCTAGTTATTGCTTATGAACCTGTTTGGGCAATAGGTACAGGTAAAGTAGCAACACCTGAGCAAGCTGAAGAGGTGCATGCTTTTATAAGGAAATTAATTGAAGAGTTATATGATAAAGATACAGCATCGGATTTAATAATACAATACGGGGGTTCTGTTAAACCGGATAATATTGATGGTTTGATGGTTAAGGAAAATTTAGACGGTGCTCTTGTTGGAGGAGCCAGTTTAAAAGTAGATTCTTTTTGCAGATTAGTTAATTTTAATAAATGAGGTGTATATAGATGATTTTAATTATTTCAGTAGTTTTAATAATTATACTGTGTGTATTAATAGTTGTAAGCATATTGCTTCAGGAAGATAAAGCTCATGGAGGTATTGGTTTTATAGGGGGAACAAGTCAGTCTTTTTTTGGTGTAAGTTCCGGATCAATTTTATCAAGAATAACATCTGTTATGCTGACTATTTTATTGATTAGCACCGTCGTAATAGCGATATTTATTGCGCAAAAAACATCGGATTTATCGATCAACAGTGAGGCTATAAAGGAAGCAGAATTGACAAATTATATAGATAAAAAGGTTGATTTTAAAGTGATTGATGCAACTGATGATACAAAAAATGAAACAAAAAGTGAAGAAAATACAATTAAATAATTAAATGTTTAATTAATAATAATTATTTATCTGCATTAGGAGTTTTATTTTGATTGATAAGACAGAAATAAAAGAATTTCTTGTTACGGTGTTAAAGGATAATGATGTAAATTTAAATGAAATAGATGATAATACAATAATTGTAGGAGAGAACGGACTTTTTTTTGATTCAATAGATGTTTTAGAATTGATAGTGGAATTAGAGAATAAATTTAAAATTAAAGTTAAAGACAATGATATTATAAAAAATTATTTTAAAACATTCGGTACTTTTTATCAATTTGTTATAGATAATGCAAAATGAAAAAGGTTTTTATTTCATCTTATTCTTCTATTTCAGCATTAGGAATCGGCAGCAAAGAATCATCATATAATTTAAAATCAGATAAGGACTTTATATATTATCCAGAAAAATCTGATAAATATAAGCTGCCTTTTTTTAAAGTTGAAGTACCTGATTATAAAAATGTAATTAATAAATGTTCAAACATTTCATTGAGATTATTATCATTAATAGAAGAATATTGGCTGAAACTTGCTCCTATCCCGTTGTTCATTGCAACATCAACTGGAGGAATCAGAGAAACTGAAGACAATTTTACTGATCTGATAAATAAAAAATGTGATTATCCATTATTCGGCAAACATTATTTAAATTGCATTTCGGATGATATAAAAAATAAATATAAAGACAAAATCAATAATTTTTTCACTATTTCAACAGCTTGTTCTTCTGCAGCCCAGGCTTTATTGAAAGCTTTTTTATATTTAAAAAATGGCATTATTGACAAAGCGATTGTAATAGGAGTTGACAGCTTATCCTTAACAACAATGATCGGCTTTGATTCATTAAAGCTGGTAAGTCATTCTCGTTCAATACCGCTTTCATTGGAGAGAGACGGATTGTCGCTTGGCGAGGGAGGCGGTATATTAGTTCTAGAAACAGAACCATTGGACGAACCTTTTTGTGAAATTTTAAGCGCTAAAAGCACCTCTGACGGTTTTCATATATCAAGTCCCGAACCCGAAGGAAAACAGCAGGCTCATTGTATTATAAAAGCTGTAACATCTGCAGGAATTGATTTAAATGACATTGATTATATAAATGCTCATGGAACAGGCACATTGATAAATGACGAAGTTGAAATGAAAGTAATAAAAAATTTATTTCCACAAGGCAAAACTGTAACATCTACTAAGACATTTATTGGTCATACACTCGGAGCTTCTGCGATAATTGAGTTGTCTTTGGTCATTGACATGTTGAAGGATGATATTATTTATCAAAAGATGGGTAAAAATACTCCAATGGATAAAAATTATATACCTGATAAGACTGTAAATAAGAAGATAAAATATTTTATAAAAAATTCTTTCGGTTTCGGAGGAAACAATGTTTGTTTGGTTTTGAAAAAAATTAATAATCCGGATAAAATAAATGCCTGAGAATAATTTTTTTTATATTACTGACATTTCAGTTATTAATTCCAAAATAAAAACACAAAATGATTATATTGAACTTAATGAAAAGGGATTGTTTCAAAATAATCAAATTTGGGAAAGCAATAAGATAACTGAAACAATTGATGAATTAGGCAGCAGCCTGCCGCCAAGATTAAAAAACAGAATGAGTCTTTTATCAATCGGTGTTTGTGATGTTGTTGACAGAGGAGCAGGAAAAAACTTAAAAGAAGAAGATGAATTAATTCTTTTTACCTGTTTCGGAGAAATTGAAACAACCAATAAAATAATTAAAAATATCATTATTGATAATTTTGAGCATGTAAGCCCTACTTTGTTTCATAATTCAGTACATCATACTTCACTTGGATATTACACGATTTTAAAGGGAGTTAATAATTGGTGTACAACAATTTCCGATGGTCTTAAAACGAATTTTTCTTTTATTAACTTTTTAAATAACAATTTGCTTTTAAATCAAAATTTCATTGTTGTACATGGAGATGAATATTCAGATTTTAATCATTTGGATAAAAACATTCATTTGGATCTTTTCCCTGTGTTTATTTCATATAAAGTAGTTGTTTCAAACAATGGAGTAGGATTTAAATTTATTAATTGTTTCAACAGTATTGATGAATTGCTGGGAGATGAAAAGTTTAAAAACACAGATAATATTTTTATGGATAAAATAAATTTTTTAAAATTTAAAAAATCAGGTATAAATAAAAAGTTTTTTACAGAATATCCTTTGGTTTTAGATAATCCCTGCGGTATAATATACAGAATTGCAATGCCTTTTTATTTAAATATTAAAGGTGCATCTTTGATTATTGAAAATATCAATGAAAAATATTATTGTTATGAGGTAAAACTTTGAATCAAGAATTAATTTCAATCTGGGAAAATTTAGACCCCAAGTCGTTTAGTATTAAGCTTAAGAACAAAAGTTTTAAGAAATCAGACATAGATAATTTAAAAAATAAATTGAAAAAAAATTTTACATCATTAACTGAGTTTAAAGGCAAAAAGGTGTTTTTTGACATTAAGGATAGATTGACCTTTATAACAGCATTTTTATCATTATTGGAACTTAAAGCTAAAATAATTTTAATTCCAACAGAAATTAAAACTGAGGATTATTTAGATTCAGGAGGTGTTTTTTTATCTGACAATAAAGAAGTGCCGGAAGGAATATTCATAAAAGATTTTCATTTGGTAAATGCAGGAAGTAATTTTAAAGATATTGAAAATCAGGAAATAGAAACAGATAATTCCGTGTTATATCTTTATACATCAGGATCAACAGGTAAAGCTAAATTAATACAAAAGAGTTCTATAAATCTTCTGTCAGAATTAAATGAATTATCAAAGATTTTAAAATTGTCAAAAAATGATGTTTTTTTCTTTACTCCTCCTCTTTATCATATTTACGGATTATTATTTGGTTTTTTACTTCCTGTTTTTAATTCCTGCAGGATAATAATTGATTATTTGTTTACTCCTGAAACTATTGCTGATTTTATAAAAGCAAATAATGTTTCATTTTTTGTATCGATACCAACATATTACCGGATGTTTGGTGATTTGAATTTAATAAGTGTTTTTTCTAAATGTAAATTTTTAACCAGCTCATCAGCACCGCTGCCTTTAGATATTTCAAGGGATTTTCTTGATAAAAAAGTTAAAATCTTGGAAGTTTACGGATCTACGGAAACAGGCGGGATTGCACATAGAATAGGAGCAGAAAGCTTAGAATGGAAACTTTTTTCTTATGTCAAGATAATTGAAGAATGGGATGATTATCTGGAAACAGAAACAATTAATGAAACAAAAGTGGTTGAATTCAGAATAACATCACCTGCAATATCAGTTAAATATGATAATCAAAATGGTTATAATACAGGGGATTTAGTAGAGCTGCATCCAAATGGAAGTTTTTTACTGCTTGGCAGGAATACCAGATTTGTAAAAATAAACGGTAAAAGAGTGGATTTGTTGTATATTGGAAATAAAATTTTAGAATTTTTAAGTCTAAAATTTGATAAAAAAATTCCTGAAGATTTTATTTATATAGGATTTAAAGATAATATGATCTATGCTATAATTGATATAGAAGTAAGAATTAATTCAAAAGTGTTTAAAAATGATTTAAAAAAGCATTTACCGAGTTATGCTATACCGAGAATCATATTAAATTGTAAAATTCCTAGAAATTCTATGGGAAAATTAAATAAATTAGCTATTAATGAGTTGATTGAGAAAGAAAATAAAAAATAATAAATTTTTTATTTTTTTCTTGACACTATAAAACTTATATAATAAATTGATTTTAAAAATAAAATTAGGCGGCATAATATATGGCAGAAAAAGATTTTATTTATTTTAATTCAGATGAAGAAAATTTATTAAACTTATCATATTATTTTTCTGATGATGATGATGATGATTTTGATGATTTTGATGATGATATTGATGACGGATTAGAAGATGAGGAATTTGATGAAGAAGAATTCGATGAAGA
>JAFGQB010000030.1 GCA_016935915.1 Spirochaetota bacterium
ACCACACCACAGATGTTTCGTATATCATTCATTTATAGATGCATTATTTCAAATATTTATAAAATCAGTCAATTTTTTTATTTTAAATTATATAACATTGCTCAAAAATAACTTTTTTTAAGACAGTATTTTTTTATTTACTGCCTGACAATGTCTTAAAGTATTTTTTAACAAGTCCGATTTTTCCGAATGATAGCATGTATAAAAATCCGCCTGCTAGTATAACTGGTATAAGGACCAAAGAGAGTGCAATTATAACGATTATGATCCAGATTATAATTTTAACAAGTGTATAGAAGAACATTGTAATGTAATAAAGCAGATTGGATAGATCTTTTTTAACATTGGGCCAGTGTTTGAAAGTTATGGAGTCGGCAACAGGGAGATTGAATATCAAATTTATTGTTGAAAATTCTATCAGATTTGAGAGGTTTTTGAATTCTCCTTCCACGCTTTCTATTGATTCAGTAACATTGTTAAGTTCCCTTGAAAATTTCAATACATCATCGATTGTTCTTGCTTTTGCATACTGGTCTCTCAGCCATGACTGATATGCCTTTTTATTTTTCAATCTTCCTTCAAGATCATAATAATTTCTAGTTACATCTTCTGCAGAAACGCTCTTTGATACAACTTTGCCGATCTTTGAACTTTCGTTTATAAATGAGTCGAATTTATCCGATGGTATTTTTGCAACGATATTGAGACTTGAAATGCTGTAATTGAGGCTGGATATATAACCGTTATAGCTTAAGACAGCAGACTGCACTTTTTTGTCTATTCCCTTAAGGTCATTTACCTGAAAGTAAACTGTGGCATTTTTGATGATCTTTCTTATTGATTCGGTTGTGATCACATCTTTTTCATTTTCGACAGGGGCTTCTTTATTTGTCTCTTTCAGCCTGTCGCTTGTTCCGGCATAACTTTTTTCTTCTGAAACCTGCGGCATTTCATCTGATATCTTGTACTGAGCTTTTTTAGAGCATGAAATTATTAAAAGATGCAAAATGATTAAAACTATAAATATTATTGTCTTTTTCATTATTGTTTCTCCTGATAAATATATTTTACTAAAAGTAAGCTTTTTAAAAAATAGAAATTTAAAAGACTTTTTATTTTTAAAATTTTTTAATTTATATTTATGCCTGATTTTATTTTCCAGGCAATATGGTTATAAATACGGTTGATATCAGAAAATACTGCTTTTATCTTTTAATATGACACTTCAATATCTACAGGAATTATTATAAAATCCGATAAATTTAAATAAAAGAGCTTAATTATGAAATTAATTAAATTTTTAATTGTAATTTTGATATTCATATCAATGGATAATCTATATTCCAGTGATGAATTCCGTATCGATTGGATAAATGGCAGGATTTACTCTTCAGAAATGGCACAATTTAAAAATGATTATAATTTTGCATATAACAGGCTTGAAAGCACAAAAGAGCTTAAAGAAAAGGCAAAATTCAATTTTTATAAAGTCCTTGATTCTATAAATATCGATGAATCAACATCTTTACTGCATTATTTTGAGGAAAGAACTGATAAAAACAGAGAACTGTTTTCTTTGATAGACAATGCAAAGCTTTATAAAATCGAATACCCCAAGCATAATACAATAAGACTTTCATATTATATAGATATTTATGGTGAAAATTCTTTAATGAGTCTATTGATGACCGAAAGAGATACATTCACCGAAGATCTAAAGAGCTATATGGGATATTATTATGATACAAGATATTCAGGCGTCATAATCGATGCAAGGGGAGAGCTTACATCTTTTGATGGATATAAGGTTAAAGTAAAACCTTCATTATTCATTGTGATCAGAGACAGCGACGGAAGGATCGTTCTCGATAAAAATAATATATATCCGGAAGTTATCAAGAAAAAAGGAATGGCAAGATATTCTTATGATATTAATCAGGATTTTACAAATTTAGTCGGGAAAAATCCTTATAAAATTGTTGCTGTTGGCACAGGCGACAGAAGCGGAAGCCACCTGGTAATTTCCGTGGGCAGCGCAAAAAAAATGCTATCAGGGGATATGACTAAAAAAGCTCTGCAGGATGGTAAAATTGTAATTGTCATTGATCCGTAAATATCATAATATAATTTTTTAAGTAAGAGCTTTTTTCATTATTTTTCTTTTTTTATCTGTATATTTATATTCTGGACGATCAATATAAAATATGGAATATTTTCCATAGTTATTATTGTTTCTTAAAATAATTATGTAATTTGTTACATATCGGTGGAATTAATCAAATTAAGAATTATGGCAATAAAGATTTTACCCGGCTAAAATTATATTTATTTTTTTTAATGTTGTCATAACATTGAGTGTCAAATAAAATCATTTTTTATCATATCTTCCGATTATCAGCTTATATGAGCTGATTTTTTTTATTTTTTGAAATAACACATTAACTTTAATCATTTGCTGCTTTATTGTTCGCTTACTCTTCTGATAAATTTAAAGCTGTTCAATTTATTATTATTTCAAATTGGCACACAAGTTGCTTTACAGTTGTCTGAAATTGTAAAAAAAAGAAGAAAAAAAGCAGGAATTAATTTATAAAAAAAAAATTTATGAAAAATTGTATATTTATTGCAGTACTTTTTTTAATATTTTTATTATCATGCTGTTTTGTAAAAAATTACAGAATAGTCGTTTCAAACGAAACGGTTGATGAAATTTTTCAATTAATATCACTAAATGAATCTTTATCTGATAAATATCAAACTGATGAAGATTTAAATTTATTAACAGCTGTGGAAGAGCTTTTTTGTTCTGAACTGGCGAAAATTGCAGGCAATCCCGAAAATTTTTTGCCTGATGATGAACCTGATAAAAACTTAAATAAAAGTTTATTGATTAAAAGGCTTCTTGAAGAAAATCTGCCTTCCATAGATTATAAAATTATATATGAGGATTATTTTCAAAATAATCCTGCCTGTGAAAAATTGTCAATTACCGGAATTAATGAATATCAGGATATTTATAAATCATTATCTAATATCTTAATTGAGGGAAAAAAAGCAAAAAAAGAAAATCAATTATTGGAAATTCTATCAAGACAGCTTATCAATATGACTCCGGCATCACAGAAGTTTTTAAATATAGAAAGTTATATAAATGATCTTTCTGCTCTTTTGATCAAGAAGGATCAGCCTGTAAACAGATATATTAATAAAAAAAATAAAAATAAACCTCTGTTTAATTTTATACCTTCTTTGATTTATAAGCCGGAAGTTGAAAGCCTGATAGCCGGTGGTACTGACCGTTTATTAAAAGTTTTTGATCAATCTCTGAATGAAAAAGAGAAATCAAATAATAACGGGGATGAAAGTTCCCACATGGCAGGTATTACCGGTTTATGCTGGCTTAATAAGGAGTTAACGGAGTTTGCATCTTCTTCTGAAGATGGTTTTTTAAGGGTATGGGCTTTAAAAGAAAATAAACTTATATTTCGATACAGGATTTTTGTTTCATCTCATGGTATTAATTCAATTTCTTATCATAACGGTGAAATCGAAATTATAACTGCTGCGACTCCTTCCGGCATTTTATATCTTCAAAAAAAGAAGGATAAATTTGAAGTTAACAGTAATTGGGAATTCAGCCAGAACAGGTCCATAGTAACAATTGCATCTCACACTGAAGGATTGATAGCAGGTTATGAGGACGGTTCCATTGAAATATGGCAATGGCCGGTTGACGAGAAGGGCGGTAATATAAATCTCAAACGGCGGATCAGAGCAAAAAATAAAACTGATGCTTTAATGTCAACAATGGCATTAAGCAATGACGGAAAACTTTTATCAGCAGGATTTAAGAATGGAACTTTAGAAATATGGGAAATGAAAACTAATAAAATTCTAAAAAGCATTTCTTCATTCCATATCGGAGGTGTAACAGCAGTCTTACCTGGCAGTATCTTTAATATTAATGGTGATAAAGGTTTTTTTCTTATTTCGGGAGGATTAGATCATACATTAAAAGCTGCCTTTTATAAATTAGAGGAAAATGAAAATCAAATCAGATGGGCTGAAAAGGAAAATAAAGATGTCAATCTGCTTCTTGATCAGCATATTCAGGGAGGCAGTATAACAGAAATTAATGCTTTTTATAATGAAAATGAACTTAAAATTTTTACTGCTCAAACAGGATCGGTTGTAAGAGCCGAGACTTATAAATTAAGAGATGCTGGCAATAATATTCAGCTTTCAATGGATAAAAGATCTTATATAATGACTGCAGAGAATCCTGAAAAAGCAGTAAAAATTATTAATTCCATTTTGACAGAGGATCAAAGAACAAACTTAAAAATCAAAAGTGTTATTGATAAAATATCCTCAGCTGTTTACCATAGATTTTTCTTTTCATCCCAAAATAAGTCATTGGGAAAACCATGTCTTACTTCAGAAAGATTTTTAAAAACAATGCAGTTATTAAAGCCTCTTTTAAATGATGTTTTAAAATTATATTATGCATCAGATTCTTCAAAAGAGGTAGAAATTTTTTCACAAAAAGTAAAAGAGGATATCCCTTCCTTTAAACTTTTTACGCAGATTCAGCCTGAGAGAGATTATCTGCATATAGCTGCAGCGGGTTTACCAAGTGAGGGTTTCTGTGTACTTGAGTTTTCTGGTGATAAATGGAAAGTAAAAAGGCAATGCGATATTGAACTTAAAATTTTGTTTTATGATCAATCCGGAAATCAAAGTGATTCTTATGTCAATTATTATAAAACATGTGATTTCGGTTTATATTTAAATGATGCCGTTGTTTTTATAAATGATGAAAATAATATCCAGGCGGACCCTGTAAAAAGTTCAATTGTTGTAAAATTGGAAAAATTAAATCAGGCTCTTCATTCATTGAATTTACTAAATAATATATATGTAAAAAAAGCAAAATTAAATTTTAATGTTAAAGATAAGAGTCTTGATTTGATATGCGATTTTAATTCTTACTCTCTTGATGAAAAATATTTTTCATATTCTGATCATTTGCAGATTGATAAATGTTCTGATATCAATGATTTTAAAATATGGCTTGAAAATGTCAATAAAAAGGCTATAAATATAATTTTTGCAGGATATCAGGAATTATTAAAGGATAAAAAAGGAAATCCTGAAAGTTTCACCTTTTTATTAAAAAATCAGGCTGCAGGTATTGAAAAGATAGACAGGGTCTCTCTTGTTTCAGAAAAACCTTTTTTAATATCTCTTCACTGTCTGCTAAAGAGTGATGTCTTATTGCCGGTTGAAATCCATATCATGCCGGAAGATCCGGAAATCATGAGGATTATTGCTGATAACAAACTCATTGACAACCTTATAACTTTTCAGAATATTGAACTTTTTAATTTTTCATTAAAAAAAAAGATTTCAAAAGAAAATATAAAAAAGATAGGATCATTGAAAAAATCATACAGAAATAAGATAAATCCCTTGATCAAAGAAACATCAGCTAAATGCGTTGATCTTTATGATTATATAGATTTGTTCACAAAAGAACTTTTAGACAATCTTTTTGAAATTTCCAAAAAAGAAAATTTGTTTGAATCTTTTATTGACCGCAGTGAGATTGAATCAAAAATTACCAATGAATTATATAATAATTTGAATGAATTGATCTTTTCCGGAGAAAAATTAACTTCAGGAAAAATAAAAATTGATATAGAGAACAGTTTAAAACCTGTTTTGAAAAAAGAGATATTTGCATCTTCTATGATGGAAGCAGCCCGGTTTATCAGCTTAAGTATAATAAATGAATCATTATCGGGAAGGGAAAAGTTATTGAAAACAATAGAAAATTCTTTTTTCAAATCAGGATTAACCACTGGTAAATTTATAAATTCCAATAGATCATTATTATCAAAGGCGTTGCTTGAGAATATTTTTGAAAAACAGCTTGAAAGATCATATGATGAAATACAGATCATGCTTGCAAGGCAGAGTTATTTTTCCAGTATTAAAAAGCTCTGGGACGATGCTTGGATTATTTTAAAAAATTCATCTGATGAAATAAATATTGAATTAAAGCCAATTATCGCTGATATAGTTATGAAATTAGCAGGAAATGATATTTCCTGTTTTGAACATGAAGCAATTAAGTTAAAAGTTATTTTTGATAATGTAATTTCCAGAAGTGAACTCTTAAAAAAAAGGAAGAACTTTTACCAGAATGATCCGCTTGTTTCAACCGTTATGGGGATTTGCATGGATGTTCAGTCAGATCTGCTGGCGCGGTCGTGGATTGATAATTTAAGAAAAATTTCAAAACAGTATTCTTTATCTGTTTTATCATTAACACAGGGATGCGATGATAAGATCAGTTTATTTATGGGAGAGAGAAATAAATTTTCATTTTATGAAAGTTTACTTTCTGAAATATTGAAAATCATGAGTAAATCTGATCAGGTTTTAAAAAAGTATTATAATCCTGAAAACGAATGGCAAACAACAGAAATAAATAATGTTGCAGCAAGCTGGCCCAAAGAAGCTCAAGATTTATTACAGCGAACATGTTCTGTAATAGAAAGTCAAAATCTTAAGAAAACCGATCTGGTTATTATGGATTCATTAAAGAGGAAAATAATAAGAAATTCAGAAAGTTTAACTGTATCTTCAATAGAGTTGATTTATGATTTACAAACTATGGACAAAAGCAGTGAAAAGAAATTTTCATTAAACGAAAGGATGAATAAAATTGTTGAAAATGCAATGAATATCAATAAGTTTTATAATGAGAAAATCTGCGGGGTTATCGGTAATAGTAATAAAAAGTTGAAAAATTATTTTGATTCTAGTTTTTATAAATCAGATAGTAAAGGTTTAATTGATGAGATATCTCTTAAATTTAAGTTCATTGATTTTTATAATGGTCAATTTAATCTTCATTTGCAGATTAAGCCAGTTTGCAGTGAAACAAAACACATGATATTTGATTATCCTGCTGGTGAAGAGTTGAATTTTATATTAAATGACGGAAAAAAAATTAATTACAAAAACTCAATAAATAAATTTGGCAGGGTTATCCAATTTCTTTCGTTGTATGAACGGATATATGCTTCAATTTTAAAACCCTTAATGGAAAAAGAGTGGTCTTTAAGGGATATGTTTATTAAAGATTTAAAGCAGAGAATTATTGAAAAAGGGGAAGTCTTAGGCGCACCTATCTATGAGGAAAGCACTAAGCCGTTTGCTCTTAAAACAAATAAAAATAAATTAATATTTACATATCAAGATGCACTGATTTTTGAATCAGATATTGAAGAAAATATTATAAAAAATCCAGAAGATCAAAATATCTTTATAAAAAGTTTGTCTGAAAACAGCAGTAAATGGGAGGAAAAAATAATCAATGATGAATTTAAAAAGTATTATGACAGTGGTTTATTAAATAAATTGGCTGATTCAATAAAGTATATTGATAAAAAGGAATTGAGCATATTTGGAAGAAAAATGATAGTCAGAAGAGAAAACACAGACGGCGTATTTAATCTTACTGCTCAATATAATGGCGATGAAAAACTTCCCTCGTTCACTATAATTCAGGGAATAAATTTGCATATAAAAGATGGTTCTCTGCTGCCTGTTATGAATCTTCATGATATGAAAACGGAACCTTCATTTGATTTACTTTTAAGCAAAATGATAAGTAATGATGCAGACAGTGTATTTATAGAAAAAGTCGATACGGATAACGGTATATTGGAATTAAGTTATGAATATAAACCGGAATATCTTAATCTACATCATTCAGGATATGTAAAAATTTTTGATATCAGAAATCAAAATCCTTATGAAGAAATCAGCATGAATATATTAAATAATATTGCTGACAAATTTAAAAGGCAATCAATTATTCCTGAATTAAAAGGCATCACATTAGTGAACTGTATTATTGATGATTCGGGAAGACTGAATATGATTTTAAGATTAATGGGGAATTACGATCAAATATATTTAAGAGGTTATTATTCCGTAAATAAAGGATTTGAAATTTATAATGTTGATAATTCAGAAAAGATATTAACAGGAATTTTTCAAAAAGAGATAAATCCTTATATCAAACCTTCAAATATTATTGCAGATACAAAATTTGTTGTTGAACCCTGTAAGAAATTTAATTTAGCTGTTTTGTATAAATTCATTATACCTGGGATTAATGTTCCTATGAATATAAATATTGATATGAAAACTTCCGGTGTTATTATTGATCAATGGGATTTTGTTTCATTAACAGGATGGCTTTCCGCTTCACCACAGTCATTTAAAAATACAAATGTTTATTTTAATGATGAAAAAAGAATGTTTTTTATAAACACAGGTCTGATGACTTTATCACCCGGGGTAATATGGCAGGATATGGTATTTGCCGAAGGCACAGGTGAACAGGCAGTTAAGGACAATAAATTATATCTTTCAGGAAATCTAATTCTAAAAAATAATATTAGATTAGCTCATGCAATAACAGGTTTAAACAGATATAATCTTTTTTTTGATTCATTTATTGAGGAAAAGAAGAAAATTTATTCACTTCAGATGAATGGACCGCTTCAGGTGCATTGCAGAAAAGGTTTGCCCTTTATGATTTTCAGATCATCATTGGATTATTTGGGTATGACATCTGAAGAAAATATGACTCATCTTGATGAAAATTATTCAGGTATTTTACAGGTGCACTCCGAAAAGCCAGTGCCGGGGACAGAGATTTCATTGCAGATGAATCCAGATATTAAAGATAATCGGTTTAAAATAAATTCTGTTTTGAAAAATACTCAGGATTTTTCAATAATAAGGCTCAAAGCATTTTCTGATCGGCAAAAAATCGTCTGTCAGATGCATGGGGTGCTGACCAATATTACTGCTACATTTGATCATCTGCCTTTACTAACAACCGGAAATGTTATTAAAACTTTTTTAAGATATATTAAAAACAGCATTGAAATGCCTGCTCATGGAGATATTCAATTGGGCAATCATAAAGTTCTTGTAATGAAAAACAAGTCATATTTTCAGCGTAATCTGGATATGATAAAAGAAGAATTTGCAGATGAGGACATATATATTGAAGAACAAAAGGTTAAAATATTTTTTGGAGAATGGGTACCGTGGGAAGATCCGTTTGAAATAATCTATTTAGGCAAAGGAACTAAATTTCAGAAGCAAAGAGAGTTTTTAAAAATAAAGATGATATTAAAATCCGGCAGAGAACTAAATAAATATTTAAGGAAAAAGATTGAGTTCGTTTATAAGTCAGGTCTATCTGAAAGTCTTTTTTCAACTATTATGACACCTGAACAGTTATTCAGAAATGAAGTGATCTATAAAAAAGTAGGTTCTTTGGTGCTTTATTATGATAAATCAATGAAAATGCATGTTTATAAAAATAATTTATATAACTCATGGGAACATGTATGGTCAGGAAATCTTGAGGGCACAAAGGATCAGAGGATTTTCTGGGAACCGCTTTTTTATAAAGAGTCGGGACATGACTTTATTGTTTTTCATAACAAAGGTTCTTTTTTTGCAATCAAAAATGGAGCCGTTGTACCTGCGGTAATAAATGACAGCTATAATGATGCTGATATTAAACAAATCGGTAAAACATATGGCATGAAAAAACTTTTTCAAGATCAAAGATATGTAATAGCAGATGACGGTTTGCCGGATGAGCTGGCATTAGCAGGCGCCTGGATAGAAGGACATCTGTATTTTTCAGAAAAACCAAAAATAAAATCAAGCAGGCTGATTGGAAATGATTATCTGCTTTTAAATTATCCGGAAGGAACATTAATCGATCATAAGACGGGTCAAATGAGAATAAGAATGGAAAATATTTTAATATGCAGGGATTCTGTATATTCGATAAGCAGGATTAGGGGTGATGAAATTTTTCTTTCACAACCTGATAAGATAGAAAAAACTGCTAAATTAGTAAATGCTAATTTCAATGATATACCCGTGAAAGGTCATATTGAGAAAATTAATTCAGATACAGCTCTGATTTTTACAAATGAACCGGAGAGAAGCGGAGAAAATTACAGATTATTTATTATCCAAAAAAATAAATTATTAGAGACTACATGGCTTTACAGCACAGGAAAACCAGAAAATGTTGAAGATCTTTTTTTCAATAGAATTCGTTTGTCAACCTGGTTTGAACAAAATAAGGGATTTATTTCCTCACGGTGGTTTATTGATCTTAAAAAATATTTAGAAGAACACAATGAAAATGTTCTGCCTGTTCAGCTAATAGTCGGGGCGCCGCGTTCATCGGTAACACTGGATAAGTTTTCTGGAATTACAGATACTGACATTTCTGTGAGGCTTGGTGTTATCTATGGCAATGATAATATAAAAATGCAGGTAATTGCTTCTGATTATCCAGTTACACAACCGGTTTATTGGACTAAAATACAAAATCAGTTTTTTGGACTTAAAAGCAGGCTGATACCGTTAAGTGATCATGTTTTAATCTGGGATCCTACAGAATACATGAAGATAGTAGTTAATAAAAGCTGGCTTGAGAGGAACTGGAAAGCAAATCCTGCAGGTGAGTTTTTAACAGATAATTAGTTGTATTTAATCATTATTCAACTGTTTTGATGAATAATGTAAAAATAAAAAATATACAAAATTAAGGAGTATAAATAATGAAAACAGAGATTCTATATATAATAGCTGTTGTTTTATTGACTTTTTTTTCTTTTATTGCCTGGTTAACCTCAAAATTGTTACACAATCTTTTATTGAAAAAAAGAATTAAGAAAGAACAAAATGAAAATGAGCATTTTTTTCTTACATCCGGCAGTATTACTTTTATAAATCTGGCTTTTTGCTTTTTACTTTCAATTGGGTTTATATTTTCTTTCAGATTTATTAATTTTATAATTGCCGAAAACCGGCTTGAAAGGGTAGAGGTTGTTACGCATGTTCTTGAAAAACTTGGATATGATGCCGCAAGATTATCCTCTTTGCAATATGGAGTAAAATACAGAATTAACAATGAATCAAGACTGGAAGATTATCAGTCAAAAGCAAATGAAAATCTTGATGACATTTATGATGCTGAAATCGTTACGCGTTTTTTTAATGAGTTTTTTCAGGCTGCTAATCGTAAATTTCACAGTAAATATATTCTTAATTTATTTGACAAGGTGCTTATGCAGAACAATATGCCGATTCCGGCGGTTAGAGGGATTTCAACTCTGGTTTACCGTTTAAGCGGACTGGAAATGAATGACAATTTGAATCATGATTTTTCAAATTATCTTAAAAAATCATTTTCACCAAATCCGGGAATTTTTTATCTTAAATATCCATCCCCGAAAAACATTCTTTACGGTATGGGATCCGATTTTGAAATGATTACCCGAGAATTAAATAAAAGTGTTATTAATGATGAAGATGGATATCTGGGGATTCAGTTTATAACTTCTTATCTTGATAATACTGCAATTGTCATGTATCCTTATTTTAAAGTTGCAAATCAGATTTCAGGTCTAATTCAGCTTTTGATCTATATGCTGTTTTTCTGGGGTATTTCTATAATGTCCGTCAGATGGCTGATATTGTCAAACGAAAAAAAAATCAAATCCTTCTGGGAAGAATTTATTAAAGGCGGAAATATTAATGCGGATATTTCCCGAAGGGGAGCAAATATTATTCCTGAATATAAGGAGATATCACTTGAAAATATTGAAGAAGAAAAAGCATTACTTAATCAATTTTCTCATTTTATTTATGAAACAAAAGGTGTTTTAAACAAACAGATTTTTTTCTCTTTACAGATAATGAAAAAGTTATGGGATAGTTTGAGTGAATCCATGAAAAAAAGAGGCTGTGATGTTCATGCAAAATCAGTAGAAGATGTTTTTAAACAGGCTGATAAAAGTCTGGAAAATATAGAGTATGCCAATGTAAATTATATTACATGGGCTATACCTTCACTGGGTTTTATAGGAACAGTGCTTGGAATTTCAGAGGCTTTAGGAAATGCCGATGAGGTAGTAAAAGCTCCTGATGTTGCGGCTCAGGCTTTTGCAATCACCGATATAACTACCATGCTTGGAGTTGCATTTGATACTACATTGGTGGCATTGATCTGCAGTGTTCCTTTGTTTTTTATGATACAGACTATAAGATCAAGTGAATCAAAATTTTTTATTTCATTTGAACAAAAAATTTCAACTCTTATTAAGGAAAGATTGAAATATCTGGAAAATTAAAACAAGGAGGAAATTTAAATGAAAATTGACAATAAAGGTATAAGCATAACATTCCTTGATGTACTCACATGTGCAATCGGCGGCTTAATGATTATTTTGATAATCTTTATGACCCTTGAGCATAGCGGTAAAAAAGTAACTCTTGTTTCAGAAGATGAAAACAAAGGAAAGCTTGTTATACCGCTTGAAGAAGCTGTATTGGGAAAAGATGAAATATCAGCATATCTGTTTGAAGTGCACTTAAAACATTTCAGCATTCAGCCGGATGCTCATCTTGTACTACCGGATACGCTGAATACAAAGGGAGTTGAGCTTATAACATTGAATAAACAAAAATCAACTTATCTGGTACTTGTTGATCAGCCGAAGAAAGTTAATGGAAGGATTGATCTGGTTTTACAAAGGGTTTTTAATGCTCCAGTCACAGTAGTCGTAAAAAAGATTATAGGTCCTGAACATAGCGTAGAAAAAAGCTATACAATACCTGCAGGTAATACTATTGTAAAACCTTTTTTTTTCAATGAAGCATCGGGATTGCATTTAAGTGAAA
>JAFGQB010000204.1 GCA_016935915.1 Spirochaetota bacterium
GAAGGAAATTAACACATTTAAAAATTACTACTATCTGCTGGATGACAATGTTTTCGGAAGAAAAAACAATTATGATTATTATCTGGAGTTATATGAAAAAATTTCAAGTTTAAGTAAAAAAAGATTCTGGGTCGGTCAGGCTAATCTTGATGCTGCTTCGGACAAAAAGGGAAAAGAAGTGATTAAAGCCGCTGCAAGATCAGGACTGCTATATGCATCCATAGGTATAGAATCAATCAATTATGATGTATTAAAAGAAAGTGGCGTTATCAATAAAATCGGAACCAACAGCAAGAATAATGTGCTGTCTGTAATGAAGGAAAACATAAAATTCATCCAGGAACAGGGCATCATCATATCCGGCTGGTTTACGATAGGCTATGATCAGGACAATTTAAAAACATTTTATGACACAGTAAATTTCTGTATGGAAACAAAAATCATACCCATAATAAGTCCCCTTGAAGCATTACCAGGGACAAGGTTATATGCAAGGATGGAAAAAGCAGGAAGAATTGATAAAAATAAAACCATAAACATAAAACATCCTGATTTATCCGATGTAGAAATAATAGATACATTGAAGAAAGTGAATAAAATCGGACTGTCATTAAAGGAAGATTTTAAAAGGTTGAAATACTATTTCAATCTGTTTGAAAAAGAGAATCCAGATGTGCATAAAAAAATCGAATATAAGATTCATAAAGCGATCTTTTTAATAATTCTCCAGTTAAAGATAAAAAAGGGTTTGAGCTCCTTTGCAAACATGGAAAGCATTATAGAAAAATAAAACAAATATATGAACATAAAAGGTATTCTTTTTGATTTTGATCTGACTCTTGCCGATTCATCACTAGCCATTATCAATTGTATAAATTTTGCTCTTTTAGAAATGAATTATAATATCCCTGATGATTATTCAATTAAAAGAACAATAGGCATGAAATTGGAAGATACATTTATTGCTTTAACCGGTAAGGATAAAAAAGATGAAATTTTAAAATTTAAAAAATTATTTATAGCCGAAGCGGACCGGATCATGAGCGATTTAACATTTTTATTTGATGATGTTTATAAAACAATCAAAAGCCTTAAAAATAAAAATCTTAAATTAGGAATAATATCTACAAAATTCAGATACAGAATAGAAAATATTTTGCAAAAGGTTAAACTCTGCGATCACTTTGACATTATTATTGGCGGAGAGGATATCGCAAACCACAAACCGCACCCTGAAGGATTATTAAAAGCTTTGAAATTTTTAGCTCTGTCCCCTGAGGATGTCTATTATATCGGTGATTCATTGACAGATCAACTCACAGCAGAAAAAGCAAAAGTAAAATTCATTGCAACTTTGACAGGTTGTACAAAAAAAGAGGAGTTTGACAAATATTTTGTCTATAAATTTATTAATAATCTTGAAGAGTTGGAAAATTTAATATAATATTTGAACATACAATTAAAATAAAATCTATATGGATAAAAACAGTATTATATATAAAAATTACATTAACAGAATAAATAACGTAATTGATTATATTAAAAAAAACCTTGATAAAAATTTAACTCTTGATGAACTATCAAATGTAGCCAACTTCAGCAAATTCCATTGACAAAGATATAAAAGTTGATGGAGAAATCGGAAAAATGACCATACCAAAAGGAAAATATGCAGTTGCAAGATTTGAACTTAAAGGAAATGAGTTTACCGAAGCATGGAATTGGCTTTATGCTAAATGGCTGCCTCAAAGCGGCTATGAACCTGATGATAGACCATGTTTTGAATTATACCCTGAGGAAAAAAAAGAAAACCAGAAATTTATAGTTGATATTTACTGTCCTGTGAGACCAAGTTAATTACTTTTAATAACAAACTGCAAGGAACGAAGAATATCTGTTCCTTGCAGTTTTTTTTAATGTTAATAATATGAAAAATTTTATATTAAAAACAAAATTCAATTTCTATTCAAAAAAAGGGGCAAAACTTCAAACTGTTGATCTTAAAAAAGCCGAAAAATATTTTAAACTTCTGGATGAAACATTAATAGAATTGTTAAAATATCATAATACAATAAAACTAAAATGTAAAAATCAAATTTATGATCTTCCTGTATCATTTAAATACGAATATTTCAGACCTTTTTTTAAAATGGCGACACACCGTAAAATTAAAGAAGTAAATGCCGATGATACTAATGCGGTTGACTTTGATATCCCTTTAAACAGTGAAGTAAGATCCGTTTCAGACGGTATAATAACAGCGATAAATAAAAACAATACCTGCGGGGAAAACGATCCGAGTCTTGCAGGGAAGGACAACTATATTTATATTTATGATAAAAACCAAAATAAAATTTACTGCTACAGACATGTTAAACCTCTGCAGGAAATCAATTTGAACAGCCAGGTAAAAAAAAATCAGGTACTCGGACATGTGGATAATACCGGTTACAGCATTACACCGCATCTCCACTTTGTAATATATAAAATCAAAAATAACGGCTGTTTCAGATTGAAAAGTGAAAAAATAAAATTGTTTTTTAAATGAATCAAAAGATCATGTGATATGGTTTTTAAAAAATTTTTTATCTTCTTAAGAAATAAATATAATAAATTATTATATAAGTTAAAAATATAAAAAAACCAACTGCTGATGAAAATAAAATTGCCTTTAAACTTATTAAATTTGATAAAATCTGAATTAAAACAAACGATGTCTTATGAAAAATATCCCAGCTGTTGAGTCTGATGAAGCGCCCTAAAAAAATGCCATAGCCTGACAAAAAAACTGAAATAACGATTATAAACCAGCCCGTCAATTTCTTCATAAATTTATCAAAAACCGTATGCATCATTAGAAGTGATATTAAACCGATAATATGACCTATAAAAGCAAAAGAAGAGCTTAATATTATATCAAACCATATAAGAGTATTTGATGTAAAAAAAGACTTGTCAGGTATAAAAAATGGAAATTTCAATATATATATAAAATCGGTTACAATATAAGAAGAATTTGGAAAAAAAATCAGCCATACAAGAGAAAATATTGATACAAATATCTTAAGTTGTGATTCCACTTTTATGAGAAATAAAAAATATTTAATAAATAAAGCAATAAAATATGGTATCCAGGCTAAAACAAGATTTCTTATTAAAAAACTGTATTGAATGCTCCCTGTTAATTTCATCCTTACAATTAAAAGTATTGAACAGCCTATAGATGCTAAAAGCAATGATAATGTCAATTGAATTATTCTGGATATTTGAAAAACTTTATAATGATATTTTTCCAACATAAAATTATTAAAAATTCTTAATTTATTAATAATTACAATTATCTTTTAAAAGATTTTCGATCTTTTCTCTTTCTCTTATTATTTGTGATTTGCCGTTTTCAACCAGCACTTCTGCAGGTCTTACTCTTAAATTATAATTTGAAGACATTGAATAACCGTAAGCTCCAGCAATTGCAATTACTACTATGCTCCCTATTTTATATGAAGGTATATCCCTTGAAATCGGGTCATGCCCGTTAACTGTAAAGATATCCCTGGAATCGCATAAATTGCCTGTTATTACAACAGAATCAATTGATCCTTCCTGCCCCAGATTGCTTCCGTTATAAATCGGGTGATAACTGCCGTATGCCATTGCCCTTATTAAATGATTAAAGCCGGTATTTATGCCCACAAATTCAAAGGTAGGGGTTTTATTAAAGGAAGTTACTTCTGCCAAAAGATAGCCTGATTCTGCTATCAAGAATTTTCCCGGCTCGAAAGATAATACAGGAGTACTGCCGTAATCAGAACAAAAATCTCTCCATACTCCGTTTATCTCTTTACCTAAGAGTTCAAAGTCCATTGATTTTTCTTTGGGATGATATTTTACGCCAAAACCACTGCCCAAATTTATTTGTTTTAAATTAGGGATCTTTTCAACAGTCTCCAATACCATATTAAAGGATAACATATACATATCAACATCAAGTATCCCTGAACCAATATGTGAATGTACCGAATCAATTATTAAATTGTTTTTTCCAGCTAAATCCAAAGCTTCACAGATTTTATCATAGTAAATGCCGAATTTTGAATTAGGTCCACCTGTAATTGTTTGCGGATGCTGAGTACCTCCGACATTAGGATTAATTGAAATGGACACAGATGTTTTACCTTTTACCTTCAGATCTTTTAATAATGCACCAAATTTCTCAATTTCTGATAAAGTATTAAGATTAATTTTTACTCCGTTGGAGTAAATAAATTTCATCTCATCAAGAGTTAAATTATTACCAGTAAATAATATTTCTTCGGGTTTGTAGCCGATTTTTAAAGCTGCCTGAACTTCTTCTGGACTCACGGCATCAATTCCGATATTTTCTTTTTGAAAAATTTTCATTAAAGCCAGATTGGAATTTGCCTTTGCTGCATAATAAATTTTTAAGTTATCAATATCCTTAAATGCCTCTTTAAAAATTTTAATCTTTTCATCTATGGATGATTTTTCATATACATACAGAGGTGTGCCATATTTTTTTGCAAGATCTTCAACATTATTATCACCCAAATATAATTTATTGTTTTTTATTTCCATAATAATTCCTTATTTTATAAGGATTAAATTAAATTGTTCAATTTATAGTTTTTCAGTATATAGAACATAAAATATTATTTTTGGCAAGCCTTTATTTTATAAAATATTTAAAGTTTTTTTAAAAATTTGATATTTAAACTAAATTATGCGATAATATAAACATGGAAATCAGCAATATAAATAGCAGTTATTTGAGCAGAAATATTACCGGTATTCAGGAAATGTTCGGTTTAGGCATGCTTAAAAAAGCCATGTCAAACCAGGAAAATTTAATGGCATTGTTGCTCAAGTCTTTGCCGGACCCGGAAATCGGTCAGAATATTGATATAACTGTTTAATTAAGTCTAAAATACATCAATATTTTTCTTTAAACATTGTTTTAAAAAATATTTAATAACATAAAATGCTAAAAAAAAATTGCGCTTTGCATAATCTTTTGCATAATTATTTTTAGGAGTTATAAATGATAAATTTTACAAAAAAAGAATACAATTACCTTATTATAAACCAGCAGAACGAAATTGACGGATATTATGTTTATTTGTATCTGTCAAAAAAGCTGAAAAACAAAAAGAATGCTTCAATATTAAAAAAAATAGCTGATGAAGAAAAAAAACATTATGATATATTGAAAAAATACAGTGACAAGGATATTAAACCGAATAAATTTAAAGTTCTGTTTTATATAATAATCTCAAAAGTTTTGGGTCTCACATTCTCTTTAAAACTTCTTGAAAATGGTGAAAAAAAAGCCGATATAGACTACAGTTCTTTAAAGAAAAAAATAAAAGAAATTTCCTTAATTTTAGACGAAGAAGACAGGCATGAAAAAGAATTAATAAACATGATAAATGAATCAAGACTTAACTATGTTGGTTCGATCGTACTGGGACTAAATGATGCGCTTGTTGAACTTACAGGTGCACTGGCAGGCTATACCTTTGCAATACAAAATAATAGAATTATTGCAATGATAGGTTTAATAACCGGAATATCAGCCTCATTATCAATGGCATCCAGCGAGTTCCTTTCAAAAAGGCATGAGAATGAAACTAAAGATGCCTTTAAATCAAGTTTATATACAGGTATTGCATATATTATTACAGTTATATTATTAATACTTCCATTTATTTTATTTAAAAATTATTTTATGGACCTTGCAATAACCATAGCAATAGCTATATTAATTATACTTTTTTTTAATTTTTATATTTCCACGGCTAAAGATCTTAGTTTTAAAAAAAGGTTTATTGAAATGGCTCTTATCAGCATTAGTGTTGCCACTGTATCATTCGGAATCGGATATATAATAAAAATAATTTTTAAAATAGAAATTTAGCAGGAGATGACTTAAAAAGTCAAAATATAACCACTCAAGCACAGAGAGCCAAAGAGATTTAATAATAATTAAAAAAAACAGCGTTGTAAAACTCTGTGTTCTTAAGTGTTCTGGAGTGGCTACAAAAATGCTTATGGCACAGCCCTTAAATCCTATAGATTATTAATATATTATTGATTATTTTACCTCATCCAGACTCTTTATGATCTTATCTATTAATCCGTATCCTTTTGCCTTGTCAGCAGTCATCCAGTAATCCATTTCAATATCAGTGGCAATTTTTTCCCTGGCCTGTCCGGTTTCCTCAACATATAATTTGATTATCCTCTCTTTTGTTTCCTGTATCTCCTCTGCCTGTATCTCAATCTCGGTTGCTCTTCCTTCGAAAACGCCTGCGATCAGCGGCTGATGTATCAGTATCTTGGAATTTTCCGTTGCAAATCTTTTACCTTTTTTTGCCCCAAGCATAATGATTGAACCCATGCTCGCTGCAAAACCTGCAACAAGTGTGATTACAGGAGCCTTGATCGCTCTCATTATGTCAAAAATAGCAAAACCTGAAAATACATCTCCGCCGGGTGAATTAATTATGACCATTATAGGTTTGCTTGAATCTATACCGTCCAAATAAATTAAAGTTTTAATTACTTTCTCAGCAAGCTTCTGATTAACAGTGCTTGATATTATAATTTTTCTCTGTTCAATAATCTGCTTTTCCAAAAAATTCTCTATATTATCGTTTTCACATTTTTCTTCATTGCTCATCTTATAGTTAACCATTTAATGCTCCCGAATGAAATAATTACATACAATATAATTTTTTTTTATTTTTATCAAGCAAAATACAACATGTTTGCAGTAAATAAATAAAATTATAATATTTAATTTTTAAATTTTTAATGTCCTTTTTTATTAAAAATGTTATTAATATTATTATATTTTTTATTAAGTTTTTTTATTCTTTAATTAATCACAGATCAATAAAAAACCTCTCAATTATTAAATTGAGAGGGATTGTTTAAATTAATTATGGAGAGTATAAATGAAAAAAAGAATTAATTATTTATATTATTTTTTCTCATTTTACTTAATAAAAAAATCATTTATTTTACAATTTATGATTTAATTTACAAATTATATACACAGAGAAATTATGTTAAATAACAATATAAAAATAATTTTCACAGGCGGAGGCTCGGGCGGTCATACCATGCCTGCTTTAGCCATGATTAAAACATTGCAGAAGCATTATGATAAAAAAAAAATAAAATATGAGATTTTATATATCGGTTCAAAAGATTCAATTGAGAAATCAATAATCGAAAAGCATAATATTAATTATAAAACAATAAGTACAGGAAAATTCAGAAGATATTTTTCACTGAAAAACATTACAGATATCTTCAACGTCATCAAAGGTTTTTTTGACAGTATTAAAATCATCAAAAATTTTAAGCCCCATATTATATTCAGTACCGGTGGATTTGTTTCTGTCCCGCCGGTAATCGCAGGATATTTTAAAAAGATACCCATACTGATACATGAACAGACCATTGATGCAGGTCTTGCCAACAAGATAGCGGGAGTCTTTGCGACAAAAATAGCGCTCACCTTCAATGAAAGCAAAAAATATTTTAAAAGTAAAAAATGTATTTTTACAGGCATTCCTCTCAGAGAAGAGATATTCAGCGGAAAAAAGGAAAATGCATATAAAAAATTCGGTTTTGACAAAAAAATTCCCGTTGTATATTTTACAGGAGGGGGTTTAGGTTCTCATATATTGAATCTTTCAAGTTTTAAATTTCTTCCCCAGCTTTTAGAAAATGCAAATGTGATCTTTCAGACTGGCAGTTCATTTAACAGCAAAGACTATTTGATGATGCTGAAATTACGTGACGGTTTGCCGGAAAATAAAAAAAGACGGTTTATAGTTTATAATTTTATCAATGAAGATATAGCGGACATTTACTCCATTGTAAGTCTTGCTGTAGGCAGAAGCGGTTCAGGAACCGTTAATGAATTCATGGCGTTAAAGATACCTGCTATTTACATTCCCTTAAAGATCGCTACCAATAATGAACAGTATAAAAATGCCAGTGTCCATGTAAAAAACAAATCTGCCATGATAATCGAAGAAAAGGATCTGACTAAAGATAATCTTTTTAATGCGATATCCGATATACTTTTTACAGATAAAATAAAAACCATGAAAAAAAACCTCAATAAGCTGAACCATCAGTCCGGAAATAAAAAATTATTAAATCTGATCGAAAACATGATAAAATTAAAATTATGAGTAAAAAATATTTCAGGCTTTTAACTGCTGTATTATTTATATTAATTTTTTTCATATCCATGCAAAAGGTTGAAGCTCTGTCCCCAAAAAATAAAAATTTATCAGAAATTCTTGATGATTTTTTTAAAAAAAGGGAAAAATATTCTTTGTTCAGCGGTTCTGTTTTGGTCGCAAAAGACAACGCTGTTTTGCTTTGCTCCGGCTACGGTTATTCAAACAGAAAACAAAAAATAAAAAACACTCCTGAGACAAAATATTTGATAGCCTCTGTTTCAAAGCAGTTCACTGCATGCGCCATAATGCAGTTATATGAAAAAAACAAACTTGATATAGATGATTTTATCGGCAAATATAATTTCAATTTTCCCTATTCAGACAAAATAACGATCAGACATCTCTTAACGCATACATCAGGATATCCTAGAAATTACTATATTAAGAATCATATTATACCGGATTTTAGTTCTTTTATAGATTCAACTGCTGAAAAAGCTGATTTTGAACTACTTTTTATGCCCGGAACTTCTTTTAACTACAGTAATTTCGGATATCAGATTCTTGCAAGGATAATTGAATTAGTTTCAGGCGAAACGTTTCAGAATTATATGAAAAATCATATCTTTGGCATCCTGGAAATGAAAGACAGTGGAACAAATTATGACGCCCTTAATGACCAGAGAACTGCTTATGGATATAATTTAACTTTTGATGACAATATGCCGCTTCAACAGGAAATATTCTTTTCATCAGGTTCAGGTTCAATAGTTACCAATATCCTTGACCTTTATAAATGGGATCAAGCATTATATGACAATAAAATTCTATCCGAAAACTCAAAAAAGACAATGTTTGCACCTTATCTGAATAATTACGGCTTTGGCTGGAATATCCATAAGCAAAGATTTAAAAATAATAAAATTACTATTCAAACTCACGGTGGTAATTTCAACAGACCAAATGGCGGCTTTACTTCACAAATTCTAAGAGTACCGGAGTACAAAATAACTATTATTATTTTATGCAATATCATAGATTATAATGAAATATCACAGTGGAAAAACGATATATTAAAAAAAATTTTAAAATTTAAAAAAAATAGAAAATTATCATTAATTGAACAATGAGGGACCATAAAATTATTGTCCCTCATTGAAATTATATTAAGATAAAAAATTAATAATTCCTAATAAGCCCTTGTCCTTCCGACATAGATATTTCTAGCTTTCATATATGTAGTAGTTGTAGGACCGGGGGTTCCTGACGAACCTTCCATTTGATAATCGATTATGATCCACATCGGTTTGTTTACGAAATTTGCTCTGTGAACTGCTTTCCATGCACCGTCAATATAATAATGTATGTCAACATCAGTATCACTTACTTTTGATATCCACACCCGGTAATTATGCCAGCTTGCAGGATCGGATACAGTTGTTAAAGTAGTTGACCAGTCGCTTGATGTTCTTGCAGTATTCTGCCAGCAGGTATTATTGCCTTTATATTCCATGATGTCACTTTCCGGGGGCCAGCTGTTAACACCTGTGAGCCAAAATGCAGGCCATGTGCCTCTTGCTGACGGACATTGAAAATCACATTTAAGTTCCCAGTTTGGAAACTGGTCATTAATTGTTACAAGTTCCTTTGCCCAGATTGTTCCGGAATAGTAATGAATATCACCCAGACCGCTGACAGGAACTGATTTCAAATTCAATTCACTGTTATTTAAATAAATATAAGTATGCTCAGTAGAACTTCCGATCATTTTTGCAGAACCGTTGTGAGTCGCACCCCATGGATACAGATAATTCCATTTTAATTCAAAGGCAGAATAATTTGAAAATGAATTGGCATCTATGACTGTTTCCCAGACTTCCGATGCCTTGATAAGCTCATAGTCATCCAGTTCGGAATAATTTACATTATTCTTTCCACTACCTGACTCCATCATCGGATTACAATTGAACCAGATCAATAAAGCTAAAATGCTTACAAGTGAAAAAATAATAATAGAACTTTTTTTCATAAAAACAACTCCTTTTAATAAATTTTTGAAAAACATATAAAATTTATCAGTTTATAATAAATTTTATATAATAATAACTTTTATTAAAATTATCCCTTAGATCTTTTATCATAAAAAAGATATAAAGAATAAACTGCAAAAATAATCAAAACAAGCAAAGAGATGACAAATCCCTTTTTCATAGAATCAGGAAAATACTTATATTCAACTTTGTATCTGCCTGGTTCCATCACAACTCCCTGCTGAATATAGTTAACTTTCAAAACTTTTGATTTAATCCTATTCATAATTTTATCATTCTGTTTTGTAATATAAACAGACCAGCCGTCATGAAAGCTCTCATTTCTTACTAACAGAGTTCTTTTTTTTACATCAACTTCGAATGCAACTGTATTTGCTTTGTTTTTTATCATTTTTGTAATTTTGTTTGTTTCCTGAAGCTCATTGAAGTATTTTAGTTTATCATCTTTATTATCTTCCTTATTATCAGCATCAATTACAGGACTGTTTTTCATAAACTCATCATAGTCCTTTTGATTCATAAAAATCTTTTCTCTCATATCATTGAATATAAGCTTGTTCAACTGTGTTTTGTCATCGCCTGCTTCGATTTTATCATGAAAATAAAAATATGGCAGCGGATCAAATAATTTATATGCAACAAGATCAAAATCGCTTTTGTTCTTATCATTTGCTAAATTAATTGGCGTTACCTCTATCCAATCTTTTTTAATCCTCTCAAGATATTTAGGTTCATCAAGCATCATATAGAGAGATTCTGCATTGTTAAGCATTAGTTTAATAGTATGATATTTAAAAGTCACAAGATGACCGATGTTCAAGTTCTTCAATAAATTATAAGGATAACCTCTCAGATATAGTTCATAAGGGTAATTATCAGTAGCCAGATGAATTATATTGTACATTTGACGGGTGACAGGCTTGCTGTCATATCCGAAAGTTGACTTTTTATCAATAAGCCATGCAATGTTGTCGATAGTAGAAATCGTTCCGACATATCTGTCATCTTTATCCTTTAAAAAATTTTTAAATTCAACAGTGTCTTTTAATAACGGATGATCAAGCGGTCTTTTATAGTGGGTCTGAAAAGCGATCCTGTATTTATTGGGGTGGTCAAATAACCTTGCAGACATTGTATTTCTATAAAGCGATATATATCCGAAAATAAAGCTCTCTAAAATTATGATGCCTGCCAAAATATATTTCAAATATGGCAATTTCTTTAAATTATAATAGAAAAAAATTAAAGCTATAATAAATAACAATAACATTAATACCTTGTTAATGAAAAACCAGTTTGTTTCTTTAAGATTAACCATTGACTGAAAAGAAATAAATCCCTTTTGCGTATATACAGGTTCGATAAGAGCAATCGCAAGCATTAAAATAACAAGGACAATATAATAAATGAATAACTTATTTTTATTCAGTTCATTTATTATATCTTTCTGTAAAAGTATATTAATGCCAAATCCAACCATGACAGAAAAAGTAAATGCCTGATAAAATAAAAAGTAAAATGCATAAGGAAATTTAAACACCCACGGGATCAATGTACAGAATATAAAATATAAAGGGGTGAACTTACCCATCATTACAAGCATTGAAAAAATAAAAATAAAAAACATTATCCAGAAATAAACCTGATTCCTGTATGAAAACAGTTCGCTTTTTTTTCTGTCAGCTTTTCTGTATTTAAAGAAAAGCATAACTGATAAAAAAATCATAAGGGAAGAAAAAAAACTGCCGCTTAACAGAATGTTATTATCATATTTTACAGCATTGCCCCATGCATGACTGCTTGAGACAAGTCCGTGAAAGTCCTGCATGAAAAGATTTGCAATATAACCCGGGAACATGTTATAATGAGGATATGCAACCAGATCCTTAAATTTAAATGAAGTGCCGAACTGCACCCATTTTGCCCCTTCAAACATCCCTGTCCAGATGAACATAAGCAGTGAAAATGAAAATAAAAAAATCAGTAAAGAATTGATAAAGCTCATAATCTTAATTTGTTTTTTGATGAATAAAAACATACAGGAAAAAAAAACAATTATTCCCATTAAAAAATATGAACGGATTATGTAATTAAGTGTAACCGAAGTGGATAAAAAAACAAGAAACAAAACAGATAAAAACCACCATTTTATTTTATTAAAATGTATATATAGAAAGATAAACAGCAGTACCCATGGAATCAGAGCAAAAACTTGAGTATTATGGATCGATTTGAAAGAGGCTGCAAGCTTTGGGGATGCGGCATATAAAAAACCTGAAACAAACGACGCAAAAGCATTGAAATTAAAAATTTTTCTGGTAAATAAAAAAACTCCTGCAGCGGCAACCATTAAGAGAAGAGTATAAGGTATCATATATAGAACAGTGAAACTCTGATTGATGTTATCTAAATCAGCCAGGAAAAAAAGCGGGTATAATAATATATTATAAATCGGGCTTTCAACCATTACATAATAGGGTCTGGCACCCATGAAGGTATTTGGATCCCAGAGCGGTATCTCACCTCCCTTAATGAGGCGGGCAGCTCCGACTATGCGGCTGAAACATAATGAAGAGTCGTCAAAAAAAGCTTTATCAACTGATATCAAACCCGGCAGCATATACACAAAGAGCAATAGGACCAGTAAAATTATATAGAATTTATCAGATTTAAAAAAATTATTTCCACTTAAATTTTTATTGATTTGAGCCATGATTACTTCCTTCAATAATATTTTTTGAACTTTTTGTAAAAACATTATTATAAAAATTAAAAACAAAGTCAAGATTTTTTTAGAAGGGTACAATTAGAAATTTTCTAACAAAGTAGATTAGTTTTATATTATTTCTGTTGAAGAAGTTTCAAATTAAAAATTTTAAACCGTTTTTTTTATAATCTTTAATCCTTGAATCCCTGCTTAATAAAATTAATTTATTTTTTATGCATTGCCAGATTATCATTCTGTCAAAGGGATCTTTATGATTATCCATCTTAGGCAATTTATAATAAGTTAAAATCTCATCAGTTTCTAAATCTTTTATTTCAAAACCTAATTTAATAATTCCATTTTCAATATGTTCCGGAAGAACTCCTGAAATTTCCATTTTACCCAAAGAATACTTTAATGTTATCTCCCATAATGAAATTTTACTTACAAATATATCATTGTCCCTATCAACTAAAACATCTTGAATATTTTTTTTTATTTTATCAGGATCAAACAAAGAACAGATTAATATGTGAGTGTCAATTAAATATTTCATAAATTAATAAATTCTTCCTCAGTCATTTCAAAATCATTTTTAATTATATAATTTCCTTTATCTTTAAAAATACCGAGTTTTCTTTTTTTTGCAGTAGAACTATTCTTATAAGGAACTATTTTTGCAATCTTTTCTTTTTTTCTGCCATATGAAATGATAATTTCATCGCCATTTTTTACTTTATTTAATATTTCTGAAAAATGAGTTTTTAATTCGCCTATTTGTATTGTCTTCATGTTTTAATTATATCATTATTTGACAAGTTGTCAAATATTATTACTTTTTGTATTGATACTAATAAATAAAGATATTTTTATTATTTTTGCTCATATTCAATCAGCTTTTTATAAATGAAGCCCGAAATTCTTTTATCAATCTCCATACTTTCCTCTTTGAATTTCACGGCAACAGACTTTTTGTCAAATATACCGTCAGGAGTTAGGATCGGGGTCTGGATCCATCTTGCATCGACATTTTTATGGCTGTAACCCCTGCCCTTTTCCCAGATCAAATTTTTTTCATTGTAATTGATGTCATAGCATAGCTGAAATGAAACTATTTCATTATCAGCTTTTGATATCCAGATATAAAGGTCAAAGAATTTATTTGCAAAATGACGCCTGATATTTTCTCTGGAGTCCTGTGTTATTTTTTTAATTTCATACATCTGATCTTTCTTCATAAAAAAAATCCCTTCATTACTTTTTAATTATTTCCCAGCTCAATAATTTTAAGCTGCCTTCATCATCAATTGTAAATTTACCTGTATCTATCAGGGATGGACAGCAGTTGGGTTCGCCTTCTGCCCATGCATTTGATCTAATAATAAAATAATTTTCATTTTTATTCAAAA
>JAFGQB010000031.1 GCA_016935915.1 Spirochaetota bacterium
CAAATAAACAACATCCTGACTATTTAAAAAAACTTCAACAGTTTTTAATTTTTTTTGAGGTATCCAGCCTGTAATTACCAGTGCTTTTCCATTCAACTCTTCCGACATACTGCAGTTTGAAATCAAATAATCAAGCTTATCTTCAAATATTATGATGTTTTTCTTAATAAAATCATGATACTTAAGATAATTTTTTAATTCTTCATAATATTTTATTAAATCGTCATTTAACTTTTTTTTCTTTTCATACAGCAAATCAATGCTGTTAAGATTTATTTTTATCTCATTGATTTCCAGTTCAGCTTTTTCTTCATTCCTGTCGTATATTATTACAAAATAAACAATGCCTTTGACTTCCGAAATAACGGAAAATTTAAATTCATTCAGATCAAGCTTTTTAAATTTTGATCTGGTGCAGGCATAATATTGAAAAGTGACACCGATATTTTCGAGATTTGCAATAAGTTCGGGATCAAAACTGCCCCATGGTTCAAGAAGCGATATCTCTTTACTAATATTGTCAATTTCTGCTTGAGCATTCTCAATTTTATTATTAATCTGTTCAAGTATTTCGATCAATGAATCAATATTCATAGAATATTCTTTTTGTTCAATCTTTTTTACATTTTTCATCATTGTTTTGAGTAACATTTCATTTTTTCTCAGTCTTATTATTTCTTCTTTTAATTTCAATATTTCATCATTATGTATTGATCTGTCGGATTCCAGATGGACAAGACCAAGATTTTGGAGGTCTTTTAAAAATTTTTCACGGGAATTATGATATATGATCAATGATAATTTTTTCATTTTTTCAATCATTGTATTTCTCCATTAAACCGCAGCCTGTCTTTGCTTTGTGATCTTTTGCGCTGACTTTTCCAAATTTTCAACATCCTCAAGAAATCTTTTAATCTTTAATATAGCCTCACTGTATTGAGGAATTTGAACCTTTTCATAAAGATTCACCTTTTGAGTTGTCTTCCTTCTTGCATATTCCAAAATAGAAACGCTTTTTTCTGTTATTTTTATTTGAATGATAAGTTCAGCAGTCTCTTTTAATATCTGGACACCTGTTGTAAGCCATGCAGGATTTAAAAACCTTGAGAAATCAGCAACATCATAATCTATCTTTTCAAGTACAGGTATTTTAATTCCTGCAATTTTATTCTCCTGCAACACAACTTCTTTTAACAAAAACAGCTCATCAGGAAACTCTGCCCACAATCTTTTAAATCCGTTTATCAGTTTCATTTTTAAATCATACTTATCATTGAGCTCTTGTAAAAGTTTCTTGTATTTTTTAACAGTAAGCCTCAAGGCTGACTCCTTGCTTTTTAAAATAGGCAAAGCTCTTTCCCTCACTGCAAGCTGTTTTCTCAAGAATTGAAGCGATATCTTATTAAACTGATATTTTAATGCCATAATTATTAGCTCTTTAAATTATTTTCCTCTCCAATATTTATCCATTATATCTTTTTTAATGGCAACTTCCGCTTTTGTAAAATACTTTGCAAAGAGTTCCCATGCGGTATCAAGCATTTTGTCAACATCAATGTTTATATCAATTGCCAAAAGTTCATTTGAATAATCCAAAGAGAATTTAATTGTTCTTTCATCATAATCGGTTAAATCAAAACCGTTATCTCTTTTTGTCTTTGCGTTTGCCGCATCAGCATAAAGTCTGACCGCAGCATTCATTACCTGAGGATGGTCTAATCTTGTTTTTTTACCTATTACAAGCTGTTTAAGCCTTGACAGCGACCTGAACGGGTCAACTATAACCTTGTTTATATCCGAATCTTTCCTTAAAAAAAGCTGCCCTTCAGTGATATACCCTGTATTGTCAGGTATAGCGTGAGTAATATCGCCCCCTGAAAGTGTTGTTACAGCTATGATCGTAATAGACCCGCCAGACGGGAACTGAACTGCTTTTTCGTAAATTTTAGCAAGATCAGAGTATAATGATCCAGGCATGGAATCTTTTGACGGTATCTGATCCATTTTATTTGATACAATTGCAAGCGCATCCGCATAAAGGGTCATGTCTGTTAACAGGACAAGAACCTTTTCATTTTTATTCACTGCAAAATATTCGGCTGCTGTTAACGCCATATCTGGAACCAAAAGCCGTTCAATCGGAGGATCTTCTGTTGTGTTGACAAAACAGACGATCTTTTCCAATGCTCCTGCATTATCAAAAAGATTCTTGTAATAAAGATAATCGTCATTTGACAAACCCATGCCTCCGAGTATTATTTTGTCGGAGTCGGCTCTTAGCGCAACATTCGCCATTACCTGATTGTAAGGTTGGTCAGGGTCTGCAAAAAAAGGGATCTTCTGCCCGGTTACAAGAGTATTGTTTAAATCTATTCCTGCTATACCTGTTTTAATTAATTCCGAGGGCTGCTTCCTTCTAACAGGGTTTACACTGGGACCGCCTATCTCTCTTTCTTCACCTTCGATTTCAGGTCCGCCGTCTATCGGTTCACCGTAAGAATTAAAAAATCTGCCTGCAAGCTGGTCAGAAACTTTTAATATAGGAGGATTTCCTGTAAAAATAACTTCGGCATCTGTACGGATACCTTCAGTACCCTTAAAAATCTGGAGGGTAACCTCGTCTTTGTCTATTTTAATAACCTGGGCTGATCTACCGTCCACAAAAGCAAGCTCTTCATTGCCAATGCCTGATGCATTCAGCGAACAAGTTGCTTTGCTAAGTTTGGTTATTTTTGTATATATTTTCTGAAACGCTTTTGTCTGCATTATTGAACGCTCCTCTCTTTAATAACTTCTTTCAGTTCATTTTCAAAATTATAAAAATTGTCCTGTTTAAATTCTGAATAATTCATCTGCTTTAAGATATTTATTATTCTTTTGAAATAAGGCGGAACTTTTTCAAATGATTCAAAATTAAAATTTGTCTCACAGATCATAAGTATCAAATCAAGCATATATTTTTGCCTTTTAAAAGGCGTTATAGAATCGATTTTATCAAATGCATCCTGCTGCATAAGAACAAAGTCAATGGTTTCGGACTTCCAGTAAGTGATATGATAATCAACCGGCACTCCGTCATCACCCAATATATTTATCTGATCAAATGCTTCTTTGCCTCTCAGCAACCAGTTTTTGGCATTTAAAACATTATCAACCCAATTATCACCGACATTCTTTGTTAAATATTCCTGAACTTCAGGATATTCCAGATACTTTGAATAGCTGTCAATAGGATCAACAGCTGGATATCTTTTTGAGTCTGACCTCTGTTGAGACAATGCATAAAAACACCTTGCTGCTTTTTTTGTTGACTCAGTTACAGGCTCTTTCAGGTTGCCCCCAGCGGGAGACACCGTGCCAATAAAAGTGATAGAACCGATTTTACCGTTATTCAGATAAACCATGCCCGCTCTTGAATAAAAGTTTGATATGATTGCAGGAAGATCCATGGGAAATGCATCAGGACCAGGCAGTTCTTCCATTCTGTTGGACATTTCCCTCAATGCTTGTGCCCATCTTGATGTAGAATCTGCCAGCATCAATACCCTCAAACCCATTGCCCTATAATATTCAGCTATAGTCATGGCAGTATAAACACTGGCTTCTCTTGCTGCAACAGGCATGTTTGATGTATTGCAGATAATGGTTGTTCTTTCGATAAGTTTTCTGCCTGTTCTGGGATCTATAAGTTCAGGAAATTCTTTAAAAATCTCCACAACCTCATTTGCTCTTTCACCGCAAGCGGCAAAAATGATAAGATCAGCTTCGGCATTTTTACTTATAGCATGCTGAAGAACAGTTTTACCGCATCCGAACGGTCCCGGGATAAATCCTGTGCCTCCTTCAGCCATAGGATTAAAAGTGTCAATTATCCTTACTCCTGTTTCCATGATTTTAAACGGTCTTGGTTTTTCTTTATAGGCTTTTACTGCTACTTTAATAGGCCATTTTTGAATCATTGTTATTGTTTCCTCATCGCCATTATCATTCACCAGTACTGCAATTTTGTCTGTTATTTTATAATTACCGTTTTTAACGATTTCCTTGACTTTCCATCTGCCTTCTAATTTGAAGGGAACCATTATTTTATGTTCGATCCAGTTTTCTGTCACATAACCAAGCCAGTCTCCGCTATGGACTTCATCCCCTTTCTTTGCAGATGAAATAAAATCAAATTTTTTATCAAGATCAAGAGCATGGGTATATTCACCCCTTTTTAAAAAAACTCCCTCTTTTTTGTCAAGATCATTCTGCAGTCCGTCAAGATTTTTTGACAGTAATCCCGGACCAAGATCTACCTCAAGCATATGGCCGCTAAATTCAACTTCCAGCCCGATCTTCAAACCTCTTGAACTTTCAAAAACCTGTGCAAACGCAAGGTTTCCGCTGATTTTTATAACTTCTGCCATTAATTTTTCTTTATTATGTTCAATAAAACATATTTCATTTTGAGAAACAGGCCCGTCGACTTCTATGGTAATCAAATTTGATATTATTCCTACTACTTTCCCTTTTACCATTTTATTTAAACCCCCTAAAAGTTTTCAAAATTAACACTGTTAGAAATGTTTTCCATAATATTATTGAGAAATTCTTCTCCCTTTTTGTCCGTTAAATTTTTCCATCTTTCAACGCTTAACAGCTTAACTGTATATGAATAAAGATAGTTCAATGAAAATTCTTTCTGTTCGGCATTTTCTTCAAGCCATTGCCATTTAATATCTTCTGTTGTCCTTTCGATCTTAATCAAATCACCGGACTTATAAACATCAACCAATTTATTTAAATATTCCAGATGTCTGCTTAATCCAAAATCGACTGCAGTGCTTTTTATGAAAGATTTAGACTGATCCGTAAAAACAATAATTTTATTTGGATCTGAAATCTGATTTGCCCTTAAAGATATAGCGGTCAATGCATTGCGCAGGTCAAGTTCAAATAAAAAGTACTCTTTTAACACTCCATCAGAAAAATCATCAATAAACTCATAAAACAAAAGAATTAGTTCATCTGCTTTTAAAAGCTTTGGATAAATTCTTTTTTCCGATTTATTATGATAAAAATATTCGGCAATAAAAGGATAAAAAGTATCAGTGTCCTTTAAATTTGCCTTAAATTCTTCTTCAGAATAAAAGGAAGGCACAAAATACTTAAAATTTTTTTCTTTATAAAAAACAGAATTTTTAATATCGTTAAAAATAAATATTTTTTTTATATTGTTAAAATCGGCAGCTTTTAATTCTTCGGAACAAAAATTAATAAATTCTTCAATTGTAACAGCAGTTTTAACGGCATCAAAAATTAATTCCGGTAAACTTGCTATTAAATAATAGTAAGTACTCACTTTTTTTACCCTTTTTTAAAATAAAATTTCTCTGGATTTTTCTTTTAAAAAAGACTTTAAAAATTGATCGAAATCTTTTTCTGTAAAGGATAAAATAAATGATTTGTCCTTTGGTCCAATTTTAAAACCATTTTCCATTCTTGAGTCAAATTTAAGTTCAATTCCTTTATTCAGCACATCTTTGGCTTTATTTTTGAAATAACTTACAAGTTCATTTTTCATTTTATCCGGAAGAATAAGTTCCAGATCAATATTTTTATTATCAGGACTCCACTTGGAAATAATCTGGCTTATAATTTCTTTAATAAAATCCACATCAGAGGAAATCTTTTTTACATCATCGGACAATGTATTATTTACCAATAGATCAGTAATATTCTGTTTGAGCAGAGATATTGCCTGTCCGCTTGACATTTTAAGTTCAGATAAGATTTTGCTTTTCAACTGCTCTGATTCTGATTTTGCCTTAATAATAATATTTTCAGCGTCTTTTTTTGCTTTATTTATAATATTTTCTGCTTCATTTTTTGCACTATCTAGAATATTTTTTGCTTCTTCTTCTCCTTTTAATACACCTTCTTTATAAATTTTTTTTGTAAGCTCCTGTAATTTTGATTCCATAAAATATCCTTTTATATAAACTAAAAAATAAATTATTAATAAATTATATTATTTAAATATAAATTTTTACATTAATTTTACCAGAAACAATTAATAAGCATAATAAATCTTAATGAAATAATAAAATTTTATATTATCAATCGGCTTTCTTTAAAAACCGAATTTAAACTTTTTAATTAAAAACCTAAATATGATTTAAAACTTATTGTGTTATACCCTTTTTCTGTAATGATTTCCTTGCCTCATCAACTATAGGATTGCCGAATATTGGAGTTATTTCAAACATTTCCTCAATGCCGGCTTCTCCTTTGGTGTCGCCAAGTGCTCTGATTATTGCGATTATTATTTTATCTTCTTCTTTATAAGATGTTCTTGCCGATGACTCAATTTTCTTTTTTTCAATAAAAAAACCCAGCCATTTTGCAAGGATTTTTCCGGCATCCTCTGTCCCGATCTTTTGTAGAGCTTCAACTGAAATTATTCTTGAAATAGGCTCCTGATCTTCGCTCCATTTTTTTTCTATCAGCTGATAAGTTCTTATATCAGAAGACTTCAATTCGCCTAAATATTTAACGCTCTGGTCTTTAATATTTCCAAAGATAACAGCAATCGGAGGATCACTGACTTCGGAATTGAATCCTTTTGATAATGCTGCCTGTGACAATCCTATTTTGCTTTCTGGGGAGGATTCTGACTTATATCCGTAATTCAGCGCATCCAATATTATTCTTGGATCACTTTCCTCTTCAACTATTTTTCTGCATAAGGGCGCAGAATCCTTTGTTATTGCATTTATTGCACTTAATGCTTCATCCTGAATAGTTTTACCGTAATTTGGAATAGCTGCATAAAATAACTCTGTAAAGGATGAAGCGTCATTATAGTATTCCAGTCCTCTTATTATACCGTATAATTGCCTGTCTTTATCTTTATATTTTCCTGTTCTATGCATGATATTTATGAGTTTTAACTCTTCATTTAAAAAATCAAGGTCTTTTTTCACATTGACCATACCTATTGCTTCCGCAATCATTCCCAGATGCAAAGGATTGACCATTTTTTTATACATTAAAACAAGATCGTCATTTGCCTTTTTTATTTTTAAATTAATCATCATATCCGCAACATAATAAACCAGATCTTCATAATATCTGTAATTTTGCGGATCTCTGTCAGGAGCATAATAAGCCTGATCCTTCAATATTTTTAATATCAACGGCTCATAATCAGCTGTAACTTTTTTGCTTAAAGCAAGAACAACATCTCTTCTCTCTTTCATATCTTTAGCATTTGTATATCTTCTTTCCCATAAATATACAAGTGATATACCGAAAATATTGATATATGTATATAACATAAATAGTATTAATAAAAAGAACTTTCTTTTCATAACTATCTCTTCTCCTTGATAGGTATTATGTATATTAAATATTTTATTTTTATTTTAATGATTAGTCAAATAAAAAGAAATTTTTTAACTTTTTTTTATATTTGATAAAAATCAATAAGAATCAGTTTATTATACTGTCAATTGTTCAAATTTTAAATATATATCTTAAATGTCATAAATTTTATCCAATTTAAATACAATGAATTAAAAATGTAATTACATGACAAATAGTTTAAAATTAAAATCAATTATGTATCTATTGATGAATTAATAAAAATATGTTTATATAATAATTAATACTAATTTTTTAATAACAAAAAATAAATGCATGAATATAGTATAACAGAATCAATTATCAAAATATTAAAAAAAGAATTAAAAGGAAAAAAAATAGATAAAATAGTTAAAATAAACATTATAATAGGGAAATATTCTGGTTATTCATCCGAATCAATAGATTTTTATTTTGAAATTTTAAAAAAAGGCACGATTTTCAGCAGTGCCAAATTAAATTTTATCATCAGGGATATTGAGCTTGAATGTCCTGAATGCAGCAATAAATTTACAGCAGACTCTGTTTTTGCAACCTGTAAAAATTGCGGTTATGATGAAAAATTCAACGTGATAAGCGGGAAGGAATTATTGATCGAATCATTAGAAACCGAGTAATAAGGATCAAAATGAAAAAAATAAATGTTATGCAGGACGTGTTGTCCTCAAATGAAATTATAGCCCTGAAAAACCATGAATATTTCAAAAAAAATAATACCATTGTTTTTAATATCATGTCAAGTCCGGGTTCTGGAAAAACTTCTGTTATATTGGAAACTATTAAAAAACTCTTTAATTACAAAATATTAGTGATAGAAGGCGATATTGCGGGAGACATTGACGCCAAAAAAATAGAAAAGTCAGGCACCGACGTTTATCAGATCAATACATTTGATTCATGCCATCTAAATGCTTCTATGATAAACACTGTTATCCAAAAGATCAAAAAAAGATATGACCTGATATTGATTGAAAACGTCGGAAATCTGATATGTCCTGTTGAATATAATCTCGGAGAAGATTATAAAATAGTAATCTTATCGGTTCCCGAAGGTCATGATAAACCGGTCAAATATCCTAAGATATTTGAAAAAGCCAACCTTTTGCTCATCAATAAAATTGATTTAATGGACTTTTCTGATTTTGATTTCAAAAAATTAAACGAAACTCTTAAAAAGCTAAATAAAAACCTTCAACCGGTAAAAATATCATGTAAAAAATCACTCGGCATTGAAGAATGGATCAACTGGATAAAAGAGAAAATTTCACTTTTACCCGGGTAATTATTCTTATATTATGAAATTTATTTGTAAAATATACTTTTTTTTTATTTAAAAATTATATCATTAAATTAAAACCTTAAAAAAGGAGGCTGAATTTGACAAAAAAAATTATAATACTTTTCAGTTTCCTCATTCTGAATATTTTTTACATCTCGGCATACAGACATCATCCGTATTACCGCCGTTATCCAAGGTATCCTTATTATCCAAGAGTTTATAATTATATAATCATTCATACTCCGAGCGTTTATTATCATAATCTCGGCAATATTTTTTTAAATGAACCTTTATCCGCAGAAACAAAGTATATAGATTCAATTTTGTTTTATTACGGAATCGACGGTAATTTCAACAAATATGTCTTTAAACAAGTATATTTTACAGATATCGGCGAAGATTATATAACAAGGAGTCTTTCAAATCTTCTACAACAGAAAAATATTCCTGAAAGCCATATAAAATTCAACACATTAAAATCATATACATTTGAAGAAGATAATATTTTGAAAATGAATTTTTCCAATCACAACTCATATTATGTCAATAATTACTATGGTCCTGATGATTATTATGAATATTTTTTATATTATTCTATGTTTTTAGGTTATACAGATAAAATAAAACTTCATTTTGATTATATGAACAGTAAAGAATTCAATGATGATATAAACAGATTTATTGACAAACAGACAAAAATAAGAATTGCAGGCATTTCGGTATTTTCTGCAGGATTCGGGCTGTTTGGTCTGTTAGCCATGTCCAGCTTAATTACGCTTTCTTTTACCAATATTTACAACAGTCCTCCAATTGTCGTACCTGCAACGCTTTTTTTCAGCGCTTTAGGCTCAATAACTATCTCACTGTCAGTCGGAGTACCCCTGTGGGCAGTGTCCGCCCGAACAAAAAGATACACAATCAATTTTAATGAACAATAAACAAACTAATGTAAGCAATATTACTTTCTCTTGCCGGTAAACCACAGTATAAATTATAATTTAAATCTTAAAACTATTGATTTTTTTTTAAAAAAAGTTAAATATAGATAAATTTTTAAAATTGAATTTTTATGAACAAAAAGATAAAAGCAATAGCATTGTTATCTGGCGGACTTGATTCAATAATCGCTGCAAGATTGATTAAAGATCAGGGTATAGATGTTACATGTATATATTTTTCTTCACCATTATGGAGTAGTGATGAAAAGGAAAAAGATTTTATTGATGAATTAAAAAAACAGAATGATCTTGAAATAAAAGTAGTGCCTGTTGGAGACGAATATATCGATATCATTAAAAATCCTCAATACGGATGGGGCAAAGAGATAAATCCTTGTGTTGACTGCAAGATATTCATGCTTAAAAAGGCAAAAAAAATAATGGAAGATATGAAAGCAAATTTTATCATTACAGGGGAGGTTGTTGGACAGAGACCGATGTCCCAGCATATAAGCGCTCTTAACTATATCGAAAAAAATGCAGATGCCAGAGGGATACTGGTAAGACCTTTGTCCGCTAAAATTTTGCAGCCTACTGAACCTGAGCTAAAAGGTTTGATCGACAGAAACAGGCTTGTAAATATTTCAGGCAGAAGCAGAAAAATCCAGAATGAATATGCCCGTAAATTAAATATTAAAACATTTTCATCTCCGGCAGGCGGTTGTTTATTAACGCAAAAAATTTATGCAAACAGATTAAGGGACATGCTGGATCATGAGAAAAATATAACAATGAGAGATCTTGAATTATTGAAATACGGCAGACACTTTAGATTTAATGGCAGTAAGATCATAGTCGGAAGAAATAAAGATGAAAATGATATCTTAAAAAAATTCCAGACAAAAAATGACGCTCTTTTTGAAACGGAAGAATTTCCGGGACCTGTGACTATATTATTAAAAAATCATGATGAAGATACTGTTAGATTTTCAGCAGAATTAACCTTGTTGTACTCTGATTGCCCTGATAACATAGCTAATGTCAGAATGGAAAAAAAAGGCAGTATTTCATATTTATCAATAACAAAAAAATTTACAAAAAATGATATTTTTAAATATAATCTATCTAACTGTTGATTATATTTAAAAAAATATAGTATATTTAAATATGAAAGAAAAGTACATTTCAATCTTCGGTTCATCAAAGCTTGATCAAAATGAAACGGATTATAAAATCGCATATGAACTTTCCTTCAAATTAATAAAACTCGGTTATTTTGTGATGAACGGAGGCGGTTCAGGCATCATGAAAGCATCAAGGGATGGAGCTTATGAAGCAGGAGGATATGCTTTAGGAGTTATAATCGATAATTATAAAAGCGGTTTTTATACAAAAAAAAATGTCATGGTCTGCAATGATCTTTATGAAAGATTAAAAAAATTAACCGAAAATTCAGAAGGTTTTGTGATTTTCAGCGGCGGGATTGGAACATTGGCGGAATTCAGTATAGTTAATGACCTTATAAATAAATCTCTGATTAAAAAAGTGCCTGTGATCTGTTTCGGTGATCACTGGAAACCGCTGATTGATCATTTGAAAAACCGTTCATGTTTTATTGATGAAAGAAGTCTCGATTTCATTGATTTTGCATACTCAGCAGATGAAATTTTAAAAAAGCTTAAGATCACTTAGTGTAATTTATATATTCGAGCATTTTATCTCTTATTGTTGTGAATATAAATTCTCTTTTTTTATCATCTTCCTCAAGAAGCGTAAATCTTATTCCATGTTTTTTAGAATAAAAGCCGGTCAACGGTACTGTGATTATTCCTGTGCTTCCTAAAAGATTATAGACAAATCTTTTGTCAAATTCAATATGCTTTTGGCTGCACAATTCATCAATTTTACTTTTAATTGTTTGATTCTTTATTTCAAGCTTCTGGTCATTGTTCAATAAATTTTCATCAAAAAGAGCAGTTACATAAAATGCCCCCTGAGGAGGTATAAGCTTAATCCCTTTTGCATCTTTAAAAATTTCGACAAGTTGTTTTGCCCTGTCTTCATACTTTTGTCTTCTGTTCTTTTTATGTATTTCATATAAAGGATTTTTGAAAATATTCGGTATTGCCATCTGAGGCATTGTCGTTGAGCAGACCTCCAGCCTTTTTGCACTTAATATGGTATCAATATATTTTTTAAATTGTTTATCTTTGTCTTTATTGTAAACTTCCATCCAACCGCATCTCGAACCTGGCCATGGTATCTCCTTGCTGATCCCGCGAAGGCTTATACCGCACACTTTATTGCCGATTACAGTGCTGAGTTTAACTCTCTCTGCTGTAGAGTAAACCAGCTCCGAATATATTTCATCCGCTATAATAAACAGATCAAGTTCTTCTGCTATTTCACAAATTTGTTTCAAAGTCTTTCTTGGCATTACGGCACCTGTAGGATTACCAGGATTTATTATCAGTATACCTGCAATAGAGTCATTATATTTTGCCTTGTTGAAAATTTCATCAACATCGGGCTGCCAGTTTTTTTCCGACAACAAGTTATAAGTTAAATGTTCATAACCTGAATGAGCTGCTTCTGCCGATGAATGAGTTGAATATGCAGGTGTCGGCCCAATGACCCTTGCCTCACGTTTTAAAAATCCGAAAACTTTTGCAACTGCATCTCCCAAACCATTAAAAAAGTAGATATCATTTTCCGTAATTTGAACACCGCCCTCTTTATTTGTCAGTTCAGCAAGATATTCCCTTGTCTCTTTTACACCTTGAGTATCGCAGTAAGCCCATGAATAATCATTTTCTATCAATTTTTTCATCTCATTTTTTATCCACGGTTCGATTTTTTCACCTTTAGCTACTGGATCGCCTATATTTTCATAGATCAGTTCCAATCCGAGTTTTTTTAGTTCATTTGCAATAATGACAATTTCCCTGATTTCATAGGTTAGAGAATCGGCTCCGTCAGGTATTATTTCTCTTCGCAAAAGTTTGCTCCTTTTTCTTTAAGACATTGCTGGATTATAGCAGAAAAGTAATTTTTTATAAATATTTTTTTTATTTAAATCTTCTCAACTTACAGATAAAAAATCCTTCCATCCTCTGTGATGGCAATAATCTTAATGATTTTCTTATCTGGCTATTATAAATTATATTTCCAGCTTTAATAAAAGGTTCTATTTTTTCTTCCATGTTAAAAAAATCGTTTATAGGTTCAATGCTGACTTTAATATCCCTGTCATTTAATATTTTGTCAATTACTTCCTCATTTTCAAAATTATTCAAAGTACATGTCGAATAAACTATTGTCCCACCTATTTTTACAGAAATGATGGCGCTTTTCAGAAGCTTGAACTGCAGATTTGACAATCTTAAGATATTTTTCCCCGAATAGTTTTTAATTGGGTTTTTATCGTTAGCCGAAATTATTCCTTCTCCGGAACATGGAGCGTCAACTAAAGCCTTATCATAATGATTTTCTCTGGAGATGTAAAATTTTTCTCCCTTTGTATGATAAAAATTCACATTTTTTACTCCCTGCAGGCTGCAGTTATATTTCAATCTTTCCATCCTGATAAAATCGGGTTCAACAGCATCTATTTTACCTGTATTGTTCATTATACCTGCCATTTGTGTCGTTTTACTCCCAGGTGATGCTGCTATATCGAGGATTTTTTCGCTTTTTTTGGGCGACAAAACAACCGCAGGCATCATGCTCGAAATGCTCTGCAGATATATAAACCCTTCTTTATATAAACTTGAATTTAATAATTTTTTATCATCACTTTCAAGATAAAAAGCATCCTTTATAAAATTTATATTATTAAACTTAATGTTTTCTGCCTTCAACTGCTTTATAAGTTCAATCCTGTTAATTTTTAATAAATTAATCCTGAAAGTTGTTTTTCTTTTTGAATTATATGCTGTAATTATTTTATTAAATTGTGAAGGAGTAAAGAGATTTTCAATATTTTTAAATACTGCACTTAACTGAATATTTTTATTGTAATTTTTTTTATTCATTCGCCAACTGATAAACTGCCATAAAATAAATTTTAAAAATAAAAGCTACATTTTTTTAATATGGTTAGCTAATGCATTTAAGTTTGTTGAAATTTTCTGCAATGACTTGAAAAACTCAGAAATTACATTATTTATGGTATCCATTTCCTTTAAAACTCTGTCCCCTCTTGAGTTGGTTTCATTGATCTTATTCAGTAAAAGTTCAACCATAGGTGTAATTTTTTCAACTTCCTTTGAAGTCTGGCTTGATAATAAATCTACCTGTTGAGCGACAACAGCAAAACCTTTACCCATTGCCCCTGCTCTTGCAGACTCTATGGCGGCATTCAATGAGAGCAGGTGTGTTTGATCCGCTATTGAAATGATGGCATCCAAAATCGGTATAAAATCATTGGATAATTTATTAATTTCTACATTAATTCTATTAATATTTTGAAGAGCATCGAAATTTAAAGAAATTGAATTGCTTATTTCTGCAAAATCTATTTTCATGTTATCAATGGTATTTATAAGATCCTGAACTATATTTGACATGCTCAATAAAAATTTTTTTATTTTTGCAAGATTTAATTTCAGATTGTCTATTATAAAGTAATGACAATTTTCCTTAACATTTAAATGCCCGTATATAGCTCTGGCAAAGTTTTTACATAGATCATACCCGCAAAATGAACAATCTTGAAAATCCGAAGGCAGCTTTTTATTAAGATCATAATAAATTTTTTCAAGATCTTCATCTTTTATATTTGATTCATTAAAGTCAAGTTCTCTTTTTGTATAATTTCTTCTGAATTCAATATTTTTAGCCTTTGCATCAATGATTCCGAAAGTTTTTTTAAACGGATTAACGCCTTTATAGTATTTATTTATCTCTTTGATTCTTGTATTAATGATAAAATCTGTTTCATCCTGCGATAAATTTTTAACGCTTCCGGGACCGTAATTGCAGCCTTTTTCGCAGTTTAAAGCGTCAATAAAGTGGGGATGGAATTTATCCTCTTTTATGTTCTTTAAAAGTTCATCAAAATATTCATTATATAAAACAGGACCTTCAATCCTTTTGATCCTGTATTTTGTTTTTTTCAGATCCCTCAGCAATAAGCTTTTTAATCCTCCTGGACTTGAAATATTAACTCCTCTTTCAGGCATTATTGAATCAAATTTTATTTCATGAAAACTTTTTAAAGGAATCTGCCTTTTATTGATAATTTCATCAACATTTTTAAAAGTGATGTTATAATTTATGTATCCGAAAGTATTAGGATCATTGAATTCAAAACTCCTTGATATGCATGGCCCAAAATAAGCAATTTCACCTTTATAATTCTCAACTTCCCTTAAATATCTGGCGGTTGCCATGGCTGGAGTATCTATCGGACACAAAAATTCTATTAACTCGGGTTTATATAATTCAATATATTTAACCACAGTTGGACATATGTTGGAAATGAGAAGTTTCGGCTTATTATTTAATATGTATTTAACTAATTTTATTATAGTTAATTCGGCTCCAAAACTGACATCATACACTCTGGTTGCCTTTAAATAATGCTTAACAAAGTGGATCATCTTTTTGTAGTGTTCCCCAAAAGAAGCAACTATAGCAGGATCAAAAAGAAAAACTACATCATCGTGAGAAGCGGCTGTATATCTTTTAAAATCATCCTCATATAATCTTGCATCATGTTTGCAGGCATCAACGCATCTGCCGCAGTATATGCATCTGTCATCAATTACATCAACTATTTTACCGCTTGATGCATCCTGACAATATTTAACCGGACAGTCCGCTATACATCTCTGGCAATTAATGCATTTATTAATATCTGTTTTTATTATGTTCATAATTTGTTATCTTAATTCTTTTTCTCTGATCAGTTTAAAAATCAGAAAATATTTAAATTCCGGTTCATAATTGTAAATAAAAAAAATTATATCAAATGCTTAAAAGCAGATGATCCTCTATAAATAAAATCGCTTTTTAGCCAGCTTTTAAATTTCAAGGCAGTCATTTTATGCTTTAAGGCATTTAATGATATTTTGTTCAATAATCATTATAAAATCGGAATTATTGTTTATAACTATTATTTAATTTAACAGAAATTTAAAAAAAATCAACTTCTATTATTATTATTTATAAATTATTATTAAAATCATTGACTATTTCATAATAAAATATTTAAATTATTCCGAAAATTATTAAATTAGCCCAAGGAGGTTTTGTTTTGAAAAAAATTATTGTTTTTTTTATTATTTTTCTGATTGTTTTCTCCTGTAAAAAAGACAATAAAACCGTCGAATCTAATAACCCTGTAATAATTAATGAAAATTCAACTGATATAGATTTTAACCACATGGAAAATCTTGTCAAGAATTCATCAAAATTAGATATTGAGATCTTTTTTGCAATATCGGTTTTGCATAAAAGATATATATCTCAATTTATAGATCAGGTTAAGGACAAATCAGAAGACGAACAGAAAAGCTTTTTCCTGCAGAAAAAAAAGGTTTTTTTTGACTCTATACAATATTCTGAAGAAGAATATGATGTGTTTATGGCAAATAATTTTGATCAAATGAATGAATATATTAATTCACATAAACAAATTCAGGAATATTTGACAAGCATACATTAATATTTTATTTATTTTTCTTTAACTGCTCTTTTATCTCTCTTATTTTTAACAAGCTTTCTCTTAATTTTTTTTCAAACCCGAAATTATGAGGTTTATAATATTCTTGACCGTCCAACTCATCGGGCAGACACTGCATGCCTGTAACAGGTATCTCATAATCATGCGAATACTCATATCCTTTTCCGTAATCAAGTTCTTTCATTAGTGAGGTAGGTGCATTTCTCAAATGAAGAGGTACTGTAAGATCGGGAAATCTGTTTATATCATCAAGGGCTTTATTGTAAGCCTCGAGCAAAGAGTTGGATTTTGGCGCTAATGCATTGTAAACAACAGCTTGTAAAATGGCAAGTTTAGCTTCGGGCATTCCTAAAGCCAAAACTGTTTCTCTTGCTGCAATGCTGATTGTCAGTGCATTCGGATCTGCAAGCCCAACATCTTCGCTGCTGTGCTGAATGACTCTTCTTATGATATACAAAGGATCCTCACCTGATGATAGCATTTTTACAGTATAATATATGCTTGCGTTTACATCGGAATTTCTCATTGATTTATGAAGTGCAGAGATGTAATCATAATGATAATCTCCCTTTTTATCATAAAATGGTATTTTATTCTGTAATATTTTTTCAATAAGATCATTTGTGATTTTTACAGTATTATTTTTATTGTCAGAAAATAAAACCGCCAGCTCAATTATACTATAGCATTTTCTTGCATCACCGCTTGAAAATTTTATGATTGTTTCTTCTACATTATCACTTATTTCTATTGTAATATTTTTTTCGCTTTTATAATGATTTTTTGCCTTGTTAATTAAAACTTTAATGTCATCTTTGTTTAATTTTTCCAGTTTGACAATTTTTACCCTGGATAAAAGCGGATTAATTATTGAAAAAGAAGGATTTTCAGTGGTTGCACCGATCAATATAATAGTGCCCTGCTCAACATAGGATAAAAACGCATCCTGCTGGGCTTTATTGAACCTGTGAATTTCATCGATGAATAAAATTGTCTTCATTCCGGTAACAGCCAATTTATTTTTTGCATTTTCCATTATACTCTTTACATCTTTAATGCTTGTTAAGACGGCATTTAAGTTAATAAATTCATATTTTGTTATATTTGAAATAATTTTTGCTATTGTGGTTTTACCTACTCCGGGAGGGCCCCACAGGATAATCGAAGATAAATTATTGCTTTTAATCAAATTAGTTAAAATTGAGTCATTCCCTAAAACTGATTTTTGACCAACGAAGTCTTCGAGTTTTTTTGGTCTTAAGACTTCCGCAAGCGGAGACTCAATTTTGGTGTTGAAAATTGTATTTTCTTCTTTTCCGGTCTTCATATCATGTATTAATTAATGTCAATCTGATCAATTGTCATTATAAATTTATTTGTTCTAAAAATGAACTTCTTTTATTTATAAAACCGCTTTTATTATTTATATCAATAAAATTGTAATCTATAAAAGGGAACTCAATATTAATAAAAATTTTATAATTACCCTTTAATAAATGAATTTTAAACTCAAATTCCTCTCCTGCATTTCTTCCAATTGCAAAACTATAAAAATCATTCTCTTCTGTATTAAATCCGCTCAAATTATAATCTTTTAAATTAATTTGATCAACCTTATTGTATCTGTAATTAGATTCCAAAGGATAGAATTCTTTAGGACAGACAAGATAAATATTCAAATATTCTAAAATATGGTCAGATTTTATTTTAAAAATATATGTAAAATCATTATATTGATTGGTATTTATTGTATAGTAAGGTTTAACCGATTGTATTGGAATATTAAATTGTTTGTCATTAATTGCATATTTCTTTTTTGCATATCTGTGATTTAGAAAAAATTCCCCAATATTATAATTTGATTTCAGTTTTAAATAACTGAAATTTTCCTTTACATTTGTTATTAATTTTACAGACAGTATATTTTCTTTTTTAAATTTTTCCTTTTCATTTAAAACAAGAAAAACTGATGACAATAAAATAACCAGTACAACAGATGAAAAAATAATTTTTTTATTTATATGAATATGATTAATAAATCTTACATAAACTTCCAATATTATCAAAATGAACGGGAAGCAAGAAATTGAAAAAAACAAATTAAATAATATGGGATTAATGTTGTTCAAAAAAAATTGATTGTTCAAATATGTTAAATCAAATATCAAGATCAAAAAGGGCATAAAAATTAAAAAATGAAATATAATTCTTACCCATAAAATTTTTTTTAAATATTGATTAAGAGTAATTAATATTAAAGGCAATAAATAAATCATTATCAATGATATGTCTAATAATAAAATTATTACCATATTTAAGAAACATGAAATCATAAAACCATAAGTGTAAAGATAACTGTGTTTAGGGAATGACCACATTTTAACATAATTGAAAAAAGTAATTATTAAAACAAATGGTATTAAAAAAATATTTATCATATAAATAATAATTGAGTTTGAATATAATCTGTAAATATGAAAAATTTTTTCTATAATAAAAAATAAAAAAAGTGGTATTAAAGAAAATAGAAAAAAAAGAGAAAAAAGCGTCATAATATAAGGAAATAAATTTATTATTGACCTGTAATGAATCCTTTGAAATTTCGGAAAAAACATTCTTAAAACTATTGCAATAAATATCAATAATAAATATAAAATGATCTGAGTTGTTTCTGAAATAATTATTCGGATATTGAAAAAATTTAAATATAGATAATTATAATCAGAATCTAAGGGGAAAATAATATTATCAAATGATAAGAAAAAATTATAAAAGAAGTCTGTTAATTGCACCTGATATTCTTTTTCTGCCTTAATCTTAATATCTTTAATATTTTCTCTGTTTGAAAAACTTACAGCAACTGTTTCATTCTTCAAAAATTCATTTAAATAATTGTCACTGGTTTGCGCAAGAATTCTCGTTCTGAATATTTCGTTTCTGTTAAAATAGATATTTTTATTTCCTTTTTGGAGTTTTAAAAATTTCTTCAGCAATTCAAGAGGGATCGAGTTTTTTTCATTGCTGCCGGAAAACCTGATCTTATTTTTATTGCTCAAAATATCGACAACAACAATTAATGTTTTACTGACATTTTCTCTGTTTTCAAGAAAGTATTTGATCCCGTTATATTTATCATATTCTCCTTCATTTGCACCTGAAAATAAAAAAATAACATCTTTTTTAAAGCTGATATTATTCAATTTTTTTATTAAATCAAGCATGACTTGAATTGATAAAGAATTATCATAAAATGACTGATTGATAATCGGTGAATTTAACGGACAGAAAAACACTATCTGATCATTTTCTTTACTGCTGCCTTTTAGAATTATTTCTATATTATAAGAATTAGTAACTATATCCTTTTGATTGTCAATTTTTGTTATTGTATAATTAAGATTATATATTTGACAAAATTTCTCCAGATAATCTATAAGTCTTTTTTCATTCAGACTCCCTTCATCTCTTATAAGGAAATCATTATACAACAAGTTGAAATCATCATAAATCTGTTGACTGTCTGTATTGGCAAACAATGATGAAATGATTAAAATTAAAAACAAAATGCAATAAATAAATTTCATTATTAAATAAATTAACAGAAAAAAACATTTTAATCTACTTTTTTTATTTCAAATAAAATAAATTTTAAACATTGAAGGTAAAATGTTTTCATTTAAAACTTCATTTTGAATTATTTTATATATATAACTTCTTAAAACCTAGTTATTGAATATCATTATAAGGATGGAAATTTATTTAATGGTTTTCTAAAATTCCATTTAAAAAATTTTTAGAAATGATTTATGGTAAAAATAATATTAAAATTCTTTTAAAAGTTCTTTTGATCTAATAAATTCATCAAAAAGTCCATTATAATCATTTGTGATGGTAAACTGAGGATATTCTTTTATTACATTTTCTGGAGGTTTAAACAAAATACCTTTATCTGCGGCTTTCAGCATGGCTATATCGTTATAACTGTCGCCAGCAGCAATAACTAAAAAATTCAGTTCTTTAAGCTTCAAGACTGATTCTTTTTTTGACTCCGTAATCCTTAATTTATAATCAATTATATAATCATTACTGTCTGTCATAAGATTATGACAGAACAATGTAGGATAATTTAATTGCTTCATCAAAGGCATGGCAAATTGATAATAAGTATCTGATAATATGATGACCTGAAAGTTTTCTTTTAATTTATTATAAAAGTCAACTGCACCTGAAAGCGGTACCATTTTATTAATAACATTTTTTATGTCATTAAGTTTTATGTTGTTTTCCCTCAATATTTTTATTCTGTGCTTCATCAGTTTATCATAATTACTTATATCCCTTGTTGTCAGACGCAATTCCTTAACACCTGTTTGTTCGCTGACATTTATCCATATTTCAGGCACTAAAACACCTTCAAGATCAAGGCATGCAATGATCATTTGTTTTCTCCATCTTTTTTTTCCAAATCAAGTTCTTTCTTTATATAATAAAAACCGAGCTCTTTTTCAAGATTTTTTTTTAAAACCGGATTTGTTTTTATCAATAATAGTTCTTCATCCGTAACAGTTGCATCAATTAATTTTTTCTTATAGTATAAAATTTCATTTTTATAGATCTTGTTATCTTCGTTTTCATTAATTATTTCTAATTTTCTTTGATAGTCTGTTATAAACTGATATTTTGTGATTTTCATTTTTCTGTCCCATTCCTGATCATTAATTTCAATAATTTTATTATTAACATAATGATATGTAACTGCAGTATCGATGGATGATGCGCCCAAAATAGTGCAGGCAGAGCCCAAAAAGGAGTAAAAAACAGGATCTGTGATATTCCTGTTGAAATTTATAACAGGGACCGGATCATTATAAGAGTTGTCATAGAACATCGGGGCAAACAAAAAAGTACCAATAACGGCGGTTGAAAATAAAACCGTGTAAAAAATTGCCTTTGCTGTATCCCTGTTCCTGTAATGACCCGCCAGAGGTATACCGAAATCAACCAATGGCGGCGAATCTTTTTTAATTTTTAATACAAGACAGTTTGAAAACAAAAGGGTAATTAAAAGGATTGAAATTATTTTTTTCATAACAAGTTAGAATCTGGCTTTAAGTTCAAGATTAATTTTATCTTTTTCAAATGAAAGTTCAGGAACTATACCTATTTTTTTCCGTAAATTTTCATTGTAATTTTCTACAGCTTTTCTTACAGGATACTCGCTGTATTTATTTTTATAAAGCAAAACAAAAGTAACAAAAAGATCAATAATTAATCCTGCCAAAGAAACACCCGTCAGTATCACCATTGCTACTCCCGAAAATGTATAAGAAGTGTCAACTGGATCATAATTTGTCTGTTTGCTTATAAAAATAGCAGAAGGTATAAAAAATCCCACTGTCAATCCGCCGAAAACACCGGCAGTAGTAAAACCGCCTATCTTGATCTTTCTGATCTTATCATTCTGCTTTAATAAGAATTCATCACTTGTAAGTTTTAAAAATTCATCATAATTGATTTTTTTATTTCCCTGGAAAAACTTGAATTTTTTAATATTCAAAGGGTATCTCTGATCGAATTCCTCTTTTACTTCATATGA
>JAFGQB010000032.1 GCA_016935915.1 Spirochaetota bacterium
AGTTCTTTCTGCAGAAGGGGTAAAAACTGTTTATTAAGAAGTGCTTTTAAGATTGAAGCCCTGAAATAATTGTCGAAATTATTGCTGAAAATATATTTGATAAGATTATCTATCTGTTTTTCTTTGAGCCTTTTATCCGTGAATGCCATTATTATGGCTTCTTTCATCATATTTTTTAAAAGATCGTTCCAGTTTGGTGCGAGATTGCTGTTGACTCCGGCGCCTATATAAAGAACAAAAGGTTTGTCTTTTATGACTTTTTTTAATTCATCAAAATTCTGACTTTTAATTGTTGAAATATTAGATTCCTTAATTTTTAAATTTTAAATCTTTAGTAAATATTTGGATATAATAAAAAATCGGATGAAGAAGTTAAATAATTAAATGTGAAAAGAGGATTTATGCGATAAAAATAGTTTTTTTTAAATAAAACCAATTTTTGAAAATAAAATTATTATAATATATAATATTTTTTTATAGAATTTATAATATTAATATAATCTAACAGATAAATATAACAAATAGATATATACAATCACTGATTATCGTATTATAATTAATTAAAAATATATTTATTTTATTGGTTCGATTAAACATTATATTATTATTTTAAAAGTTATTATATGTATGTTGTTTTTTTATTTTTAATGAAAAATCAACATAAGTCATTTAAAAGACTGATGGCTTTTATGACCCTCTAAAAAACTTTTAAAATAAAAGAAAAAAACAGGAGAATTTAAATGAAGAAAGGTAAATTAGTAGTTGTTGCGGTTTTATCTGCAATTCTTTTGATTGTATGGTTCAACTGTAATCCTTTTTCTGAAAGAAATTCTGATACTTCAGTGTTAAATGTGCTGGATGGTTCGGACATTGCAAGAGCAAGTGCTACTCTTTATGTTACACCTACAGGTTCATCATCTGCAGGCGGAACAAGTTTCAGCGATGCATTGAGTTTTTCAGCTGCTTTAAGTAAAGCTGCAGCCGGTACAACTATTTTATGTCAAGCTGGTACTTATAGGATTTCTTACACATCTGGCAGTAAAAACACAATCACATTTTCAAAATCAGGCACATCAAGCGAAAATATAAGAGTTGAAGGAAGCGGCGGTCAGGCTGTGTTCGACTTCCAGTTCCCGACAAGTTCATGGGTTCAGGACTCATACGGTTTTTATGTAACCGGAAGCTACTGGTATTTTAAAAATATCACAATAACAAGAGCTGGTTATCAGGGAGCTTATGTTACTGGCGGCTACAACACTTTTGACGGCTGTCAGTTTAATACTAACAGAAATACCGGACTTGAAATCAATAAGGGCGGACATCATACTAAAGTAATTAATTGTTCTGCAACCGATAATTTTGATCTTAAAAACAATGGTGGTATGTCTGATGGATTTGGACCTAAACAGACCATGGGTGCAGGCAATACTCTCACCAATTGTACTGCAACCAGCAATGGTGATGATGGATTTGACCTTTATGACAGTCCTCAAACTGTAATTATTGATGGCTGTAAAGCATACTCTAACGGCGAAGCAGACGGTAACGGTGAAGGTTTTAAACTCGGCGGTAATTACACACAGGCAGTACATTATGTATCAAATTGTATTTCCAGCAATAACAGACATCACGGTTATACTCCAAACCATAATCCAGGTCCTATCTATATTAGAAATTGTACTGGTTCAGGTAATGGCGGTGAATTATTTGCTGAAACAGAATATATTATTTTTCAGTAATTAACATTTAAATCCATTAAAGCGTCATTTTACAATGGCGCTTTTTTTGTTTATAATGTAAACTGTATGCAATTATATCAGGAGCACTAATATGACTAAATACTTAATAATATTTATTTTTTATATAATGATTACGGGATGTAACAAAAAATCAGACATTTTTACTGCTATTGAACAAAATGATTTAAAATCCGTAAAAAGAATAATAAAGGAAAATAAAAATGTTTTATTAAATCAGGATGTAAATTATGATTATCCGATTTTCTATGCAATACAGCTCAAATCGGGTGAGATTGTAAAATATTTAATGAAGTTTGAAATTAATCATACATTAACGAGTCTTGATGATATCTATATTCTTAATTATGCGGATACATTTGCAAATTTTGAAATCGTGAAAATACTTATAGAAAGCGGGCTGGATATTGATACACTGGATACGGAAAAAAAGACTTTACTTATGGCTGCACCTTATGGTAACCGGAAAGAGCTTGCTGATTATTTAATAAAAAAAGGTGCAAATGTAAATTATCAGGATCCTGTACACGGTCAGACAGCTTTGATACTATGTGGATTTTACGGATCATATGATGTTGCAATGTTATTATTGGAAAACGGCGCTGATAAAAAGCTGCAAAATAAGGAAGGTTATACTGCGGAAGGATTTGCAGTAAAATTTGATCATGAAAATGTTGCAGAGTTAATACGTAATTTTAGATGAATATTAATGAATTTTTCATATTTTAAAAGCATGCTGGATCATTTTAGCCGTGTTTGTTATTTAATTATCAAGATGTTTTATTAACGAAGGTGAAACATTCCATTTGTAGTTATCATCGGTTTTTATTGAGACAGTTTTTTTATTCAGTTTAAAAATCGTTCCTTTTATCAATCTATTTTCATAATCCGTAAAATAAACCCGCTCCCCTATATTGAATTTTGCCATATGAGCGGTGCTTTTTTGTTGTGATAAAAGTTTGACTCGTTCTATTATGAGACGGTTCATATATAATAATTCATCTTCTTTTAATGTTTTTATAAAATCTTCGATTCTTCTTATATCAACATTATTCATAAATAAACCTTGTAATTTTTAAATTTTTTTATATTTTTATTATCACATTTTTTTATTTTGTTCAACAAAATAAAAAATAAAACCAAATAATAATTGATTTTTTTTAAAATTTGATTATAATTGCCAAAACATTTTTTTATTATCTTTAAGTGATTTAAACCGCGTCCATTAGCGTAATGTGGTTGAAATAAATATTTAATTTTAGGAGTAATCAATGTATAAAATTGCTGTTATCGGAGGCGACGGTACAGGGCCTGAAGTTGCTGCTGAAGGGGTTAAGGTTTTAAAGGCTGCCTGTGCAAAAAGGGAAGTAAAAATTGAATTTACAAATTTTGATTTTGGCGGTGAAAGGTATTTAAGAACAGGTGAGGTATTGCCATCTACCGCTGTTGAAGATTTAAAGAAATTTGATGCAATATATTTAGGAGCAATCGGTCATCCGGATGTGGCTCCAGGGATTCTTGAAAAAGGCATATTGTTAAAATTAAGATTTGATCTTGATCAGTATATAAATTTAAGACCCGTTAAATTATATCCTGGAGTTGAGACTCCTTTAGCAAATAAGGGACCTGAACATATTGATTATATAGTTGTTCGGGAAAACACCGGTGATCTTTACACAGGTGCCGGCGGATTTTCAATGAAAGGTACACCGAATGAAGTTGCAATTCAGACTTCCGTTTACAATAGATTTCAGGTTGACAGGTGTTTAAGATATGCTTTTAATTTAGCAAGAAAAAGAAACAAGAATAAGACTCTGGCTCTCTGCGGAAAGACCAATGTTCTTACCTTTGTTTATGATCTCTGGGAAAGGGCATTCCATGAAATGGGCGAAAAAGAGTTTCCTGATATAAAAAGAGATTACTATCATGTTGATGCAACCTGCATGTGGATGGTTAAAAACCCCGAGTGGTTTGACGTAATAGTAACAGGAAATATGTTCGGTGATATAATCACAGATCTGGGTGCAATGACTCAAGGAGGCATGGGCGTTGCAGCAGGCGGCAATATAAATCCTGAAGGTGTAAGCATGTTTGAACCAATCGGAGGTTCTGCACCTAAATATACAGGATTGAACAAGATCAATCCTATAGCAGCGATCGGTGCAGGAATGATGATGATGGAAGAATTGGGTGAAAAACAAGTTGCCGTTGACATTGAAAAGGCTATGATAGATGTAATGCAGAAAATGAAATCTATGAGCGCAGGGCAGATGGGAATGACAACAACCGAAGTCGGCGACAATATAGCGAAGCTTTGTTCTTGATAATTTAAAATATTCTTTAATCTAATAAAAAATAGCCACAAAGTTTACGAAGATCAGGATGGTTTGATTTTTTTAAATGCTTCGTGATCTAAAGTGGTTATTTCTTTTTTATCTTTTTACAAGCATTCTCTCATTCATTCTGTCGAGATTTAATTCCATTTCAATGATTTGTCTTGTCCTGTAACTTGCAACTTCTTTCGGAAGTTTTAAAACATTTAAAAAATGGTTATAAAGTTCTTTTTCATGTGTACTCACTTTACATATCCTTAATTATAAATTTAAAAAGCAAAAATGATACTTAATAAATAGAAAATTTTGCTTCATGTTAATAATTTTCGATTGATTTTAAAAATATATTAGATATTTATTGAAATTTTTAAAAATCTTATTTTAATTTTATTAATTTTTTATCAATTTTTTATTAAAATTTTATATTGACATTTAAAATTTATTGACATTAATTATAATTTGAATTATTTTCTAAAAATAGCAAATATTGGGAAAGTAATAGATTCAAGGTACTTTTTTTAAAATTTTGCATAAATTTTCCTAAAAAATTAAAGAAAAATTCATTTATTAATATTGATTAAGAATATTCATAAGCCGTTGGCTTAGTTAGTTTAAATAATAATATATCTTACAATAATAAGATGACAATAAGGTAAAATTTTATAAATTTTAATCTATTTTTTACTTTGTGTCCTTTATTGCATTTGTAAGGAAATTAAAAGGATAAAAAAATGCCGAGAAGAGATGATGTAAAAAAAGTTCTAATAATAGGTTCAGGTCCCATTGTAATCGGTCAGGCTTGCGAGTTTGACTATTCCGGAACGCAAGCCTGCAAAGCATTGAGAAGTTTGGGATATAAAATAATATTGGTTAATTCAAATCCGGCAACGATTATGACAGACCCGGGAATGGCTGATTATACTTATATAGAGCCATTGACTCCAGAATCTCTGACTAAAATAATCGAAAAAGAGAGACCTGATGCATTGCTTCCAAATCTCGGAGGACAGTCTGGTTTGAATTTATCAAGTGAACTTGCAAATCTCGGTGTCTTGGAAAAATATAATGTAAAGGTGATCGGTGTAAATATTGATGCAATAAAAAGAGGAGAGGACAGGATAGAGTTCAAAAATACAATGAAAAAACTGGGCATTGATCTGCCTAAAAGCGAAGCAGTTTACTCTGTTGAAGAAGCAGAGAGAGTTGCATGCGAACTGGGATATCCGGTTGTAATTCGTCCTGCTTATACTATGGGCGGTACCGGAGGCGGGCATGTATATAATGTCGAGGAGTTAAGGATTGTTGCAAACAGGGGGCTTGATGCAAGTTTAATACATCAGATTCTGGTTGAAGAATCGGTTTACGGATGGGAAGAGCTAGAACTGGAAGTAGTCAGAGATGCTGAAAACAAGATGATAACAGTGTGTTTTATAGAAAATATCGATGCTATGGGAGTACATACAGGCGATTCGTTTTGTGTGGCGCCTATGCTTACGATAAGTGCGGAACTTCAGAAAAAACTTCAAAAATATTCCTATGATATTGTTGAGGCTATAGAAGTTATCGGAGGAACAAATATCCAATTTGCCCATAATCCAGAAACAGGGAGGGTAGTTATCATAGAGATCAATCCAAGGACATCAAGGTCATCGGCACTGGCAAGTAAGGCAACCGGTTTTCCCATAGCTTTTGTTTCATCCAAACTTGCTTCAGGATTGACTTTAAAAGAGATCCCTTACTGGAGAGATGGAACTCTTGATAAATACACTCCAAGCGGTGATTATGTTGTATTGAAATTCGCAAGGTGGGCATTTGAAAAGTTTAAAGGCATTGAAGATAAACTTGGTACTCAGATGAGAGCAGTAGGTGAGGTGATGAGCATAGGAAAGAACTTTAAGGAAACTCTTCAAAAATCCATAAGATCTTTAGAAACTGGAAGATATGGATTGGGTTTTGCCAAGGATTTCAATAATAAGACTTTAGATGAATTAATGAATATGCTTACCTTTCCGACAAGCGAAAGATATTTCATAATCTATGAAGCTTTGAGAAAAAAAGCAACTGTTGATGAATTGTATAAAAAAACATATATCAAGCATTGGTTCTTACAGCAGATGAAAGAACTCGTTGAACTTGAAGAACGTATTTTAAGTTATAAGGGTAGAAATCTTCCTGATGAATTACTGATTCAGGCAAAAAAAGACGGTTTTGCCGATAAATATCTATCTAAACTTTTAAATATTCCTGAGGTTGAAATCAGAAAGAAAAGAAAAGCTTTAGGTATTGTTCAAGCATGGGATGCAGTACCTGTAAGCGGAGTAGAAAATGCAAGCTATTATTACTCAACTTATAACGGTGAGGATAAAGTAGAGGCAAGCAAAAATAAAAAAAAGGTCATGATACTTGGCGGCGGTCCAAACAGGATCGGGCAGGGTATAGAATTTGATTATTGCTGTGTTCATGCAGCTTTTGCATTAAGAGAACTTGGCTATGAAACAATAATGGTAAACTGCAATCCTGAAACCGTAAGTACAGATTATGATACATCCGATAAACTTTATTTTGAACCATTGACAGTAGAGGATGTTTTAAGTATCTATGAAAAAGAAAAACCTGTAGGTGTAATAGTTCAGTTTGGCGGGCAGACACCGTTGAATATTGCAGGAGAACTTGAAAAAGCAGGTGTGAACATTTTAGGTACATCATACGATGCTATAGATCTTGCTGAAGACAGGGAAAGATTCGGCAGAATGATGAATAAACTCGGTATTCCCATGGCAGAATACGGGATGGCCGGAAATATGGATGAAGCGATTACAATTGCAGAAAAAATCGGATATCCTTTAATAGTCAGACCTTCCTATGTTCTTGGAGGCAGGGGCATGGAGATCGTACATGAAGAAGAATCTTTGAAAGCTTATGTAAATGCCGCAATCGGAGTATCTCCTGAAAGACCTATATTGATTGATAAATTTTTGCAGAATGCAACAGAAGCAGAATCGGATGCTATTTCAGACGGCAGCGATGTTTTTGTTCCTGCTATTATGGAACATATCGAATATGCTGGGATCCATTCGGGTGATTCTGCATGTGTTATACCTCCTGTTTCATTGAGCCAGGAACTTATAAATAAGATAAATGAATATACAAAATTAATTGCAAAAAGTTTAAATGTAAAAGGTTTGATGAATATTCAATATGCTATTGAAAATAATAAAATATATGTTTTGGAAGCAAATCCAAGAGCGTCAAGGACAGTACCATTGGTATCAAAAGTATGCAATATCAATATGGTAAAATATGCAACCGGCATTATGCTGGATAAATCATTAAAGGACTTTAATCTGGTACATAAGAAAATTCCTCATTACGGTGTAAAAGAGGCAGTATTTCCATTTTCCATGTTTCCAGAAGTAGATCCTCTATTAGGTCCGGAAATGCGTTCTACAGGTGAGGTTTTAGGCATGGCTGAGAGTTTTGGGCTGGCTTTTTATAAAGCTCAAGAAGGAGCCAAACAATTTCTTCCTGTGGAAGGTAATGTATTGATAAGTGTAAATAAAAAGGACAGGCAGTCTTCTTTAGAACTTGCAAAGATGTTCAATAATTTAAATTTTAAAATTTATGCAACTAAGGGAACTTATAATTTTCTCATTGAAAATAATGTTAAAGTAGAATTGATTTATAAACTGCATGAAGACAGACCAAATATAGTTGACAGGATAAAGAATAATGAAATACATCTTATAATAAATACTCCTTCAGGCAAAAACAGTGAATATGATGATTCATATATCCGCAAGAATGCAATAAAATACAGAGTTCCTTATATTACGACGATTCAGGCTGCTTATGCTGCGATAAAAGGGATAGAAAAACGCAAAGAAGGACAATATGAGGTGAAACAGCTTCAGGAATATCATAAAGCGATAAAATAAAAAAAGGCAGTCTTAAAAAGTCATATTATTTTTAAGTTGGAGTACATAAAAAAATCTTTTTAAGACTTGCCATTAAGTTGTTAAGCTTTTGTATTTTATTTAGTATTTAATTATTATATTGTAAATCAGGTTTTTTTGAATTTTATCTTACGGAAATATCTTAATTAAATTAAAATAATATTTAAATATTTTCATAAATATTTTCATTTCTTGACATTTTTTCCAAATTCATTATATAATTAAAAATTATGATTTTTAATTTATTTAATGACAATTTGAACAACTGTCATTATAATATAAATGTGAATTTTTTATTTTTGAATTGATATTTAAAATAAAGGAGTTTTTTTTATGTCTTTTATTTATAAAAAATTATTTTTTGTTTGTTTTATTTTCATTGTCCCGTTTGTTTTTATCAATTCCAGCGACAGAACCGATGCATTGGATTTATTGACTAAATGTGAACAGGGTTCAAAACAACTTGAAATTACTGTAAAAAATTTCGGTGAAAAAAATGATCTTGATGATTTTGAAAAAGGTATTGGTTTGATTAATCTGGGAAGGGTAAAATTAGCTCAAACAAAGTATCTTGACGCAAAAACAAATTTTCAAAACTATCTTAATCTTGAATATAATATTTATAAAAGCCTTGCCGCAAGATATATAAAACGTGTTGAACAGCTCTTTGATGAAACATCAAATGAACTTGCAGCTAATATCAGTAATGAAAAGGTGCTTAAGAATTTTGAGACTGCAAACAGTTACCTTGAAAATGCAAAAATGCAATTGACAACAAAACATTATTTGGAGGTTGTAAAAATTTCAAGGCTTGCAAAAAGATCTCTATTGTCCAATTATGAAATTGCAGGGAAAAAGATTCCTGATGATTATGCAAAGGATTTTGCGGACAACAATAACACAATTTATACCTCCCCTGCTAAATGAACAATTGAATTTCATTTAAATATGACTGTATTTAAAAAAGTTTGCACAATTGCCTTCAGCACTTACCATACATGCACCGACAGGATTATCGGGAGTACATACTTTTTTAAATAATTTACAGTCTAAAGGCTTTAAAATTCCTCTCATTATATCTCCGCAAATACAAAGAGGATTTTCTTCTGTATCATTTATTTTTATTTCAAATCTTTTTTCGGCATCAAATTCTGAAAATTCTTTTTTTATTTTCAAACCGCTATTTTTAATTGAACCGATGCCTCTCCAAATACTGTCTGTTTCTTCAAATATTTCATTTATTATTTTTTGAGCTTTTATATTGCCCTCATAATTTGCCGCTCTTTTATACTGAATTTCGTTTTTTATGCAATTGTTTTTTAGCTGTTTTAATATCATTTTTATTGTTTGAATAAGGTCGACCGGTTCAAATCCGGAAGTTACGCAAGGTATTTGATAATCATTTGCTATTTTATCATATATTTTCGAGCCTGTTATAACAGTTACGTGACCTGGACATATAAATCCGTTTATCTTGATTTTATTGTCAGTTATCAATGATAGCATTGCATTCGGCATTGTTTTTAAACCGCATAGGGTGCTGAAATTGTTTATATTTTCATCATAGGCATGTTTGATCGCTGCTGAAACAGAAGGGGCTGTAGTTTCAAATCCTATACCTAAAAAAATAATCTCTTTGTCTTTATTTTCTTTTGCAATTTTAACAGCATCCATAGTTGACAGACAAATCTTAACAATATTTCCGTTTTCTTTTTCCTTTTGAAGGCTTGATTCGGATCCCCGTACTTTTATCATATCGCCGAAAGTTGTGATGATTGTATTTTTTATTCTTGATAATTTTACGGCTTTATCAATAAAATTATTTGGAGTTACGCATACAGGGCATCCGGGTCCGCTTATCAGATTTATGTTTTGTGGTATAAGTTTTTGAATACCGTATTTCAATATGGATAATGTATGTCCGCCGCAAACTTCCATGATATTAACTTTTTCTGTGATTTTTATTTTTTTTATTTCCTTAATTATTAGATCAGCTGTTCTTTTATCTCTGTATTCATCAATAAATTTAAGCATTACTATTCTCTTTGATTTGATTTATAAGATTTATTGATTCTATAGCCTCAGCTTCGTTAATTTTATTTATGGCAAAACCTGCATGCACAATCAGATACTCGCCAATTAAAGGATTATCTATTAACTCAAGATTAACTTTATAATTAATGTTTCCCAGTTCTACGATTCCGTTTATTCCGTCAATCTTAATCAATTTCATTGGAACTGCAAGGCACATATTTAACTCCGATTAAGAATTTTCACAGGCAATAACTGCCTGTCCTAGTGAAATACCTGCATCATTACACGGTGTATTTTTATGCGTAAAAACATTGAACTTTTCTTTTTTTAGGACATATGTAAGTTTGTTCAGCAAAAAAAAGTTCATGAAACAGCCGCCGCTTAATACTATATCATTAATCAGAGTTTTATCCCTGATTAATTTACATATATTTGATAATCCGGAGATTATAGCAAAATGAAATCTTTTTGAAATTTTCGAAACTGATATTTTATTTTTTAAATCCTTAATTATATTTTTAATGACAGGCGACCAGTCTAGAGTATAATGATTTAAATTGTCGGTAACTTCAAAACAGTAATGATCTTTTATTTTTTTTTCATCGTTTATTGCATTTTCAAGCATTATTGCAGGCTGTCCGTCATAAGTGGTTTCGAGGCATAAACCGCACAATGAACTGACTGCATCAAATAATCTTCCGCAACTTGATGTTAAGGGAGTGTTAATATTGTTTTTGATTTGATAGATGGTCATATCAAGCTGCTCTTTTTTTATGTCGCTAAAGACTTCCGGAATCATATCAATCCAGTCTGATTTAAAAATTTCATAAATATATGATATAGCCATTTTCCATGGATTAATTATTGCCGACTCACCGCCAGGCATTAAAGCTTGTTTGAAATTGCCTATTCTTTTAAACTTTTTAAAATTTGCAATTAAGATTTCACCGCCCCATACAGTATCATCAGGACCGTAACCTGTTCCATCAAGTATTATTGCGATCACATCATGATTCAAATTATTATCAACCATACAACTGGCTGCATGTGCATGATGGTGCTGTACTTCAAATATTTTTGCTTTTTTTAAATGATCAAATTCGTCGGGAATATTGATCGCAAATTGAGTGTTCAGGTACTGTCTGTGCATATCACAGGCAATTATATCAGGATTTGATTTATATAAATAAGTTAAATGTCTGATGCTTTTTTTGAACAGCTTGAATGTTTCAAGCGATTTAAGATCGCCTATATGATTTGATAAAATGGCATTATTGTTTTTTATCAAGCAGATTATGTTGTTGTTTTCGGCACCCAAGGCAAGTATTTCTTTTTTATTATTATTATTAAGGGTAAGGACATTGGGTACGAATCCTCTGGACCTTCTAATAAAATAATCTTTATTTTTAATTAATTTAACTACTGAATCATCACTGTTTATTATTATATCCCTGTCACCTGTCAGAAAAAAGTCGCATATTTTACTGAGTTTTTTAATTGATTCATTATCATTTATTATAATTGGTTCTTCGCTGATATTTGCACTTGTCATAATAAGCGGATAATTGAAATATTTGAACATAAGATAATGAACCGGAGTATAAGGAAGCATAATTCCCAAATAATTATTATCAGGGGATACAAATTTGGATAATTTTTCTGGTCTTTTCTTTTTTAATAATATTATTGATCTGTCTTTTTCCTGCAATCGTTTTTTTTCTGCTAAAGTAATTTCAGTATGTTTTTCAACTTCCTTAATATCTTTCATCATAACGGCAAATGGTTTTGCTGGTCTGTTTTTTCTTTTTCTTAAGAGTTTTATAGCTTCGTCATTGAAAGCATCACAGGCTATGTGATAACCGCCTATGCCTTTTATTGCGATTATTTTTCCGCTATTAAGAAACTCTGCTATTTGCTTAAAGATTTTAACTGTTGATGTTTCATCAATTCCTTTTATCAATAATTTGTTATTGTTATCAATCAATTTTAATACAGGTCCACATGAAAAACAGGCATTGTTTTGTGAATGAAATCTTCTGTCAGAAGGATCAAAATATTCCTTTTCGCAATCTTTACACATTTTAAATTTTTTTAAAACTGTTGTCTCTCTGTCATAGGGCATTTCTTTTGTAATTGTGAACCTCGGTCCGCATTTTGTACAGCCTGTGAAAGGATATTGATACCTTCTGTTTTTTTTATCAAATAATTCAGTTAAACAGCTTTCGCAGAGTGAAATGTCGGCAGCTATTGAAAGAAAACTGTTTTTTGATTTTAAGCTTTTCTTTATGATAAAGTTCTCAAACTTTTTATTTAAAGTCAATTCATCTACTTCAAATGATTTATAAAATGCAAGATCAGGTTTTTTTTCTTTTAAAGCTTTTATAAACTTTTTGATATGATTTTCGTTTTGCTGTGCTAAAATAATTACACTGTCGGAATCATTTAAAACATAGCCTTTTATTTTGAATTTTTTGGAAAGATCAAAGACAAATGGTCTGAAACCTATTCCCTGAACAATTCCTTTTATTCTTATCTGAAAAGTTTTTAATTCATGCATATTCTTAAGTCACAAATCATTTGAAAAAATATACAAAAAGCAATTTAGAAATAAAGTATATCAATGGTATAAATATCGAAGGTATCATATTGCCTACTTTGATCTTTTTAATTTCAAGTATATTTATACCAATGCCAATTATTATTATACCGCCGATTGATGTCATCTGGTTTATAACTATGTCAGTTAGATATGGTTTTAATAATGAAGCTGTAATTGTAATTGTTCCCTGATAGATCAATACTATAACTGATGAAAAGATAACTCCGATACCCAGAGATGATGCGAAAATTATCGATGCTATGCCGTCAAGTAATGATTTAACATATAATGTTTTATGGTCTTGAGTCAAGCCGCTTTCCAGTGATCCTACAATTGCCATTGATCCCACACAAAATATAAGACTTGATGTAACAAAAGATTTTATAAAGTTTGAGTTGTCTTTTGAAAATTTATTTTCAAGCCATTGACCTAACTTTTCAAGGTTTTCTTCTATTCTTAATAATTCCCCAATATATGATCCCAATACTATACTAATGATTATCAGAAGAAGAGAATCCGATTTTAAACCGTTAATAATACCTACCATTATAACACTTAATCCCAATCCCTGAACTATTGTAATACGAAATCTTTCTGGGATAATCTTGTTAAACAATAATCCTATGACTGAACCTATGATAATTGCGGAAAAGTTTACAATGGTGCCCAGCATTTTTTTATATACCCTTCTTTAGTATCATAAATAATAAATCATGATTATAGATTAAATTGCTTAAGTTTTCAATTGTTATTTTTTATCATTATGGTTTTTATTCACAAAATTTGTAAAATAGATTATAAAATAAAAAAAACTTAATTTAAAAATATTTTTTGCATTTTATTTTTTTTTTTTTTATAATATTAAAAATATAACAATTTAGGATCCTTTATGCAAATATATAAAATTTTAAAAAAATCAAATCTGGACAGTCTAGTTTCAATATTATCTAAAAAACAAAAATTTATGGCTCCAGTAAGCAAAGGATTAAATAAATTTGCTTTTGAGTCGGTAACATCTTCAAAGGATATAGCTTTAAAATACATTCCGACTATTTTAGCTCCAAAGAAATATTTCATGCCTCAATATGAAACTCTTATCGAATATGATACCAAAGAAGGACAGAACATGAAAGCTGTCGTTGAATATGAAAATATGGTCTTATTTGCTGTTCATACCTGCGATTTGGCAGGGATACAGTGTCTAAATATAGTTTTTTCCGATAGACCCAAAGATTTGAATTATTTAGTTAGAAAAAATAAAATAACAATTATCGGGCTTGAGTGCAATGAAGTATGTGATGAATATTCCACTTGCGCTTTTATGGATAATGATCTTCCTAATGGAGGATATGACCTTTTTTTTACTGATCTTGGGGAATATTTTATTGTTCATGTAAATACTCAGATGGGTGATGCAATAATAAATGACACTAAACTTTTTGAAGATGCTACAGTCAGCCATATAAATGAGTTGGAAAAATTAAGAGAAAAAAAGAGAAAATTATTTATAAATCAATTTGGAATTGACAGACAAAAAATTCCGGAGCTTTTTGATAAAAGTAAAGAAAGTCAAATCTGGGATGATATTGGGAACAGATGTCTCTCCTGCGGTAATTGCACGAATGTCTGTCCAACATGTTATTGTTTTGATGTAATGGATGTTCAAAATCTTGATCTAAAGACAGGTAAAAGAATACGGGTTTGGGATTCATGCCAAAATGAAACCTTTGCGAAAGTATCAGGAGGTGAAAGTTTCAGGGAAGCAAGAAGCGACAGGAAAAGACACAGATTTTATAGAAAATTTAAATATCCTGTAAACAGATATTCAAGATTTTTCTGCACAGGCTGCGGTAGATGCACAAGAACATGCATGGCAAAAATCAGCCTTTTGGAAACTCTTGAGTTATTAATTAAGGAGAATAAGGTAAAATGAAAAAACAGATTTTAAACAATTCTGAATATATAATTAAAAAAGCTAAAGTAGTGAGAACAAAAAAGTTAACTGACCTTGAAAAATTCTTTGAAATTTCAATGCCTAATAATGAAAGTCTTGATCATGATCCGGGTCAATTTGTTGAGGTGTCTTTATTTGGTGTCGGAGAAGCTCCTATATCCATTGCATCAAGCCCTACTATGAGAAACTCTTTTGATCTATGCGTAAGAAGGGTAGGCAAAGTAACAAGTGAAATGCACAAACTTGAACAGGGTGATGAGATAGGCATCAGAGGTCCATTTGGAAAAGGATTTCCGATCAGGATTTTAGAAGGTAATGATCTTTTTTTCATAGCAGGTGGTCTTGGCATAGTACCATTAAGATCATTGATAAATTATGTAATTGACAATAGAAGGGACTTCGGCAATGTAAATATTCTGCTGGGATGCAAAACTCCTGACAGCATGCTCTTTGGTGATGAAGTTGAAATTTGGCAGAAGAGACTTGATGTAAATTTCAACTGTACTGTAGATAAAGCAGATCCAGACTGGGCTGGCAATGTAGGATTAATAACTTCATTGATACCGGGAGTTAATCTTGATCCAGATAGAACATTTGCCATAGTTGTAGGTCCTCCGATAATGTATAAATTTGTAATAAAAGAACTTATAGCAAAAAAAATACCTGAAAGACAGATATATTTATCTCTGGAAAGACATATGAAATGCGGTCTGGGCAGATGCGGTCATTGTCAGATAGAGGATATTTACTGCTGTCAGGATGGGCCTGTTTTCTGCTATGATCAAATAAAAAAAATAAGAGGAGCAATTTAATATGAAAAGACCAAAAATTGCTTTTTTTGATTTTGCATGCTGTGAAGGCTGTCAGCTTCAGGTTGCAAACATCGGAGAGGCTTTATTGGATATACTTGATATAGCCGATGTAGTTGAATTCCGTGAAGTAATGTCGGAAAAATGGGATCAAAGTTTTGATATTGCCGTGGTTGAAGGCAGTATAACAGATCATCATGCAATAGAAAGGATTAAAATGATTAGAAGCAGATCTAAATTGCTCATTGCATACGGATCATGTGCTACAATCGGCGGAATTAATGGAATGAAAAATAATTTTGAACTTGATGAGATAAGAAAAGAAGTTTACGGAAAGGATTATAAATACTTTGATACTATAAAAACAATGCCTGTTCATCATGTGGTAAAGGTTGATTATTTTGTAAACGGGTGTCCCATTTATCCTCCTGAGTTCATCACTGTATTAAAAGCTGCATTATCCGGTATACCTTATGATGTTCCAGATAAATCAGTCTGCATAGAATGTAAATTCAATGAAAATATATGCATGTATGAAAAGGGATTAACCTGTATGGGACCAATAACAAGAGCAGGATGCAATTCATGGTGTATAAATAATGGAAATATTTGTTATGGATGCAGAGGTATGGTATCCAATCCAAATGAAAAAAGTGCAAAAGATATACTGGAAAAATATAAAATTGACTTGAATTTGATTTTAAATAGAATAAATATGTATAATAAATGCAGGGAGCTGGAAGACAATGAACAAAAAAGATATTAATATTAACGTTGAATATTTAACGAGAGTGGAAGGTCATGGAAATATAGTAGTAAATGTTGAAGATGGAAAATTAGAAAAATGTGAATTACAGATTGTTGAATCTCCCAGGTTTTTTGAAGGTATGCTTGTAGGCAGATCTATTTTTGAAGCTCAACATATTACCTCAAGAATTTGCGGAATTTGTGCATGTGGGCATACATTAGCTTCTGTTCAGGCAGCTGAAGATGCAATCGGATTTAAACCTTCAATACAGACCATAAAATTGAGAAAATTACTTTTACACTTCGAGAATCTTGACAGCCATCTTCTTCATATATATCTTCTTGTTGCTCCTGATTTATTGGGAGTAAAAAGTTTTGTACCTTTGATTGATTCACACAACAAAGTTGTAAGAAGAGCATTAAGGATGAAAAAAGCCTGCAATGATCTTTGCGATATTTTAGTAGGAAGACATGTTCATCCTATATCCTGCATAGTCGGCGGTTTTACAAAACTGCCTAAAGAAATAGACCTTGATAACATGCTTGGAATATTAAACGGCATGCTTCCTGATATGGATGCAACTATTGAACTTGCAAGAAACTTAAAATTCCCTGATTTTGAAAGAGAAACTGAATATGTAGCTTTAGTTTCCGATGATAAGGAATACCCCTTGCTGATGGGAGATGTAGGCTCGACAGACGGTGTCAGAATGAATAAAAAGGATTATAAAAAAATTACAAATGAGTTTGTTGTACCTCATTCAAGTGCAAAACATGCAAAGCTGAGTCGTGAATCATATGCTGTAGGAGCATTGGCAAGATTTAATTTAAATTATGATAAGCTTCATAAAAAGGCAAAGGAAATCGCAAAAGCAATAAGCTTAAAACCAAAATGTACAAATCCTTATTTAAATACTGCAGCACAATTAATAGAATGTGTTCATTGTATTGAAGATTCAATTGCAATTATAAACGATTTAAAAGAAAAAAAAATAAATCAAGAAGAAACAGTTGTTGTCGGTTTAAATGAAAAAAAAACCGTAAAAGTAAATGCTGGTAATGGTGTAGGTGCTGTAGAAGTACCCAGGGGTATTTTGTTTCATAATTATGAAGTTGATGAGAAGGGGATAATAAGGAAAGCTAATTGTATTATACCTACAAGTCAAAATGTTAATAACATTGAGTTTGATATGCAAAAATATGTTAAGGAAAATTTAGAAAGATCTGAAGCTGAAATTACTCTTGGATTAGAAATGCTTGTAAGATCTTACGATCCTTGCATTTCATGTTCAGCTCATATGCTTGATGTGAAATTTATAAATGGAAAAAAATAAAACAGCAATACTTGGTGTCGGCAATCCTCTTCGAACGGATGACGGAGTTGGTCCTGAAATAATTAGAATTTTGCTTGAAGAAAAAGATATTATTAATGCAGATATAATCGATTGCGGCATTAATGTTTTTTTATTGTTTAATTATTTAGAAAAATATAAAAATATTATAATAGTTGATGCATTAAATTTTGATTCGGATCCCGGAACAATTAAATTGATTGATATTAATGAATCAGAAAGTTTTGATTTTATTGATGCATTATCAACTCATGGATTTGGATTAAAAGAAGTTTTGAATATGGCAAAAAAAATGAATATATCAAATAAGATTACTGTTGTGGGTATTCAGGCAAAAAATATATCTTACGGTAATGAAATGTCAGAGGAAATAAAAGAAAAAATACCTCAAATAGTTGATGAAATAAAAAAACAGATGAATAGTTAAAAAATGTCTGTTTTTTTAAGGAAATCTCTAACTTTAATAATCTCTTCATCCATAGGTCTGTCTTTGTCAAGAAATTTTGTAAACTTCCTTATTTCCAGATGAACATTTTTTGAGAAATTGCTGAAATCATTTAATCCGATCAAGTCCATTGCCTGTAAAACAGCTAATAAATGTATAGAAAACTGCAGATAAGCTAAATCTATTGAGTCCCTTAATTTTCTTGCTGATATAGTACCAAGAGAAACTTTATCTTGATTTAATGATTCTGTAGGTCTTGAATGAATGCTTATAGGATTAGATAAATATTGAATTTCACTGCAGATTGCAGATATGGAAATTTGCGCAGCTTTAAATCCATGTTGTATTCCTTTTAACGGTGAGTCATCTTTAAATTCTGGGATCAAATTTTCTGTCAGATTATTAAATTTACCATCTATAATCAAAGCTGATTGTTTGTCAGATAGATCAATGATATTTGCCAATGCTACTCTTAAATAGTCGCATGCGCAGGAAATGTGCCCACCATAAAAGTTTCCGCTGTTGTAAACTGTTTTGTCATCAGGATCTATCAATGGGTTGTCATTTGCTGAATTAATTTCATTTTCTATCCATGTTTTTGAAAATTTTAATGTGTCTCTCAATACTCCGTTTATCTGAGGAGCGCATCTTACCGAATATCTGTCTTGAATTCTTCTGTCATTTTTTTTAAAATTATTTCCTTGGATAGTACCTATAATATTTAATAAGTTTTCATATTTATAAACTCTTTTTGAATTTTTTAAAATATTAAAGATATATTGAGCGCTTTCAATCTGTCCGATATGATTTTTAATCAATGAAACTTTTTCTCTGAACGGTATTTCATTACCGTTGATAATTTCTACTGTTACGGCTGTTATAAAATCAGAAATGTTAGAAAGTTTTTTAAGATCCATCCATGCTATGCTGGCAATTGCAGTCATAACTGATGTGCCATTCATCAGAGCAAGTCCTTCTTTTGATTTTAATTTTAATGGTGTTAGTTTTTCTTTTTCCAAAGCTGTTTTTGTATCAGTTATTTTATTTTTATAAATTACCTTTCTTTGACCCATTAATACCGCTGCTATGTAGCTTAATGGCGTTAAGTCACCTGAAGCACCTACTGATCCGATTTCGGGGATACATGGTACTATGTCATGATTTAATAAATTTTTCATTAATTCAAGCAATTCAAATCTGACACTTGAATAACCTTTTGCATTTGAGTTTAATCTTACAGCGGTTATTGCCCGACTTTCAGATTCTGAAAAAAAACCGCCAACTCCTACTCCGTGAAAATTAACTAATGATTCTTGCAGCAGTTCAGTTTTTGTTGTGCTGATCTGATTATTGCATGAATCTCCAAAACCTGTAGTAACACCATAGATTGGATATCCCTGTTTTATATAATTTTCTAGATAATTTCTTGATTCTATGATTTTATTTTTAAAATCAAATCCTTCAGGAAAATCTATTTTTGTTTTATTAATTGCAATATCATAAACATTTTCAATTGTTAAGTTATTTCCGTCTATTATAATATTTTTAATAAGAGTGCTCCTTATCTTTATTTAAGTAAAAAAAGTTATTTATTTTAAACAACGACAGGATAAAATTTCAGTAGATTATACTTTTAAAAACCAAAAAAGTCAAGGTATTTGGCAAAAGTTTGATTTATTAAAAAAATAAAATTAAAAAAAATAATTGATAAAATCATGAATTAATTATATTTATTTTTTTATTCTAAAATTTTAAAATTATTTTTTAAAAAAAATTGAATTATATAAAAAATGTTTAATAACGGAGTGATTTAATTGAAAAAAATAAATAAATTATACTGTGATTCATTTAAATTTTTTTTATTTGGTGTAGCATATTTTATTGTAATATTAAATATTATGATTATTGGTTCAATTTTTAAATTTTTGTCTCTTAAAAAAAATATAAAATAAAATATAAAATATATAAAAAGCAATTGACAAATATAGATAAAATAAATTAAAATTTATATATAGTATAAAAAATTTAAAAATTTTGTCGATTTATATAAGAAGGGATTTATATTTTATTTATTTTAAATATATTTTACTTATTTAAACCATATAAGAGGTTTTTATGTCTGCAAAAAAAAATGACAATAACGATGAGAATTTAGAAATAAATCTTGATGATGAACTTAATTTAGAAAATTTAGAAGAATTAAAAATTGACTCAGACATAGAAGATTTAAAATTAGATGATTTAGAAATAAATAAATCAGATGAAACAGATATGAATAATAAAGCCAATGAAGTCAATGAAAATATTGATTTGTCAGAAGATTTAAAATTGGATGAATTAATTATTGATGATGTAAATCATAATATAGGTTCAATGGATGATGAAATTAGCGAACAGAATAATTTAGAAAAAAAAGAAAATGAGATTTCCGATATAAAATTGAATACCGATGAAATTAATGAAAATGTTGATTTGTCAGAAGATTTTAATCTGGATGATTTTAATCTGGACGATAAAAATGTTGATAATTCTGATAATAATGATTTGGAAGATTTGGAAAGTCTGGAATCAGTTGAAGGTAGTGATATTGATTTATCAGATAAAATCGATACTGATGTTAATAATGTCAATGAACCTGAAGATAATGTTGATCTAAATATTGAAGATTTAGATTTGAGTATGAATGAGCTTAATATTGAAGATGACAAGAATTTGGATATAACAGATGAACTTGAAAATATGGATGTTTCATCCGAAATTAATGATTTTGATGATACTATAACAGATCAGAATTTATCACATCAGGAAGATATTGATGATATAGACCTTAATCTGGATAATCTTGATCTGGAATCTGATTTACAGGATATTGAAAACGATACTCTAGAAGAAAAGCGGACAAAAACTCCAAAAGTTGTTGACACAAAAGAAGATGAATTGGATTTGAAATCAGACCTGGGACTTGAGGATGAACTTTCCTTATCAGAGGAAACATCCGGTTTGTCTGATAATGATTTCAATATAAATCTTGTTGATGATCAGGGAGCACCGATAGAATCTTCCATAGAAGAATATGGTGTTGATTTAAAATCAGATCCAGAAACCATAGATACAACAATGGATGATTCTGAAATAAATATTGATGAAATTATTGATAATGAAAAATACATCGAAGAAATGGATAAGGATGACAAAATAGAAAAGATTTCAATTCCAGAAAAAAAAGAGATAACTATTGATGAAGACCAGGATGATTTTCTTTCAAAAGAAATTAATGATATCAATTTAAATGAACAAATTGAACTATTAAAGTCTGAGGAAATCCAGCTTGCAGATTCGGGATCAGACATTACTACATTGGATGAAGATCTGGATTTTGATGATAAATTAAAAAATGATATAGGATTAGTTGATAGTTTAGACGAAGAAATAGACAATCTCGATTTAGATATTGGTCTTGAAGAAGAAATACCTTCGTCTGACGATTTAAATAAAGAGGATACAGATTCAGAAGACGACACTCTTTTAATGGAAGAGATTAATTTTGATGACTCATCAAAAGATAAAAAAGGTAAAAAGACCGAAGAATTGGATATCGATTTGATTGATGAAGATCTTAAAGGTTTTGATATAAATGAAGATGCAATTAATTCGGACCTTGAAGAATTAACTGCGGATGATGTTTTAGAAATTCCCGATGATAAAGCTGAAAGTGAATCAATTAATTTAGAGAATTCTTCTGAAATTGAAAATAAAAATGATATACTCAATTTTAATGAAACACCATCGGTGATTCAAAGTTCAATTTTAAAGGAAAATAATAGTGATATGAGTGACTTTGATGATAATAAAATTAATCTGGAAGAAGGTGAGTTGTCTGATATTGAAGATAAACTTTTTCCTGATGATTCAGACATGCCGGATTTAGATGACGAGATAAAAAATATCGAGGTTTCAAGTGATGAAGAGGAATTAACCAATTCAATATCTCCATTAACAGATGCGCAGACAGTTTTTTCTGATAGCCCTGAAATTGATTTGAATATGTATAATGATACAAATGAAAATGTCGGGGATAATATTGATCTGGAAAATGTACCTGAACCTCTTCAGAGTACAGAGGAAGATGATGAATCGATAGGATTATCTAATAATGAACTTGATGAAATAATATCCTCATCAGATTTGGTTGAACAAGAGAATAAAGATGAATCTGAAACAATAGATCTTGAATCTTTAGATGCAGAATTAAAAGATGTTGAAGATGATGAAAGTCTTGATGAAGATGAAAAGCTGATTAAGGATATCAAAAAATACAGTGAAAATTTAATAACAGATGAAGAAATTCAATATGCAAATTTAAAATCTCAAATGGGTAAATTAAAAGATGAAAAAATATCTTCGGATATAAATGTTCTAAAAAAAAATGTTAAAGAAGTTTTAAGTTATTTAGATCAATTATTAGATGCATTACCTGAAGAAAAGATAAAAGAATTTGCTAAGTCATCGACTTTTAATAAGTACAAAAAATTATTTGAAGAATTAAAAATAATATAATTTAAAAAATTTTTATCAATAAAATTTAAATCCATTCTATAATTTTATAGTTGTTTTTTAGGGTAGATATGGGATTACTGAAGAAAGCATTAATTTACAGAAATAGTTACTTAAATAAACTTGATTCTAAAAAAGAACGAGGTTTATTAAATCGTGCATTACAGTATTTAGAAGATAATGACGGTATTTATAATAATATTAATTCGGATGAAAATAATTTTAATATTCAAACACAGGTATTAGAGGATAGTTATGATTTATCAAAATATTATGATAGTGAAAATATTATTGATACAGATCTGTCAGATGAAAAGATTGAATTAATTGATGAAGACAATAAGTTAAGCAGATTTTCCAATTATTTTGATGTATTAAACAATATCGCTGATGAATTGTCACAAATATCATTAAAGAATAATCCCAGTAAAAGATTAATAAAAACAATAAGCAATAATTTTAGATTTAAGAAAGATATCTTATTAATTTATAATTTCGATAAAGAAAAATTTATTTATTGGCAGGGAAATAATATTGATTTTGAAACAATCAATAAAATGAAATTTGACTTAAAATTTAATAATATTTATAATGAAATTGTAGAAAATAAATTTTTATATATAAATAAGAATGAAAACAGAGATGTTTTTTCAGAACTTTTATCAAATGAAGATAATAAACACAGTGATTTTCTTTTATTTATACCTTTTACTTTTTCAGGACATATAATCGGAATATATTCTGTGTTAAAATTATATAATAATAGCCAACCTGAAGATGATTTAATTCAGGCTTTAATGACTGTAGGAAGATTAAACGGTTCACTATTATATAATATTTATCAACAGGAAAAATTGCAAAAGTTAAATAACCATATTAATGATACTGATCTAAAAGATAATTTTAATAAAAATGATGAATTTAAATTAAATGATCCTCTGGTTAATTTTAAAACATTTATAAAGAATTTATTTGATAAAAAAATAAGTAATTTTTCTATTATTCAAATTGAATTTAAGATAAATAATGGCAAACTTGAATTTGAATTAATAAATTTTTACAGTGATATACAATTTATTGTTATGAATATAGTAGGAACTAATTCTTATGTTGAAATAACTGAGGATCTTAATATATATGTTATTTTACCTTCGATTAATAAAGAATATGCTTTAAAAACTGCAAAAAAAATTAAAGAAGAAATAAAAAATATTTTTACTGAAGTTACTGAAAATTTTATACCTGAATTAACCTCAAAAATAATAACATATCCCGATGATGCTATTAACTTATTAGATATTTTAAGTTTGTTATAAATTTTAAATCATATCATTTTTATAATAATTCTTATATAATTTTGATTTAATCCGAAATTATAAATAATATCCAGTTTTATTATATAAAAATAATTATTTTTGGAGGAATTAATGAAAAAAATTTATTTAATTTCTTTAATAATCATATTGATTTTTTTTTCATGTTCAAATAATTTAGTAATAGGTACAATATGGCTTGGGAATATGGAAATCAGCGGGGCTGATTATGATCTTGAAATATATTTCAAACAGAATAGCATTTCAAAAATTTATGTTATAGGTGATTTTGACCCTCTCACAGCCGGTGATGAAGTGTCTTTTGGCTCAGGCACTTATAATATAACAAGTAAAAATGAGTTTACAGCTGTTTATAGTGATTTTTTTATTCTTGGAGCTGAATATAATTTAAAATTGACAGGTATAATAAATTATTCAGACGGTTCAGGTTATGGAGATTATGAAATAAAATCCGGCGGAGTCAAACTTGTTGATGATGATTGGAAAATTTACAAGCTGAATACTTATTAATAAATATTTTTTTAATAACATATATGTAATCTTACTTTTGAATAAATTAATAATTATGGTTTATTAAATCATGAATAAGTGATTTATATAAATCATGACAGATGGAGCATTTAATGAAGCCTTATGATTCTAAAAGTATATTAATTATCGGAGCTGGACTTTTACAAGTGCCGGTCATTAAAACTGCTAATGAATTGGGTTTAAAAACAATTGTTACTGATTACAATATAGATGCGCCTGGTATGAAAATAGCTGACCATCCTGTAGTGATATCAATTAAAGATATTGACGGTACGGTCAGAGTTATAAAACAACTTAATAAAAAAATCAAGATTGATGGTGTTATTACATCAGGTACTGATGCATCTATGACTGTTGCAGCTGTGGCAAATGCATTAAACCTTCCCGGTATACCTTTTGAAAATGCAGAAGCTGCAAGCAATAAATTTAAGATGAGAAAACGACTCTTAGAACATAATGTACCTATTCCGAAATTTTTTAAATGCTGGAGCTTTGATGATCTTTTAAATATTTCTAAAGAACTTAATTATCCTTTTGTAATTAAACCGGTTGACAATATGGGTGCAAGAGGAGTAATGAAAATAGACAATGAAGCACTGCTTCATGTCGCATTTGATAACGCAAAAAAAGGAAGCCCTTCAGGCGAGTTAATAGTGGAAGAATATATGGAGGGAAGTGAATTATCAATCGACTCAATAGTTTATCATGATCAAATAAAAATAACAGGAATAGCGGACAGGATTATTGCACGGGAACCATATTTTATTGAATTAGGACATATATTGCCATCCAATCAACCTGAAAATGTTTTAGAAAATGCCGTTGATGTTTTTAAACAGGCGATAAAGGCTATAGGTATTACACTTGGAGCGGCTAAAGGCGACATTAAGCTTACTAAAGAAGGTGCGAAAATAGTTGAAATAGCAGCAAGACTGTCAGGCGGATTTATGTCTGCATATACATATCCTTATGCTACAGGTGTTAATCTTATCAGAATAGCAATTGATCTATCATTAGGCATCGAACCATTACCTCAACTTTTTATACCTACAAAAAACAGGATTTCTATAGAAAAGGCAATTATACCAAAACCTGGTGTAATTAAGGAAATAAATGGAGTTAATGAAGCATTATCAATACATGGTATTATGAATGTATTTACAAGAGTTAACATAGGTGATGAGATTTTTGATCCTAAAAGCAATGTTGAAAAAGCGGGAAATATCATTGCAGTCAAGGATACAAGAGAAGAAGCTTTAAAAACCATAGAAGAAGCTGAAAAATTCATTAATATACTTACTGAACCGTTTAAAGTATTAAGCTGGGATACTATTTGTCATAAAGCAAGAGAAAGATTTAACAGGGCATGCTATGTATGCAATGTTTGCAACGGTGTTGAATGCAGAGGAAAAATGCCAGGCATTGGCGGGATCGGTAATGGAAATGCTTTTATCAGAAATTATAAAGATCTAAATAAAATATTGATTAAAACAAGAATCATACATAATATAAAAGATATAGACACTTCATGTGATTTTTTTCATGTCAAATTATCATTGCCGTTGATCGCTGCGCCTATCTCTGGATGTGATATCAATCTGGGCGGTAATATTACTGAATTGGAATATGATTTAGCTATAGTAGAAGGTTGTAAAGATAACGGAATAATTGGATTTGTAGGGGACAGAGCAAATGATAATCTTTATAAAATAGGGCTTGAAGCTATCAAAAATGTCAATGGCTATGGCGGGATTATATTTAAACCACATGAAGATCAGAATGAATTAAAAAAAAGATTAAATGAAGCTAAAAATAATAATGTAAAATTTGTCGGTATAGACATTGATGCTAGTGCATTTTTAAAAATGAAATCATATAATCAAAATGTCAGTCCAAAAACTTTTGAACAGCTTTTAGATCTAAGAGAATCAACCGGCACACCTTTTATAATTAAAGGAATAATGACAATTGATGATGCATTATTATCGATAAAATCGGGAGCTGATGCAATAGTAGTAAGCAATCATGGTGGAAGAATTACCGACAATCATCCCTCTTCAATTTCAGTTTTAAGAGAAATTTCAGAAGCTGTAAAAGGTAAAATTAAGATTATTTTTGATGGTGGAATAAGAAGCGGAGAAGATATATTTAAGGCAATTGCATTGGGGGCTGATTATGTAATGATAGGCAGACCTTTTGCTATAGCAGTTATGGGCGGAGAAAAAATTGGTATAAATATTTTGATTAATCGTTATAAAGAAGAGCTTGAAAAAATAATGTTAATAACCGGCTGCAGGACAATCTACGACATTAAAGAAGATTTAATTATTACACCTGATTTCAGACAGAGTATTTACATTCAGAACGGAAGGTGTTATAATTAAAAATAATGAATAATAATTTTAAAAAAGTTGAAAGATTTTTAAAAAAATATAATCTTCATCATTCTTTAATTAATATAGATCATTATTCAAATTTATTCATCAAAGAAATGAAAAAAGGACTTCTGCAAAAAAGAAGTTCCTTAAAAATGCTTCCTACATTTATTAATACCAAGGAAAAAATACAGTCTGGTCAAAAGATAATCGTTATAGATGCCGGAGGTACAAATTTACGAATAGCTTTAGTTGAATTTAATAAAAGTTTTATTCCTGATGTTACATATTTAAAAAATTTTAAAATGCCTGGTTATAAAAAAGAGATATCTTCACATGATTTTTTTAAGATGCTTAAATATTATTTAAAACCGATAGAAAACTTAAGCGGCAAAATTGGTTTTTGCTTTTCATATCCTACAGAGTCAAATTCGGATAAGGATGGTAAAGTAATATCATTCAGCAAGGAAATAAGTATAAATGGATTAAAAGGCAATTATTTGGGTAATACTTTAAATTCATATTTCAAGCATAAGAAAAAAATTATTGTTTTAAATGATACTGTTGCAGCTTTACTGTCAGGACTTATATATAAAGAAAAAAAATATGATTCTTATATTGGTTTTATTCTTGGAACCGGCACCAATTGCGGTTATATTGGTGATTATTATAATGTTAAAAATAGAATTAATTATACACAACAGGTTATAAATATTGAATCTGGTAATTTTAATAAAATAAAAAGAGGTATGATCGATATTGAATTAGATAATAATACTGATAATCCTAACAGTTATACTTTAGAAAAAATGATATCAGGACAATACCTTGGATCATTAATTAATTCAGCATTGAAGTATGCTGTACACCAAAACCTTTTTGATAAAAACAGCGGCTATAAATTATTAAAAATTGATAATATTTCAACAAAGGAATTGTCTGATTTTTTAGATAATCCTTTTTCAAGTGAAAATATTTTATCTGCTTCGCTTGATAAAAAAGATGATGACAACAGAGTTACTTTGTTTTTATTAATTGATAATTTTATTGAAAGAGCGGCAAAAATATCAGCATTTATCTTATCAGCTGTTTCAATATATCTGAACAAAGGAAAAAATCCGATCAAACCTATTTGTTTTGTATGTGAAGGTACAACTTTTAATAAATTGAATAATTTAAAATTCAAAACCAATTTTTATTTAAAAAATTATCTTGAGCATAATAAAAAAATTTTTTTTGATATTATCAATATCAACAATGCTACATTGATAGGTTCTGCTGTAGCTGCTTTGATAAATTAATTATAATTATTAATAATAAAAAAATTTTATGCTATACTTGTTTAATGACGGATTTTCTTTTTTTATTTGATATTGACGGAACAATTCTTGATTCAAATGGATACGGAAAAAAGGCTTTTATAGAATCATTTGAAAAATTATTTAATAAAAAGATAGATTTTGATGTTTCTTTTTTAGGCGGTATTGATAATGTAATTTTTAAACAGCTATACCAAAAATTTAAATTAAATAATAAATACATAAATATTTATTGGGAAAAATTTAAAAAAGAATATTTATTAATTTTACAGGAATATTCGGATACAAGAGAATGGTCATTATATCCCAATGTATATGAAACGGTCAGTTATTTAAGCAAATATTCAAATGTTTCTATTGCTACAGGTAATATTAAAAAAGGAGCAGAAATAAAGTTGAAAAAATTCAATCTTTTAGGATTTTTCCCTGTGGGTGGCTATGGAGATAAAGCAATTGATAGAGTTGATTTCATTTATGATTCAATAAGAGAAAGTGAAAAAAAATATAATAAAAAGTTTAAATTACAAAATATATATCTTTTCGGTGATACAGAATTGGATGTAAAAAGCGCAAATCAATGTGGAATAAATTCAGTTTTAATCGATCATAATGAAAAGTATAAAAAGTCAGCTTTAAATTGGAATACAAAATATTACGGAAATTTTAAAAGTATTGATAAGTTTATGAAATTGATATCATTACAAGAAAAAATAAACCATAAGAAAATTTATTTTTTTTAAATTATATAAATTTCATTTAAAATAATTTATAATATTAACAATGATTAATAAAAAAATGAGAAGAAACACGGTAATTTTTAAAATTATATTAATATTTCTATTAGCAGAAACAAGAATATTTCCAACTGTTTTTGATTCGGTAAAATGGAATCTTGAAAAATCAAAAAATAATATTTCTTTATACATTCAGGATGATAAAAATTTGAAAATTAATTTTTATAAAGCTGAAACCATTGTAAATGGTATTGATATGGAATTGATTTTTAATAATATTGCTGATTGTAATCAGTATAAAAAGATTTTTACTAATATTGAAATATTTGAAATTGTTGAATTCTTCTCTAATAATAGTTTTTTATTGCTTGCCGAACTTAATTTTTTTCCGTACAAAAACAGATCTTATCTTGCAGAATGTAGTCTGGTTAAGGATGATGAAAATAATACTTTCATTTTTGAATGGCATCCGATTTATGATTTTAAAAAAGAATCTTACATTAAAAACAAAAAAAATAATAAAATTGTCAGTTTTATTTATGGGCGTTGGATGGTAAAAAAAATTGATGATAATATGGTTTATGTATCGATAGAATATCATAATGATTGGGAAACGAATTTACCCCTGAAATTCATACATGAAGTGGAGAAATTTTATACAATTAAAAATTTACAGACAATTATAAATTATACTTTTAAACAACAGAAAAATTTATTAAAATTACATAAATAAATTTTTAAATAATTAAGGAGCAAAATGTGAAATCAAAATTCTTTATATTACTTTTTGCAACTATAATTTTTTATTTATCAGCCCTTGAAGTTGATATTGACGAAATTAAAAATGTAAATAAAATACAATTTGAAAATTATAAGGGGCATATTGACAAATATGATTCTGAACGCAGTATCAGAAATATTGGCTATCAATTGGGACTTTTTGAAAAAGAAAATGAATTGTTCAGGTATCATATGAAATATTCAATAATACATGCGATTGATGAAAAAACAAAAGAAAAATATGATGCAGATATTTTCTCAATAGATAGTGATGCGCAAGTCGGTCATATAAGAAATATAAGATTTATAATAAGCGGTTATCTTTCAAAACAATATGGTTATACAAAAAGACAATCAGATGCTTTAGCATTATTTTTAACTTATTATAATGCATATTACAGAGGTAATCTAGAATATTTTAATGATAAGTATAAAGAAATTGTTATAAACTATATTAATAAAAGCAATGCAGGTATTTCTACCAAGTATTATGAATGGCCCGGCAGTACAAAAATTCTTATTCCATTAACTAAAAGTTCTCAAAAAGATAAATTAAAATCACTGGAAACCTTTGAAATCAGCAATTCAAAAATTATTGATGAGATGAGGAAAAGTGATGATAAAAAAATAGATGAAAGAAAAGAGATGGTAAAATTAAAGGAAAAAGAACTTGTTGAGGAAAAAAAGTCAATAGAAAAAGAAAAAAAAGATGTTCAGACTGAGAGAAAAGAAATTGAAAAGCAGAAAGATACGATCGAAAAAGAAAAAGAAGAAATTGCTAAAAAAGAGGATGAGATCAAAAAAGAAAAAGAGGAAGTAAAAAATATAAAAGATGATAAATCAAGAAAAAATAAAGAGGAAGAAATTAAAAAAGAAGAAAAGAAGCTTGAAGAAAAAAAAGCTGAAGTAATAAAAAAAGAAGAAGCAGTTAAAAAAGAGGAGACAAAAGTATCAAAAAAAGAAGAACAGGTAAAGCAGAAAGAGCAGACAGCTTTAACTAAGACACAGACAGTACAGAAAGAAAAAGAACAGATTAAAAGAGACATTACTCAGCCTAAATCAAGGGAAGAAGCATTAGCGCAAAAAGAAAAAGAGTTGAAGGAAAGAGAAGATGAGCTTAAAAGACAGCAGAGAGATGATAAGGTTTATGCAGATAAATTTTATTATTTAAAAACCAAAGAATATATGGTCGGAGGACATTATAATAATGAGATGTATATAATCGATGCAGCAGGTATGAAAGTGAGTTTGAAATCTCCAGTTGAAAAGATCTGCGGATATAAATATCTAGTATATAAAGAAGGAGTAGTTGTAATTACATATAAAACAACTCATGAATCTGATCACAATTTAACATTACTTGATCTTGAAAAATTGGATGTTAAAAAAGCCGGTATAGACAATATTTTTTTTAGAAGCTTTATCGAAGAATATGAAAATCATATTTTTGCAATAGTTAAAAACGGTGATGATTATTATCTTGGAAAATTTAATAAAAGCCTTGAAAGAGTAGCAATATCCGATGAAAAGATTGATTTTGCCACATTTATAACATTTTATAAAGATTATATATATGTGAACAATGTTAAAAATGAGATTATTGTTTTAAATAAAAATGATTTGAAAAATATAGGCATTGTCAAGCCGTAATAAGATTCCAATACTATTATAAAATCAGAAGGTAATGATTCAATTAAATTATTTAGGTCAAATTTCGAATAAAAATATAATAAACAGATAGTCTTTTAGACATTCAGTTTTTCTGTCATTGCTAAGGCTGAAAGCCTGAAGCAATGACTTGTAATTTCAATGAATGAGGTGGCATCTCATGAAATTTTTTGGGTTAATCCCTTATTCGACATTCGACCTATTTATTTTGTTTCAGGATTTATATTTTCTTTATGAATTTTTTCAGGTTTACTTTTTTTGGTGAAATTCATATAAAATTTTACTCCGAAGTTAAGTTTTATTCCGGTACCATTATTGTTTGAAAGTCTCATGTCATATGTATCGAGTGTTGTATCATTTTGATCGACATCGCTGAAAATATGCATTACTCCGCCGCCTGCTTCTATGAAAAATGCAATCTGGCTTATCAGGTAAAATTCTATACCGCCGAAGCCGTAACCTCCTAAAGTTACACTGGGCAGGAAAATATCAAAGTCATAAAAACCGAAAGTAATTCCGATATGCATTTCAGCTCCAAGGTAGATCCTTATAAAATTTGAAAACATTGGAGAAAAAAATGCTATTGATAAAGATCCTGTTGCAATTGAAGTTCTTGTTCTTTCAGAAGTTACTGTCCCGGGAAGAGATGAACCTATATTGCCTGCTAAAGCTATTGTAAAAAGGTTTGCTATTTTGGGAGATAAAATACCTACAGCACATGTTGTGTAAATACCTGCCTGTCCAACGCTTAAAGAAAATCCAAAACCTTTTCCCCATTGATCAGATGATATTCTTTTTTTAAATATCTCTATCTCTTTTTTTCTGTCATCATTAATTTTATCCAATCTTTTTTTAATGTCGTCTTTTATTTCAATATTAAGGTTTTTCAATTCGTCTAGTAATGAATTTAAAAGCTCTTCATCTGAGACTGATTTTCTGGATAAAAGTTCAACTGTTTCGCTTAGCTCTTCTATTTTTTCATAAAGCTGATCGACATTTTCAATATCTTCTTTTTTTATTTCTGTAGTTTTAACAATTTTTTCATCGCCTTCAATGATTTTTTTGAAACTGATTTTTTCTTCAATAACAGCAATTTTTTTCATTAAATAACTTAAGAATATCGGATAAATAACTTTTAAAGTTTCCTGATCTGCAGCTAAAGCTGTAAGATTTAAATTTAGATTGTTTTTCCTGTTTTCTCTTACTATTTCGCGTGTTATTTCTGTCAACATTTCATCTGTAACTGTAAGATCCAGTTTTTGAAGAAGTTCTTTGACTTTATCCCTGCTTTCAGCAATGAGTTTTAATTCTTCCTCTTTTATTTTTTCTTCAAATACAACAAATCTGTTTTTTAAATATTTTAATGTAATATTGAGTCCGTCATCAACATTTAAATATCTTTTTGTTTCTATTAATTGGTCAAGGATATCAATTTTTAAAAAAAACAGTTCATCCGATGTATAGATCTTTTTATTATATTTTTGATATTCTTTTGCAAGGGACCTTAATTCTAATATCTTTATCTGAATATCATTATCATTTTTTAATTCTGCTATATTTTTGATGAAGTATTCAACCTGATCAAGAGCTATATAAATTTCATTCGGATCAATTATATTGTTGTCTGAATAAATGAAAAAACAAGTAATCAGCATAAAAAATAAGACAAGAAAATATTTTTTTTTCATACATCACTTCTTTTATTTTTTTGTATATTAAAAACAATTAAAAATGTTTTTATTATAATAAATAAATCAGTTATTATAGACATATTATTAATATATTGATGCGCCAGTTCTATTTTATCAGGAAGTATATTTTCAATATAATATGAGTTTATTGTATTCCCATTTTTTTTTGCTTTATATAAGATATCCTCTTCATTGATATATTTAATTGAAGCAAAATCTGTAATGCCAGGTTTTACTGTCAATATTTTATTGAAATTAATGTTATCGATTACATATTTAGGAACTTCAGGTCTAGGCCCTACTATGGACATATCGCCCTTTAGAACATTGAATAATTGAGGAAGTTCATCAAGTTTAAATTTTCTTAGTATAGCTCCTAATTTTGTAATTCTTTCATCATCAGTAGATGTAATGAATAAATTATTGTTTTCTGATGAACTGATCATTGTTTTAAATTTATAAATGTAAAATTTTTTATAATTTTTACCTATTCTAATCTGCTTAAAAAAAACATTGCCGGAAGTGGTTATTTTTATTAAAATATAAATTATTATAAAAAGAGGAGAAAATAATATAATTCCAAAGACTGACAGTAATAAATCAATAAACCTTTTTAATATTATATAATAATTTAGTTTAACTTCATAAATATCATAGCTGTACAATCTTATCTTTTTATCAATAAAATCAGCTGACATAAAAAGTTAAGCCCCTATGTTTTAATTATATTCGGTTTTATAAAATAATACAAATTAAAAAAAATAATTTAATATTTTGTCATTTTTTTTAATATTTATTTATAATTTATTTAATCTTATAAATTTTACAATTTTTTCAGCTCTTTTGATATTTATTTTGTTATGCAGCGGTAAATTTATTACTTTTAATGATGCTTCATTCGAGTTAGGATATTTGTTGATATTAAAATTTAAACCGTCGACATTGCTGCCATGCGGATGAAGCGGGCAATTAAACCAATCTCCGATTTCAATTTTATTTTTTTCAGCTTTTTGTAGAATTTCATTTTTATTTTTTACAAAAATCGGATATCTTAATAATATCGATCCTTTAGTATATTTAAAAGCCCTGATATTATTTTCAGTTAGCAGTCTGTCATAACATTTCATTAATTTTATTCTTTTAGGATATGTTAATTTTGACTTTTTCTTTTCTAAGAAAAATAATAATTTTTGAATGATGCCCATTTTCTTTAAATAATCCTTAATATATTTGCCTTTCAACTCCTGCTCTGTGCTTGAACCGACTAGTAATCCTCTATCACTTAAATAATTTAATATTTTTTTAAAAAACCAGAAAAAATGAGGGCTGAAAAATATTTTATAAAAAAGATATTCAAACATCAGTAATATTGATTCAATGATCCCTGGATTTAAAGCAATTTTATGAATTTCTTTTAATTTATTAACAAATTTTACATTATTCATTACAGCTATACCGCCAAGACCTGTGGTGAAAGGTTTGTTCCATTGAGATGAATAAAATGATGCATCTGCAAATGAACCGGGTTTATCAAAACCATAATCATTTATATTTATATGAGCACAGTCCTCTATAACAAAAAGATTGTTTTTTTTTGCCCAATTGCATATATCTTTGGTTTCATTATTCATATTTCCGTATGTGTGCTGAATGATAATTGCCTTGATTTTATCTTTTTTTCCTGATGCACAAATCTCATTATATGTTTTAATATATTCTTTTAATGGGGAATTATATGTTTCAATATCTATATCCGCATAATTTGGCACTAAGCCGAGATGTTTTATCGGATAAACAGCGACAATGCAGGTGTATGCAGGTATGATAACTATTTCATTTTTTTTTAAACCGAATGCTTTTAAAATTGCATAAAGGGCAACTCTTCCCTTATAAAAGTAAAATATATTTTTCATAATTTTTTGTTAAATATTGATTTTTTTAAAAGATAAAAAAAAGAAACTAATGACCCTGTACCATAAGAAAAGTGCAGTGTATAAAAAGCTTTTATTAAATTAAAAAAACTTGTTTGCTTATTGCAAAGCTTTATTGATTCTGTAATAATTGCAAAATTATAAAAGATAAATGAGATTATGGATAAATAAATTAGATTAAAATAAAAAAATGAGAAAATAACTGGTAATATCAGAGACATTATAAAAATCAGCGGTATATAATGACGCAAGCTTAATGATCTAATGTTTTTTGTAAAAACTGCAGTCAATATAACCCATAAACCGTTCTGGAAATTATTTAATGTGATTTCTCTGTAAGTCTCTCTTATATAATAACAGCATTCAATTTCAGGTATTAAATAGGTTTTTCCTCCTTTTTTCATCAATCTTTTATTGAATTCTATGTCCTGATTTCGCGTGAGTCTTTC
>JAFGQB010000205.1 GCA_016935915.1 Spirochaetota bacterium
AGTCAATGTTTCCTTCATATCTTTCAAATAGGGAAAATCCTTAAAATATAATGTAGAATAATCAATGTCCAATTGCAGATATCTTCCCTTAAAAGGATGATAGGGATCATAAAGAGAGCATTTTAAAAAGACAGTTTGACCCTTTTGATTGCCTTTGTAGGTGAGATTGCCCAAAATTGCAATTTGAGCAATACATAAAAATGTAAAAATAATAATCAATAATTTATTTTTCATTCATTTCATCCTTTTTTTATTTTTTTAATAAAATAAAAATTTATAAAAACCAGAAGCAAACCGATCGCAATGAGGATCAGTCCATTGATAATTACACTGATCTCGGAATAAAAGAATCGCGTTATGATCAATACGAACAAAAAGATTGAAGATAATAAAATCGTCAAGCTTGATTTGTTCTTATAACCATAATAAAATGAATAAACGCATAAAATAAAAATATATGCTATCATTATTAATGAACTGGTTTCTTTGATATGATCAAAATTCCTGAAAACCAAACCCGAAAGTACTGTTAGATGAAAAAACAATCCGAATACGGCTATAAGATGATTAAATATTTTTTTATTAATAATAATCAAAAATAATAACAATATATTTAATAAAAAAATGAAAATGTTAATCGAAAAGGTAAATATCGAATTAATTCCTTCAAAAAAAAGTTTTATATTTTCTGGCATATACCAGAAAAAGTCAAATGTCATAAAATACGAAAGCAAGGCAATACCGGCAATACCTATAAATTTAAAAAAATATGAGAGCTTGTTTTTATTCTTTTCCATATCATTAAATATCAAAACTCCTGTCAAGTATAATAACACTCCGAAATATCCATGAAAAATCATATTCATTAAAATATTGAAATCTTCATAATAAATCCATTGGACAAAATAGCTGTATAAAACTATATAAAAAAATGCCATGTTCAAAAATATAATTAATTTTGATCTGTTTTTATATCCTGTATAAAATGAAAAAGCGGTTAAAATCATAATAAAAAAAACAATTAAAGCGTTATTATAATCAGGTAAATCTTTAAATTTTTTTATTAAAAAACAATTTATAACATATAATGCTATTGCAAGAAAAGCAAATGAAACCAAAGGATAATTGAAACTCTTTTTTCTTTTAAGTGCAAAAAATATCAATATTAAAATTATCAGTGGAAGCAAAACCGCTATTGAATAATCAAAAACAGAAGCTATCTGATTGAATCTTGACTGATCCCTGAAAAAAACCCAGCCAATATCCTCCCAGAAATAGTTAAAAATAAGCATGTAACTTATTACTGAAGTGCCTATGACACCTGCGATCTTATAAGGGGACAAAACAAGTTTTTTAAATGATGAAAAATAATTTCCTTCATTTACTTCAAAAATAATTCCAAAAAGATAGAAAATCACAAATAAACTTGAATAGGCAACAATCCATAAACCGGGTATGTTTTTTTCAAGAGAAATTCCCAATGTTATCACAAGGCTTATGATCATAAAATAATCAATGGTTTTAATTCTTGCAGTAACTTTTTTTCTGTACTCTATTATATAAAATGGAAAGAGCATGATAAACATCGGATAAAAGACTAGCCCTATTGTTCCCTTAATCTGCATTAAAGTTGTCAATGAAATTATCAATAATAAGTAAAAAGCCAAAGACGTTACAGAATTGAATATATAAAGAATGATCAAAGTTGAAACAGCCCATGTAAATATGAATATCTCCTCACTTGATGATATTTGATAGATCTGGGCGATGAATGCTATCGACAGTCCGAACATTATCGAAAGAACAAGAGAAAAGACTTCCTTTAAAATAATATTATCCCTTTTTTTCACCAAAATATAAGCACAGATAGTCTGGGGTATGACCAGTATTAAAAACGATAATATGGTCTTTAAATATTTTGATAACAACTGCCAGTTAAAATTGATTAAAACCAGAGCAATTCCACCGACAATGGACAAAGCAGCCAGCATAAGAAGAGAAAATTTCAAAACTTTAATAAAATAATCACCTGACTTTTTCTTTATTTCAATTAATCTTCGTTTATAATAATCCTCAAGCTTTTTTGCAGACTGATTATTGATTATTGATTCATTTATTAAAATATTAATTTGTTTTAAAAACCAGCGTATCTTGTTATTATCATTCATTTTATTTGCCTTTTGTGTTGTTTTATGTTATTTTATATATTATTTAAATAATAAAATTATATAAAAAAAAGTCAAGATTAATAAGTAAAACTTGATTTTTATAAAAAATGTAATACTATTTTAAATATGTAAAGAAACTTTTTAAAAATCCCGTAAATTTTTAAAAACTCTTGATTAGTTGATAAAAAAGAGTTAATTTACAAAGATTTTATATGTGTTTATAGCTAAATAAAATAGGAGAAAAAATGAGCGACAATCAAAACAATAAAAAAAATGATCCGAAACTGCCGCCTGCAGGCGGTTCAAACAGGTTTTTATTAATACTCCTGGCTACAGGAGCAGTAATTTCCTTATTATATTTCATTAATCAACTGCAGGTTTATTCAACTTCGATTAATTATGACCATTTTTTAATGCTCGTTAAAGAAGACAAATTATATTACACAAAAGACAAACCTCTTTTGATATTTGAAAACGGTAAAATAAAAGGCAGTTATAAGGAAGGACGTGAAACAAAAGATTTTGAAACAACATTTCCACATTTATTCGATGCAGGAGATCTTTATAATCTGTTAAAAGAAAAAGGAGTTATTTTCAGAGGTGCCCAGGAACAAAGCCCTTTTATTTCTCTTTTTATTTTTAATGTTCTTCCAATAGCCGTATTGATTTTTATTATATGGTTCATGTTCAGGCAGTTCCAGGGAGCGGGGAACAAAGCGTTTCTATTCGGCAAATCAAAAGCAAGAAAATTCGAATCAAAAGTTAAAGTGACTTTCAATGATGTGGCAGGTATTGATGAAGCCAAAGAAGAGCTTAAAGAAGTTATAGAATTCCTTAAAGATCCTAAAAAGTTCACCCGCATAGGAGCCAAGATACCTAAGGGTGTTCTGCTGGTCGGACCTCCAGGTACAGGTAAAACACTTCTGGCAAGAGCAGTTGCAGGAGAAGCTGATGTTTCATTTTATTTCATGAGCGGCTCTGATTTTGTTGAAATGTTTGTTGGTGTAGGAGCATCAAGAGTAAGAGACCTTTTCGATACAGGCAGAAAAAATGCCCCCTGCATACTCTTTATCGATGAGCTTGATGCAGTTGGCAGAACAAGAGGTGCTGGATACGGAGGAGGGCATGATGAAAGAGAACAGACTCTAAATCAACTCCTTGTTGAAATGGATGGTTTTGATCCTACTTTGGGCGTCATCCTGATTTCGGCGACAAACAGACCTGATGTTCTGGATCCTGCATTATTAAGACCCGGCAGATTTGACAGACAGGTGGTTGTTGACTTTCCTGATGTTAAGGGAAGGGAGGAAATACTTAAAATACATATTAAAAAGGTTAATATTGCGAGCAACCTTGATTTTACAAAGATCGCAAGAGCAACCCCGGGCTTTACAGGTGCTGATATAGCAAACATGATAAATGAAGCGGCTCTTTTAGCTGCAAGATTAAATAAATCTGAAGTAACTATGGCTGATTTTGAAGAAGCAAGGGATAAGGTTCTCATGGGGGTTGCAAGAAAGTCAAAAATCATTCCGGAAAATGTTAAAATAATTACTGCATATCATGAAGCAGGACATACAATTATCAACCTCTTTGTGGAAAATGCCGATCCTCTTCACAAGGTCACAATAATACCCAGAGGCATGGCTTTGGGTCTGACTTCAATGCTGCCTGAAAATGATATAATGCTCCATACAAAAGATAAAATTCTTGACAGGATATGTATAATGATGGGAGGACGAGCAGCAGAAGAAATTATTTTCAAAGAGATAGATACAGGTGCGGCAAATGATATAAGTAAATCAACCGAACTTGCAAGAAAAATGGTAACACAATGGGGAATGTCGGAAAAATTAGGATTTATCACTTACGGGCAGAAGGATGAACCGATATTTATCGGTAAAGAAATCGCGACACATAAAGATTATTCAGAAAAAACTGCTGAATTAATTGACTTGGAAATAAAAAACATAATAGACACACAATATAAAAGGGCAATCAAGATCATAACAGAAAATAAAACTAAATTAATAAAACTTGCAGATTTGCTATTTGAAAAGGAAACTCTTGATTCAGAAGAAATATTTAAATTATTAAAAATAAAGCCCAAAAGAATCGCAGAAGGGATTAAATAAATGTCACTAAAAGCATCTATTTCCGGAATCAGAGGTATTATAGGTGATTCTTTAACTCCGACTGTAATAGTTGATTATCTATCTTCCTATATGACTCTTTTAGCAGAGAGCGGTGATATATTAATAGGAAGGGATTCACGATTATCAGGAGATATGATAACATCACTTGTCAAAGGTACTGTTAATGCCCATGGAAGAAATATAACCGATATAGGCATTGCCCCTACCCCTGTTGTTCTGTTTGGAGTATTGCAGGATAAATTTGCAGGTGGAATAATAATTACAGCAAGTCATAATCCTAAAGAATGGAATGCATTGAAACTGGTGAACAGCAGGGGAAAATTTTTATCACAAACTGAATTTGAAAAACTAATAAACCTCTATCATCAAAAAGATTTTAGATATGCAAAATATGATAATTTAGGTAAAAACAGCAATAATAAAAGTATTTTAACAAAACATATAAATAAAATTTATGATTTTGTTAATGTTCACGAGATCAATAGGGCCAATTTCAGAGTTGTTGTTGACGCTGTGAATGGTGCAGGCGGACCTCATGCAGTTAATTTATTAAAAAAGCTTGGATGTGATGTTATCTGTATAAATGAAGAAACCACAGGCCTTTTTGCTCATAATCCTGAACCGACACCAGAAAATTTATCCCAGCTATCAGAGGCTGTAAAAAATTATAAAGCAGATATGGGTTTTGCACTTGATCCCGATGCAGACAGACTGGTTGTTGCGGACGAAAACGGCATAATTTTATCTGAAGAGTTAACCCTGGCATTATGCATTAAACATTATTTAACTAATTATAAAAAAACACCTATTGTTACAAATATGAGCACTTCAAGAATAATAGAAGATGTTGCTTTAAAATATGATTGCGAAGTTTTTCGTGTTGCAACTGGAGAAATAAATGTAACTGAAAAAATGGAAGAAATTGGAGCTAAAATAGGAGGAGAAGGCAACGGAGGAATTATACTGCCTGATATAAATAAATGCAGGGATGCATTTGTTGGCATGGCTTTGATTCTCGAGTTTTTCTCAAAGGTTAATAAAAAGGTTAGTGAAGTAATTAAAGAATTTCCTAAATATGTCCTCATCAAGGATAAAATATCGGCTAAAATGATCAAATATTCCAATATTTTGGAAAACATATTAATTGAATTCAAGAATGAAAAAATAAATACAAGCGACGGAGTCAGAATAGATTTTGATAATAAATGGGTTTTGTTCAGAAAAAGCAATACAGAACCGATCATAAGGATATTTGCAGAAGCCAGGACCGAAAATGAGTCATTTGAATTAATCGACAGTATAAAAAAAATATGCAGTATTATGGATTAAACAGTATTTTCCGATAATATAACAATATAATTTTTACAAAATAATCTGTGGGTATATCTTTATACAAATGAAAAGACAATAAGTTTAAAAATAGCCACAGAGCACAGATAACGCAGAGATTATATTTAATGAAAAGCAATTTAATAACATTTAAAAAAATACTCTATAATCTCCGTAGTTTAAAATTTTTTTTTAACTTATGAAAATTAAATTAACAATATTTATTGTACTAACATTTTATCTGTCAGTTCATATTTTTCCTGAAGACATAGGCTTGGCAAAATTTTATCTTGAGCAGTCATACAACAGCTATCTGAACCAATCATTTAAAACCGCCGATGAATTTGCTGAAAAGTCATATCAGTTTTATCAAAAACTCCCGGAATATTATTATATAAAAAACCTCTTGTACCCTGATGATAAAACCCATTTATCGATAAAGAAAAAAAATGCAGACAGTATTATAAAATTAATTAATAATTCTTTTCTGCTGGAACATTTTATATTATACAGACAAACAGCTGATATATATGAAAGTACAAGAAATTTCACAAATGCTTATATTTCTTATATAAAAGTAATTGATTCTATAAATAAAACTCAAGAAGACTATTTAAATTTAATAAAAATGTTATTTAATTCCGATGTTTTGGGACATCTGGATCTTGTTCCAGTAATTATTACCAATGCAAAAAAATTCTTTAACTCTCTTGATCTTGAATATTATAATTTAAAATACAGAGTATTAAAAAAAAATATAGATGTTAATGAATTTATAAATGGAATAAAACTCTTGGAAGCAAATAGTTATTTTCCATCAAGAATTCTATATTTGGAGGTTCAATATTATTACAATCAAAAAAAAATAAATGAATTATATAGTAAATATTCAACACTGAAAAAAAATAATTCAATAGAGTCAGGATATTTAAAACTAATATTATATGAACTCTTACTAAAAGCAGGTTATTTAACAACCAATCAGACAAGAGAGCTTCTCAATGAATGGGATAAAATTGCACAAAATGATCATAAAACAGTTAATCTGTTAAAAATCACTGTTATTAAAAACATAATAAAACCAGATAAATATCTGAATGAAAAATTTAATGATTTTACCGGAGCAAGAAGAAAAGATGTTGATCTTGACGGGGAATGGGAAGAATACTTTGAATATAAAAATGGAATTGTTGTTAAATATATTAAGGATCAAAATCAGGATGGCATAAGTGAAATTGAAGCTGATTTTTCAGATAACGGGATTCTTAAAAATTATACACTTTTCAATGATAAAAGCGATTATAAAATATATATCTTTAATGAAATTGATAAATCCATTAAGAACATTGAAGCATACAAAGATGACCGGTTGAGAAAAAGATATACTTTGAGCACATCAAAGTTTTTTGCAGACATAAAAAATCTAACAGCATTGAATGAAAATCAATTATTGCCGATTACATCATATGTTGAGGAATTTGACTCAATATATAAAAAAACAAAATATTACAACGGTAAAAAAGAATATTCTGTTATTGATAAAAATTTCAACAATAAATTTGAAGAAAAAATAATTTATAAAGATGATATTATAGATGAAATTTATAAGGACAATGATGAAAACGGTTTATATGAAGTCGTAGAAAAATATCATAACAACAAAATAGATACAATTAAATATAAATCTGATGAACATCAGGATAATTTTTATTATACAGAAAAAATCCAGCAGGATAAAATCATTAAAAAATGGGATAATGATTTTGATAATATATATGAGGTAGAAATAGAGGAATATCCAAACGGAACAAACATAAAAAAAATAGACATTGACTATGATGGATTATATGATTATGCCTATGAATATAAAAAAAATATTCTAATTAAAATATATAACCTTAAAACCAATAAAATCTTAAAGGAATCAAATACAAATGTAAAAGATGTTTATATATCTGACAAAATTTCATTTAAATGGAATATAATAAGTGCAAAAGACTTGAAAAAAATCATTTTACCAGATAATATAATTGTTTCTAACAAAAAATTGATTTCTGGATATTATTTATATAAAAATGAAAAATATTATTTTGAAAACAGCATTATTCAAAATAAAGATTTTCATTACAGATTGTTTTATATAAATGATAAATTATATCTTTATGATCTGCAAAATTGATAGCTAGTACTTTATTTTTAAGGAGAAATTTTGAAAAAACTTCTTTTTTTAATCTTAACAGTTTTATTTGTTCCAAATTTACTTTCAACACAAATGCTGAATTACAACAGCAGCATAGAAAGCATCAAGGATAATTTCAACAAAGGAAAGTTAGATCTTTTTGATGTATATATTTATACCTATCAATTTATAAATATGAAGGGAAACAATGATCCAGATTATAATAAAATATTGAACTATCAAAAAGAAATAATTTTAAAAATGCATGAGAAGTCAAAAGAAGAATTTGATAAAAAGAACTATGAAGATTCCTTAAAATACACATTGAGTTTATTTGCGTTAAATGAAAAAGCGGCATACACCTTAAGAGAAGTCTATGAAAAACTATCCGCTCAAACAGATGCTTCTTCCGATATTTTTACCCGAAACCGTATTGTTGAAGAAATGGCGGATTATAAAATTTTAACAAATAAGGAATTATTTGAATATCTTGAAAAGCATGCTCTTTTAAAAAACAGAGCAACTTTTTTAACTTATCTTGAAAAATACAACAAATTATATCCTGAACTTATTAATGAATTCCCGCAGTTAAATGAATATAAAGAGAGTCTGGAAAATTATACAAATTTAAATCTCGATGAAATCATGAACTCTGTAGTAACGGTTATACTTGACAGGGGTTTAAATATTAAAAAGGGAGTAGGTTATTATCCGGACAGACCTATTGGAACAGGTTTCATAATAGACGACAATGGATATATAATAACCAATCATCATGTCATAGCAGATCATGTGGATCCTAAATATGAAGGTTATTCAAATGTATATGTTACTTTAAAAGATGAACCTGACAAGGAAATACCTGCAAAAGTCATTGGATATGATAAAGTATTTGACATTGCACTGTTGAAAATACCAAGAGACAACACTCCGCATTTGACTCTCGGAAGCTCAAACGAAATGACGATAGGCAATAAAATATTTACCATCGGCAACCCTTTAGGGATCAAATATACAGTAACAACCGGTATAATAAGCAATAAAGATCTTGATTTTTTCCAGCTTGGCAAAGGTTTTATGATTGATGCCGCCATAAATCCCGGCAACTCAGGAGGACCTTTGATTGATGACAGAGGTCAGGTCATCGGGATAGTATTTGCAGGCATTCCGGAGTATGAAGGGATAAATTTTGCAATACCTTTTCAATATGTAAAAAAAACCATTCCGATGCTCTATAAAGGAAATGAAGTTGAGAGATGCTGGATACAAGCTGCATTATATGAAAATAAGGGCAAAGTATATTTTTACTATATTATGCCAAACGGATCAGCGGATAAATCAGGAATAAAAATAGAAGACAGGCTTCTTAAAATTGACGGAGTTGAAGTAAAAACAGTTGCCGAAGCCCAGTCTGTTCTTGCATGGCAGAGATATCCCAGATTAATAGAACTTGAGATTGAAAGAAAGGGCAATATCATAAAAACGATCGTCAAACTTGAAAAAAGACCATATTTACCTATTGAACAGATTTTTGATATTGACATACAGAAAAATTTGATCACTCTTGTTTTCGGCATAGGTCTTGAATCTTACAGTAAAAACTTTTTTTTAAGAAAATATAAAACAACAAAAATTTACAGGGGCATGTACGGATCTCAGCTGAACATAGGAGAAGGCGATCCATTAACCGTCCTTGATTTAAGATATATGAAAAAAGAAAAGCTTATTAGAATGACCGTTCATTATAAGCAGAATACAATGCAATTAAATGAACGGACAGTAACTGTAGCCGCTATTGCCGAAATAGATTCAATAATATAATTTGATTTTTAAGCCAAACATGAATTTTTTAAATGAAAAAATAAATATAAATAAAAATCTATTTTATTTTCTTACTTTTTTATTAATACCTGCAATAGTACATAATTCTATTAAAAAAATCATATATTTGCTTTATAATTCAAAATATTATTTTAACGGTGGTATTTATAATTTTCTTTCAGATAATCTGTTTTTCGTATTTATACAGCTTTTTGTTTTCTTTGTTTTTTTTATTATTATCAGGAAATTAGATAAGGGGATATTTGGTTTTATAGGTTATGAAAACTGGATCATAACGTTCAATAAGTCTCTTCTGCCGTCAGCCATTGCTTTCGGAGTTGGATTTTTTATTAATATGATATTATTAATCATAATCAGTAAATTCTTAAATTATCTTGAAAATTTCTTTATTATAAGCAATGAAATAAGAAGCTGGATCACTGCTCCAAATGAAGGTGCTATTAATTTTATTAATTATTTAAAGGATGAAAATTATTTTAAAACTGCTGTTTATTTGACTTATATAGTTGTATTCATACCTTTTTATGAAGAAGTTTGCTTCAGGGGTTTTTTATTTGATTTTGTCAATAAGCATGTAAAGAAAAAAAACTATGATATAATCATTGTATCATTCATTTTTGCCCTTTTTCATATTTTTTCATTTTTAAATACTATCTTTGCATTTATCTTAAGTTTGTTTATTACAAAAGCCCGAAAGGATACAGGCAATATAAATGTTTCAATATGGATGCATGCAATTATAAATTTTACGATGATAGTATCAGGAATAATTTATTTTTATCTGCAAAATAAACTTTAACATTTATTATTTGAAAAAAATTTCACTTAAATATTTTTATAAACTTATCCGAAAATCATGCTAAAAGGTCGACTGTTTCAGTCAATTTTATTAATAAATCTTTGTGATTTTATTATAAATTTATTAAAATATAAAAAGCTGTGTTTTAATTAATAGGAGTATTAAATGAGAATACCTAAATTTCCGCCAAGAGACCACAGATTATTTAAAAAATTATTACATATTAATAAAGGATTGAAAGGATATTACTTTTATTCAATAATCAATCTTGCGGTATGTATTTTAATACTTCTGTCTGCTTTTTTCCCTCCAAATGATCCAGGAATGGTATTTTTTAAAATAGTAGCAGGAGTAGGCATATTCGGTTTTACAGCTTTTTTTTCATTTAATACGGCTTTTAAAGCCTATAAAGAGAGAAAAGATGCCTTTATAAACGGCATTAGATCAAATGGAAAAATAGTTAATCATAAAAGGAAATTTGTACTATGGAAAACTTCCAGAGATTATTGCGTTATTGTAGAAATACCATTTGGTGATAAGCTTTTTACAAAAGAAATTGTCAGTTCAAATAAAAAAATTTTTGTAGATCTGCCTGTCAGATCTACTGTAGAAGTATTATTCAATGATAAAAACATCACAATGCTTTCTCCTTATGAATTGAACGTTAATTTTGAGTATGAATGATATTTTATATGCTTATTTTTTTTTCTTGAAATGAAAAAAAGGCATTATCATCGGCACTCTATTTTTATATTTTATAAATTCAATTTTGAATTCATTCAAAAGTCTTTTTTCTTCGATTAATTTCAAATATACAACAGCAACAAAAAGCAAAACTATCAGCATAATAAAGCAAATCAATGAATCCAAAAGAACGGATAATCCAAAATAAATAAGAAAAGTACCAAATACCATGGGATTGCGGGTATATCTGTAAGGACCGTTAACAACGAGTTTTTGGGTGCGGGGGCTGACCGCTATGCCGAAAGCATCAGCAGGACCTCCTCTGCCTATAAAAAATAATGCCGTATTAGACCATATCTGAAAAATTAATCCGATTAAAAAAAAAGGAAAGGATAATATTATCCGTAAAATCATGGAATTTATTAACTTAATTTTAATTAAAGAATCAAATAATATCGATAACTTATATATTGCAAATGGAATAATAATTATAAAAAAAGTGAATCCGATAATATAGCCGGCAGTATATCTAAAAACTTTTTTCATAAGTAGTTTATCCTTATAAATGAAATTATTTTTAACATCAAAACCTTTTCATACTCCCCTTTTTAAACTTCCATTCAGGAGTAATTAACTCCTTATCCTCAACCTTATACCATGGAGAAATATTTGAAAAACTTTTTAAAATATGTATCTCCTGAGAAGGCATGTAGCTTTGAGCTAAGAGCATAACCTTTTCACCGGTTTTTTCATTTTCAGCAAGATCAATAATTATAACAGCATGACCCGGACTACCCCCTTGAATAAAAACATCACCCGCTTCAATATCATCGATTTTTACTGATTTCATTTCCTTTGAAAGAGACAAAGTGCCAGAATAAATATAGATGAATTCCAGATATTCATCGAATATTTCTCTGATATAACCTGTTTTTAAATTTGTCATTTTCCAATTAGTATCATTGCCCTTAACAATTACTCTGTATCCTACCATAAATTTGCCGAAAGGTACATTCATACCGTTTGTAATATCAAAAGAAATCTCATCATATCTTTTATTCTGATAGAGGTATTCTGCTCTTAATTTTATGATTGCATCAGCACACTGGATCAAATCTTTATCGAGTATAGGGATATCAAGAACCGATACATGAACATCTTTTGCCTTTATCTTTCCATTATAAAGCAATACCGGAACACCATACTTCTTTAATGGCAGGTTTGACAAATAACTTTGAAACGTACTTTCCGGATAGACTCTGCGCACATAACCCTTAGGAGGCGTAAACCTTTCGGCAACACTTTTTTTACTTTTATTGATGCACTGAGAGTCTAAAAAGTCTGATGTAATAAATAATAATAAAACAGAAATAACAACTCTAACAAACATTAATCGCCTTCTTAAAATTCATTTTACCTGACAAATTTTATCATTTTATCAAGATCAAAGATTTCCAGACTAATCAAATGCCCTGAACCGCCTTTAGACTGACATGCCAGTATTAAATAATTGTTGAACACTTTATACCATGACAGATTTGAACTGTCCTTTAATAATATATAAGTTTTATTGTATGTTCTGTATTTTGTCCTGTAGCTTATTTTATAATATAAAAATATTTTATTTTCAAAAAAATCATTATTTAAATTATTATACGCCAATTCAAAATCATATTTTTTATATTTAAAATTTATTTTATCATTCTCATTTAATTCCATTAATTTTCCTTCATTTAATAAATTCTCTAATTCAATACTATTATCCTTAAAATCAATTGTAGGGAAAGAATTTAAAAAAACTGTTGATTTATTTAATAAAAGATAGAGTTTATTATAACCGATAAACACAGGTTTTTTATTATTATTTGTTTTTTTAAAAATTGCTTCAAAGATCGTTAACTCACCATCATCAGAATAAAAATACCCGCCATTGTTAGTGTAAACAAAAACAGGTTTTATTTTATCAGATATATCATAAGTCTGTGAATATATAGATATTGAAATACAAATAAAAAAAACAATAAAAAATATTTTTTTCTTAATCAATTTAAATATATTAAACAAAATCATTGCTGTTATTTTAAACATAAAAAAAATCATGCAAAATGTCAATTTTTTAAAGAATGAAAAAATTAAATTAAAAATTATTTACTATAACATTGATGATAAGACCTTCATCTATTTTATTTCTGTAATTACATAGATCGATCCTGATAAATATCCACCAAGATATAGATAAACTATCTCTTTTTGTCCGACCGCTTTATCTAATAAATTTACATTTAGTATAAGCCTGTAATCGTTATCGTCTTCTTTTGTCAATATTTTTTTACAATTTACAGGATCCAACAGCGGTTTAATGATCCCCTGCTCTTTTATATTAATGCTGTGAGCATCGCTCCATTCTTTTAATATTTTCAAATCAGCTTCATCAATATCTTTTATTTCATTTGTAAACTCAACTATGGTATTTCCGTAAAATACAGGAGCCTCAATTATCATTATACTGTCTTTTTCATTAATTAAATTTTCAGAAAGATTTTTTCCGCTTTCTATTCTTATCTCATCATAGGATGCTATTTTTTTTATATTTCCGATATTCTCAAGATTTATTTTCGCACCTTTTTTTATTAATAATTCCTTTGCCCTTGTCAGGTTGTACTTCACTGCCAGATCAATCGGGGCTACACCTTTGATATCAGTCAAATTAATATCAGCACCAGATTCGATCAAATATAATGCAATTTCTTCATGTTCCACATATATCGAATACAACAAAGGTGTCTGTTTGATATTATTCCTTATATTTATCAATGATTTATCATCATCTATCAATCTTTTTAAAAGTTTAATATTATTATCAGTTATTGCTTTAAATACCCTTTTTTCTCTTAATTCCACACTGAAGTTTAAATAAATACCGAAAATGCATAAGATGAATACTAAAATCACTTTTTTCATAAATCCTCCTGATAAAGCATAAATTAATATTTAACATAAAACTTTGATAAATGCAATATGTGTTAAAGAAAGGGTCTATGGTTTAACTTAATAATGCCTGAATTCGATTGTTGCAGTTTTTTTGCAAAGAAACTCCATGATATGCGTGCCATTATTTTACTAAACTCATGGATTGTTCAATATTATTATCTTCAATTACGATCATGACAGCAATAAAACACTCTAATCCGCTTTTAGTAATCTTTTAAAATTTGTTTTTGCATAAATCAATTTATTCAAATTATAGAGTATATAAATGATGCCTGAAATTAACATCCCGATGTTAACAGCACTGAAATCATTTAAAATAAATAACAAAGGTATTAATCCTATTAGAAGTATATATTGAAACATTATTAATAACGAATAATAAATTTCTTTAAAGTCCGGTTCCTTTATCTTATCTTCTTTTATCTTTCTTAGCATGATTTTGAGCCCTATCAATGCTCTTGCTTCCTCAAATATTGTCACAAATGAAATATAAAAAAGCAATCCGATTATTATTTTATAAAAATTATTTTCATAGCTGTATTCTAACTGCATCGGGAGAATAAACAGGACCACTATCATTCCAGCTATTCTTATAACTGTAAATTTCAAAATAAATAAAACCGGATTCCTATATACCGATTCCCATTTAGCCTTATATTTTTCAGGATAACTATTTATTATTAATTCTCTATTTTTATAATTTATGGTAAGCCTTATGATATTTATTGCAGAATAAATGACTGTAAAGACAATTATTAAATAAAACATAATTTCTCCTGAAAAAATATAAATTTCTCCGAACGTTCACCTCTTTTTTTTGGCGCAAAAACTTTGAGAAGCGTAACTTAGAAACTCCTGCAGTCTGCCCCTTATCTCTAATCTCTCTTTATTTCATTTATTGTCAATATGTAATTAACTATTTTTATTGGCAAAGGACAGCTTAATAATAAAACTTTAAGGACAAATCCTTAAGGGACACTATCTTCAGATGTCCCTTAAGGTTAAATAAATTATATTAATAACCTGCTAATGGCAAATCCATCCAGTATATTGTAAGCTGATAAAGTCCCAATGACCCTGAAGGGACGCTTATAACAAGAGACGGGCTTGAATTAGAAAATACACTGCTTCCTCCGAGAATCGGCGGCGTTTCCGCCTGAACTGTAAAATTCATCAATTCCGTACAATATCCAAATGCATTATCCCCGATGGAAGTAACATTTGAAGGTATAATAATATTATTAAGAATACTGCAAAAATGAAAAGCATAGTCTCCGATTGCAGTGACAGAAGAAGGAATTGTTATGCTTACCAGTTTAGTACATCCAGCAAATGCATTTGCTTCTATTGAAGTAATACTTGCGGGTAATGTTACACTGGTAAGCTTGTTACATCCCCCGAAAATTCCATTACTTAAAACAGTTACGCTTGAAGGTATCTCTATGCTTGTGAGAGAATAACACCTTCCAAAAGCATTTTCGCCTATTGAAGTAACACTTGAAGATATTGCTGCGTTTTCAAGAAACCAGCAATCTTCAAATGCTTCATCTGCAATAGAAGTAATATTTGAAGGTATTGTTATGCTTTTAATTTCGGCTCCGGCAAATACTCTAAAACCTATGGCAGTTAAACTTGCAGGAATTGTCAATCCTGTAAGAGTGCCGCAGCATTCGAAAGCAGAATTACCTATATAATTTATTCCGTCCGGCAATGTTATGTTATCTAAATTTTCACAAATATAAAATGCATCACTGTATATTTCGGTTACATTCGGAGGTATTACAAGACTTGTCAGACTTCGGCAATTGTCAAATGCACTATTGCCGATTGTGGTTATAGTTGACGGAAGCGACACACTTGTGAGTTTCAGGCACAGCCAGAACATCTGCCATCCTATTGAAGTTATGCCTTCAGGTATTACTGCGCTTTGAAGCTCGTAACAGTGATCAAATACAGCATTACCCAGGGATGTTAAGCTTGAAGGCAAATCAACTGTCGTAATGTCTTCACAACCATAAAATGCAAAATCTCCGATAGAAGTCACACTCTCGGGAATGGTAATGCTGTTTAGTGCTTTGCAATTATTGAATGCACCATTACCAATTGCGGTTACACTGTCAGGTATTGCAATGCTTGTAACTGTAGTGCAACCAGAAAAAGTATTTGCTCCAATTGTTGTGACAGGTGTGTTGTCGATTTTAGACGGTATTGTTACAACAGTACCCGAACCGATATACTTTGTAAGCGTAACAGCTGTTCCCGAATTGGTATAGGTAAAATCCACTGAACCGCTTGCTGAACTGGTTGAACTGGCCGAACTTGATGCCGAACTTGTTGATGAGCTGCTGCCTGTTACAGTCGTCCCTCCTGATGAATCAGTTTCTTCCTCAGGCACTGAACATGTTATAACAAATAGAATTAATATAAAGATCACAGATAAAATTAAAATTGATTTTTTCATAAAAATTTTTCCCCTTATACATTATTATTTAAGACTGATTTTAAACACTAAAAAAAGTTAAAATGCTGTAAAAAATATCCGGGACATCATTAGACTGCCCCGAAATCAATCTTATTATGAAAATAATTATTTCGTTTCAGGTAATTATATACCAAAAAATAAAAAAATTCAATTATTCCGATATTTTTTTTTGATAAGGGACACTCTTGATCCTGTCCCCTGACTGTCCCTTAAGATCAAAAGTTACAAAGTAATCGTCAATGGTTTCAGCTCTTCTTATAAGTTCAACACTTCCATCTTCTTTAAAAAGCAATTCCTTTGAACGAAGCTTTCCGTTATA
>JAFGQB010000033.1 GCA_016935915.1 Spirochaetota bacterium
AAAAAGTTTAAAAATATAAAAAATTTATAAAATCTCCCCATTTATTCCCCCGTATATTATAAATATTAAGTAATTATTTTTTCAATAGCTTTGTTATTGTTAAAGCAATCTTTTTATATAAAGACGGAAATAAAGCAGGTACCTGTGATTTATAATCAATATAATCCATATCATTTTTAATAATGATCTTCTCTTTGATTCTTACTCTTGTCAAAATCAATAGATACAATAATACAGCAGCGGCTAAAGAAAACAAATTGACCATAATCATAGAAATCCCCAAAGATAAAACTATTAATAATGAACATTCAGGATGCCTCACAGTTTTATGGAACAGAGTGTTTTTATCCTCTTTTACGACATAAATCAATATATGAAACAATAATAATCCGTTAGATAAAAAAACAATGCCTGCTGCCCTGATAACAATATCTATGTAAGGGTTTAAATATAATTGCCCGATCCCGCTGAAACCCGAAATCAGGGATAAAACGGAAATAAGATATACAATTTCAACATTAATTTTAGTAAAGAAACTCACCTTTTGTAAAGAAAAAACTTCACTGTGCAATGAATTCTTAAAGTTTATAAAAAATAATCTGAATAAAAAAGGAAGATATATCAAGGATAACAATACGGATAACTTATGAGCATCATTTGCCCATACATTAAGAAATTCATCGATACCGAGTATTATATTCATAAATCTATTACCTTTTTTAAATTGTTATATTCAGCCTAAGCTATCGGGCTATTTAGTATTATAATATCCTTTATAAATTATCTATAAAAAATTATCAAGAAAAAATAAAAAAAAATACAATGAGTTTAAGAACCGTCTGCCAATTTAGAAAAAAATAAATCAAATTAATGGTTTATAAAAAAAGGAAAAAAATATATAATCACACGATGAACACCAAAAAAAAATTCATTGCAGACTTTCATATTCACTCCCATTACTCGATCGCAACAAGCAAATACCTTGTACCCGAATATCTTGACCTCTGGGCAAAGATAAAAGGTATTAAACTCATAGGTACTGGGGATTTCACTCATCCAAGGTGGCTTGATGAACTTGAAGAAAAACTTATCCCTTCAAGCGAAGGTTTATATAAATTAAAAAACGAATATAAAAATAAAAGTGACATCATAATAAATAACCCTGATGAAGAAACCCATTTCATTTTAACGGCTGAAGTAAGCTCGATCTATAAAAAAAATGACAGGGTGAGAAAAACTCACAATGTTCTGTTCGCACCTGATTTTGGAACAGTCAGAAAAATCCAGATGCAGCTGTCAAAGATCGGCAATATACATTCGGACGGAAGACCTATACTGGGTCTTGATGCAAAAAACCTTCTTGAAATAATATTGAACACAGATGAAAGATGCTTTCTTGTTCCTGCACATATATGGACACCATGGTTCAGTGTTCTGGGATCAAAGTCCGGATTTGACTCGATAGGTGAATGTTTTGAAGATCTAACAGAGTATATATTTGCTATTGAAACAGGGTTATCCTCAGATCCTCCTATGAACTGGAGCTGTTCGTTCCTCGATGATTTTGCCGTTATTTCCAACTCTGATGCGCATTCACCTGAAAACTTAGGAAGGGAAGCAAATATTTTCAATACTGAACTTTCGTATTCTGCAATTAAAAATGCCTTAAAAAATAAAAACAAAGATGAATTTTTAGGCACAATAGAGTTTTATCCTCAGGAAGGCAAATATCATTATGATGGACACAGAAAATGCAATGTAAGATTAAATCCGATAGATTCTATAAAGAACAATAATCTATGCCCTGTATGCAAAAAACCGCTGACGCTAGGCGTAATGTACAGGGTTGCTCAGCTCTCAGACAGACCGCAAGGTTTTGATTCAAAGAACAAAAACAATTTTTATTCACTGATACCCTTGACTGAAATCATATCGGAAATCTTGGGAGTAAATAAAAGTTCCAAAAAAGTAAAGGAAGCTTACAACAAACTTATCAGACAGTTCGGGTCAGAGTTCAACATACTTCTTACTGAAAATTATGACGGACTTTTAAAGTCCGACTACCCTGTACTCTCTGAAGCAGTCAAAAGAATGCATCAGAAGAAAGTTTTCATAGAAGAGGGATATGACGGAGAATACGGAATAATTAAGGTTTTCAAACCGGATGAATTGAAAAAAATTATTCATAAAGACCTGTTTATTTCCTCTGTCAATGAAAAAATCGAAGCCCACGGCAATCTGCCAACCTCAGATATGGACTTTACAGCTTTTAAAAACCAGATGAATTATAACATCGCGTTGACAGAGCGCCCAAAAAAAGAGAAAGAAGCCGAGGAATTGAACGAATCGCAGAAAAAAGCAGTTCAATACATAAAGGGACCTGCCATAATACTTGCAGGGCCGGGTACTGGCAAGACTAAAACTCTCACTTTCAAGATAATGGAACTTTTAAAATCAGGTATTGATCCTGAAAATATATTAAACCTGACATTTTCCAATCAGGCTGCACTCGAGATAAAAGAGAGGATCAAAAAATATTTAAATGATGAAAATATCTCAAAAAAGCTCAATGTTTCAACATTTCATGCATTTGGTCTTTCAGTTATCGAACAAAATATCGAACTTGCAGGCAGGAATAAAAATTACAATATAATAGAAACTAAGGAAAAAGAATTTATACTTAAAAACTTTCTGAACATCAGCAAAGGCAAAATAAAAAGGACAGTTGATCAGTTATCAAAGATCAAGCAGGCTGTTGAAGAGCCAGAAAATGAAGAAATGATAAGTATTTTCCTTAAATATGAAGAAGCACTAAAAGAATATAATTTATTGGATTTCGATGATCTTTTATTTATCCCTTTGAATATATTCTGTTCACAGCCGGAAATACTTAAAAGCTGCATTGAAAAATACAGATGGGTAAACGTCGATGAGTTTCAGGATTTAAATCTCATTCAGTACAAAATATTAAGAAAGCTCTGTCCCCATGAAGATTCAAACTTAACTGTGATCGGAGATCCCAATCAGGCGATCTATGGATTCAGGGGGGCAAGTGCAAAATTCATAAATGAATTCTTGAAAGATTATAAAAACGCATCTGCCTTCAGCCTCGACACAAGCTACAGATGTCCTGACAATATACTTAAAGCTTCCAGCCAGATAATCAATGCCGAAAAGCACTATCTAATAAAAGGTATCGAAGAGGGTTTAAAGATTAATATCAAAGAGTATGACACTGATAAGACTGAAGCAGAGTTCATTGCACGAAAGATAGAGAACATGATAGGGGGCTTGCGTTTTTTCAGTATTGACAGCGGCATCACAGACGGGGACAGAGCTAACATGACATTTAAGGACTTTGCTGTTCTTTTAAGAACAGGCAGGCAGATGGATGTAATCATCAATGCTTTCAATGACCATTCTATCCCCTATGAAATCATAGGAGAAATACCATATTACAGAACTTCACCGTTCAATGAAATAATCGAAATTATTAAATGCAGTCTAAATCCAGAAAACAGCTTTTATAAAAAAGCTATTGAAATTCATAATATCAGCAGCCAAAACCTCGGCACTGTGCAAAATCTTTTAAGCGGCAATAAAATATATGAAGCATCCCTGTTTATTTTTCAAAACTATTTTCCGGACCAGCTTGAAAAAAACAGCTATAATTTGAAACTGCTTGAAGAATCATGCAATAACTTTAAAGAAGCAGCGGACTTTGTTAGATTTACCGAATCGGGTGAAAGCACTGACCAGTTAAAATCAAAATCTGAAAGGGTAAAACTTATGACAATGCATGCTTCAAAGGGGCTTGAGTTTGATACTGTTTTTATAGCAGGCTGCAGTGAAGTGTTTATTCCTTTCTCACTTTATCAAAATCTTCAAGTCGATATGAACGAAGAGCAGAGACTTTTATATGTCGCAATGACAAGAGCAAGGAAAAACCTCTACCTAACCTATTCAAAAAAAAGCTCTCTTTCTAACATCCCAAAACTTTTCAAAATAAGCCCTTTTGTTGAAAAGATACAGAAGGAATTAATTAAGTTTGAGGTAAAAGAGAAGAAGTATAAAAAAGCCGATGATGAACAGCTTCTGCTGTTTTGATGAGTCAGGGGACGGTTGTTTCACTCATTTCTTTAACGCAGAATAGCTAAAAATAATAAAAAATATGTAAAGTTTAATCCTATCTTTATAATTTGAAACTACAATTAATTCAACGATATTTATTTCAATAATTATCTTTAAGGAAAAATAAATGAACAAATTAACAATTATATATTATTTGATTATTATAATTGTTCTAATAATATTTTCTAACTGCACAATACCATTGGACACGGAAAATAACAGTTCATCTTCCGGTTCCTACATACGTATAGCTTCAAATTACGGATCACATTGTTACAGAGGATCCGGGGCATCTTATTACAAAAACAATAAAACTTTTTTTACATGGCCCGGTCCCGGCATGAACAGCTATGTAGGCTATTTTGATCATTTGACAAACAAAGCAGGCACAAATGTTCTGGTCAATACTTTTAATGATTACACGACATGGGCTTATCATGATTATCCGAGGCTTGTTGTCGGAGCCGACAATAAAATACATCTATTTGTTTGTGATCATACAACAAAGCTCTATTATTACCGCTCAAGCAATGCAGATGATATTTCAGGAACATGGCATAATCATTCATGGACTGAACGTGCAGGATATCCATTTCCTGTAGTATCATCTGGAGGTCAATTATTCATATTTTATATCATTCATGTGAATACTCCACTGGAAAGGCCTCTTTATTACAGAACATCAACCGATAATGGTCTTACATGGTCGTCATCACCTGTTAAATGCATTGACAGGGATATCGATAATTGGAAGGAAATGTATGTGGGCAGTGTAAAATTTGCTTCTGCAGCAGGCGGTTATCCTGATCGTATTTTAATAGTATGGACTTTATCCGGTGTTTCAGGTGACGGCACAACAACGGCTCATGACAAATATCACAAAGACGTTTATTTTTCATATCTTAATATAAATGATTTACATATGTACAGTGCCGATAAAACCGATTTGGGAACCACAATATCCGGCAGTACCGAATGGAACAAATGCCTTGTACTGGATACAGGACCAAGTCTGGAAGAAAAAAAGATCATTAATTATACCCATAATGTTACTGCAAACAGTTCAAACGGATATCCGATTGTACTTTATGAAAAATATAATTATTCTACCTTAAAATATGAAGTGTTTTCAAAATTGTCAAACGGAACAAACTGGTCAGATGAAAGTTTAGTTATATCAGGAAGCAGCATTTCAGATGTATACTTTGAAAATGACAAATTTATTGCTTTATGCAAATCATCATCAAATATATACTCTTACAGTTTAAATGAGAGCAATATGACATGGGACCTTATAAAAACTTATTCGCCTCCTGTTGTTCCTCAAGGCATGATGAAGGTCGAAAATTATAATAATAACCGAAAGGCAAAGTTTATGATCTTTGAAAGCTACGGTTCAACTTATGATTATACTGGAAATAATAAAATCTATGTATTGGGGGACGGA
>JAFGQB010000206.1 GCA_016935915.1 Spirochaetota bacterium
AATATGTGCCATTTTGATCCTTATAAAATTAAGTTAATGCCTTTTATTAAATATACAGGACTTGCTGTTTGCATTTTTGGGATAATTATATTTTTAATTGCCTTATTTCAATTGAAAACATTTGAAAATTACAGAGGTAAACTTTTAACAACGGGAGCTTTTAAATTTATCCGGCATCCGATGTATTTTTCATATTATCTCTGGATATTCGGCTATTCGGTGTTTTATGGCGCTGTAGCATCTCTTTTTGCTGGAGTTTTTTTTTCGGCAAATATCATATACTGGCAGATAAGTGAAGAAAAGTTGTTAAAGCATTATTATCCTGAGTATAAAGATTATATAAAAAAAACGCTTTTTTAAAGTTTTTTTTAATATTATATCTGCAGTTCATTCATCCAGATTTAATCAATGAATATATTTTCAAGTCGATGCTTTGATAATTTTAAAAAATAGAGTATCCGGTAAAATTTTTCTTAAAAACAGTACAAGCCATGAATTTTTTCCTTTTGAATAGCGGAGCTTTCCTCTATTGTCTGTTGCAGCTTTATAAATAATTTTAGCAATCAAAGACGGATGCGATGCAGATGGTTCCATTGCCATGGTTTTTTTAAGTGATTTTTCAAAATATTTATTATATACATCTATTTCTTCATTTTGGATATTAACCATTGAACGGTCGTAAAAATCGGTTTTTATTAAACCGGGTTCAATGATTTTTACTTTGATATTAAACGGTTTCAATTCATAATGGAGACCTTCGGAGAAGCCTTCAATCGCCCATTTTGTACTGTTATAAATACTGTAAAACGGAACCGTGATCCTGCCGCCGATAGATGCTACATTTATTATTATACCATGTTTTTGTTTTCTGAAGATCGGAATAATTTCCCTGACCGCATCCATTAATCCCAGAACATTTGTGTTGTACTGTTTTTCAATCTGCTCTCTGGTAGAAAGCTCAAATGCTCCTCTCACAGCATAACCGGCATTATTCACAAAAACGTCGATCTTTCCGAATTTATCAAGTGTATATCGAATTGCCTTTTTTATGGAATTTATTTCAAGAACATCAAGATGAACTATGTCCATTTTTGTTTCGTGAAGTTCGGTTTTACGTTTATCAGGATTACGCATTGTTGCAACAACATTCCATCCTTTTTTATAAAAATAAAGAGCTGTCTCTTTGCCTATGCCTGTTGAACTTCCGGTTATTAATACAGTGTTTGGCATAAAATAATCTCCCCCAAATTATTAAATCTTATTTAATAATTATATCATATAAATTATATTTAACAAATAAAGAAAAAAATGAAAAAAATTTAAATTATTTTAGTTTTTTTTAGATTTTAAAATTGCAATTGATGTAAAAACAATTGCAGCTTCTTTAACACGTACTTGATGTACGCCCCATGTGAATATAATTAATAAGATAATATTAAATAAAAATAAGGATAAGTTATTTATTGAAACAGTAATTGTTATTTGATTAATAATAAGTGAAAAATAAATGAATATAGTTTTTATTATTATGGTTAGACAAGATAATAAGGAAGCATAGAATAAACCCATGGACATTCTGGAAAGTCCTTCAGCATTCAATACTTCTTCACTAAGTGATTGCGAGGATTTTATAATTTCTATTGTAGGGGGTCATAGAGATTGAAATCCTTTAAATAAATTGTATCTTATTAAATATCAATCAATTAAGCCCAGATTTATAGTAAATAAAAATGCAAAAAAATGCAACAATTAGTATAAAAAAAGCAAAAAAATGCAAATTATTTAAAATGTCTTCAACTTATATTATATCAATAAGTTAAATTAAAAATGATTTAAAAAACAATAACTAAATTCAGCAATAATGCAACAATAATTAAAATTTTTAAAGTTAATCATAACATTTTTCTAATTGTCGCTATATAAATCAGTTAAGAACAAATCAATGCATTTTATTATTTCATAAAAAATATTAAAAAATGCAACAATTATAAAATAAAAATCACTCGCGTTATCAGAAAAAAAGGGGCTTTTAAGGTATTTCAAAAAATATTTAAATATAAGTTAAACATTATTATATTATAAATAAACAAAAGATTGTGGTGGTAATACACCAAAATTTTTTATTAAATTTAATGGGTTGTTATATAATTTAGTATTTTTAATTTTAATAGCATATCCGTGATTTTTGTTCATAAAATAATCAAAAAAATATTCTTTTGTAATTCCAGAGAATTTTTCTGTTTTTAGCCATAATGTGTTTATATCATCAAATAACAAATCATCTATATAAAATTCTCCAATAACTTTTTTAATAGGAGATGAAGCATATACAATAATTTTTTCGATATCCTTCTTTTTAAAAATAGTTCTTCGGTATTCATATTTTTTATCACCTTCAAAAATTTTAAAAGCGAATTCTGGTTTAATAGACAATAATACTTTCATCAGTTTTTGTTTCCTTTATAATTGTTTTAAAATCATCAAAAGAAATTTTTTGAAAACCTCTTGGAACAGATTTTATATCTTTGATAATATTTAATTCAATCAATCTTTTTAGATTAATTCTTTTTGGAAATGAATAATTATATAAAAAATTTACAATAAATGGTCGATAATAAGGCTTAAAATTCCACCAATCTGATAATTCTTTATTAGAAAATACACTTCTTTTTCTGCAAAGAGAAATAAATTCTTCTTCATGTTTAATATCAAAGATTATATTTTCAATTATTCCAACTGTTGTTATTACACTTTCATAAAAACCGCCAGTCCTATAGAAAATAATAACATCTCCACTTTTAATATTTTTTTCTAGTGATCTTGATATATAAACTTTACTAACTGCATTTCTGAAAGGTTCATTTTCAATATAATTTTCAGGAGATTCTGTTTTAAGTATTGAATCAGGTAATAAGTTTGTATGATAGCCAGGATATATAGGCACTAAAAAAAAGTTGGTATTTGTTGGAATAAATGGAAAAGTTATTTTTGGATTATTTTTTATAAAATTTTTTTTAAAATTTCTTTTATAAACGAATTCTGATCCTGCGATACTATTTTTTTTGCCATGATAAATAAATCCAAATTCTGATAATAAATTAATTAATCTGTTTTGATCAATATTATTATTAAAAATTGTTACATATATTTCTTCCACTTTATATGCTAATGCATTATCAAAAATAATTTTTATGAATCTTTCACCAATTTTAAATCCATTTAAAATAACTTTAAAAGTACCGATTTTTAAACGTCTTTTTTTTAAGAAAACAGGTTCAATGTCTGAATAATTTTCATTTTCATTTTCAATTTTTAAATAAAGAAAACCAATTATTTTATTATCTTTATAACAAATATATGCATAATCATCTGCCTTTTTATTAAACCATTTATTAAATTCTGGATAATCAATTCTAAATGAATCAAAAAAAGAATCGTTAATATTGATATTACCAAAAAACTCTTTTTTTATTGATAAAATTTTATAATCAATAAAAGTAGGATTTTCCGCAATAATTTTTTCTAAAAAAGAATCTATATTAAAAACTTTTGATGATAAATTTAAAATTTTAGCTTTTTTAAAAATGTTTTTATCTTCTGTTATTAAGATATCAACTCTATTATTATAAAGTTCATTTAGTAATTTTGAATCATTTAAATCATTTTCAGTTTTATCAAATTTTTGAGATAATTTTGATAATTCTTCTGAAAATGAGGATATTGTTTTTAAAATATTATAATTATTTAATTTTATATTAAAAGTTTTAACAACTTGAGGATTTTTATATTTATTTATTTCTTCTACTGTAACAGGATGTATAATTTTTTTATAATGTAAATTATCTAACCATCTAAATAAAATTCCAATTTCCTCATTAATTATATTTTGAGATTCTCTATGAATTATTATATTTGTATCTAATAAAACATTCAAATTATTTTATCCTTAAAAATATAATAATATATTTTATTAACATTTACATTTTCTTAAAATCATTTTAAAATTTAAATCTTTAAACTATTTCAAATTTAAAAACATAAATTTAAAATTTATGAGTTTTTATTATTCAATAGCTTTTAAAATTCTATTTATAACATTATCAAAATCTGATTTTATTTCTGATTCCCATATACGAATTACTTTCCAACCAATCTGTAATAATTCTTCATTAACAAAAGCATCTCTTTTCTTATTTCTATATATTTTATTTTCCCAGTATTCAACATTACTTTTTGGCATTATAAATTTTTCTGGATTATAATGCCAAAAATCAGAATCAATAAATATAATTACTTTTTTCTTTCGGAAAACAATATCCGGTTTTCCTATTATTTTTTTTACATGTTTTGAAAAATAAATTCTTCTTTTTTTTAATTCTCTCATTATTTTAAGTTCAGGAGCAGTATTTTTTGAACGTATATTTTGCATGTTTTTTCTTCTAGCTTCTTTTGAAATATTATCCATAACATTAATTGTTAACTGAAAAATCCATTAAATAATTTTCATCATCAAATTTATAAAAAGTAACATCTGTTCGTCCATAATTTACTAAATGTTCTCTTGTAATAAATTCTCCATATTTTAATCCAAGTCTATTTCTAAAGTATTCGCCTAGAAGACTATTATTATGCGGCGTTTCTATTGCCTGGCCTTCTTCGCTTTTTTGAGCTCTTGTACATATAAAAGTTTTTGAATCATCAGTTACAACAGTAAAATGTTGTGTCCTGAGCGGGAAAAAATCGCTCCTATAAACTTCTGGCGGAAGCTGAATATATGCCTGATTTGGATTCCGTCCTTCTCTTTGACCCCAATTAAGTCCCCCTTTATTTTGGACTTCTCCATTTCTGCTTAACAATGAAATAGTTACATTTTCTAAATTATCTGTATTGGGAATATTTAGAATTTTATTATCTTTTATTTCCTCTTCATGTTTATGTCTTGGATAATAATATTTATCATTATAAATTTTTATTAATTGTTCAGTTTCTAAATTCTGACAGTATATTGAATCTTTTTCTAAAATATTGAAATAATCAATAACATTATTATCATTAATTTCTGCTAAGATTTCACGCTGTTTTTGATAAAATGCATTTTGAGTATAATTTGCAGAACCAATAAAAGATTTAAATAAAATATTTTTTTTAAACCATGTATAAATTTTACTATGTACAGATGGTAACTCAAATATATAACTGCAGGAAAAGTTTTTTGAATATTCAGATTTCATGATACTTTGAAAACCTCTATGATTGCTTAAAGAAATTCCATCTGATGGACACATTCCAATTAATAAAGAAATATTAAAATTCGTTCCTAAAGTTTTAAGCTCTTCTAAATGATGAAATGCCATTGCGGATGTTGCATATCCGGATATAATTTGTAATTTATCTGCGCCTTCTTTATAAGGTTGTATTAAGACTTTTTCATATAAATTATCATATATCATGACATTATATATTCCTTAATTTTATTAATAATCTTAAATTGTTCATTATCAATATTTTTTAATAAGTTTAAATGGTTTTCTTTTAATAAAATATTAAAAGAAGGTTTAGTTGAATCATAATTTTCACCGGCAAAGCATTTTAAAATTGATTCAAAAATTATTTTTACCCCTTCAACTGGTACCGCCATACCAATTTGTTTTCTGACGCTTTCTTTTGAACCAATAAAGTTAAAATTATCAGGAAAAGTCTGCAATCTTGCTCTTTCTCTGTTAGTTAATGCCCTGTTTTCATTCCAATGATAAACATGGGTACCACCGCCGCCGCTGCCAGTTACTGTATAAGATGGTTTTGCAGGATCCAGCCGTCTATAAATTTGGCTTATTTTTGCACCTTTTATATTTAATTGTAATTTTTCCGGTATATCTGCAGAAAAGGCATTTTCTCCAGGTTTAATATATTTAAGACGTTCAATTACAGATTTTGATTGTACAGTGAATTCATGATTTGAGGCATTATCTGGAATAGGAGGATTTTCAATTGCATCTTTGCAGGTACGAATTTTAGTTTTATATGGTTCTGTAGCTGGTATTTTATAAATTATATTTATATCTTCTCTTATTCCGATAATTATAATCCTATGTCTTGCCTGAGGTATTCCATATTCTTCAAATTTATATAAATGAGGATAAATTGAATATCCGGCATTGAACATTTCATTTAAAATAATAGAAAATATTTTGCCATCATTTGAATTTTTTAATCCGCCAACATTTTCTGCAAGAAACCATTTAGGTTTGAATTTTTCTAATGCCTTAATACCATATGAATATAATGGCCCATAAATTCCATTTATTCCTTTTTGTTCGCCGATAATGCTAAAATCATTACACGGGAAACCGAAAGCTAAAGCGTCAATTTTTGATATTTTTTCAAGTATATTATAATCTAATTTTCTTATATCTTTGCAAATAACCGTATTTGAATTTTTTGCTATATTGTATTCATATGTCGCGCATGTATCTTTATCAAAATCATTTGCCCATGCATGAATAATTTTATATTCTGGATTATTAATTTCAGCAGATGATGCGGCATAACCAATACCGCCGGGGCCGCAAAATAATTCTCCTAATTTAAATATCATATATTACCTTTAATTTTATAATCCTTAATTTATAAATTTACTATAAGTTTGTAAAGTAAAATATTTAAATTAATAGCTTTTATTTTTTATATATTTGCTTATATAATTCTGAATTTGTAAAATTATCTTTTAATGTTTCAATCCATTCTTTATGTTGATTTTCTATATAATGTTTTAATGTACTTTCATATTTTGAGGCTATAATATCAATTAATGGTTTATAATTTATTAATTTAAGAAAATCATCATTTGAAAACCCGAATAACGATGTTAAAAAATTTGGAAAAAGATTATCTTTATCTTTTAATTTAAAATAGTTTTTTATTCTTTCTAAATAATTCTCAATTCCAAAAGTTGTAAAAAAAGCGATTGATTCAATTTTATACGGCCAAATATTATCACAAAAAAAATCTTCAGTACATTTATATTTATGTTTTGATAATATATTAACTAAACTGGCATTAAGATTTGGATTTTTATTTGTTATTATAATATTATAAATTTTGTTTATTTGTTCTTCTGTTATAAACTTTAAATGATTCTGAGAAATATACATTATAGCATTCAAATTTATTTGATTATTATTAATCAGTAGTTTATCAATTTCTAAATCCATTTCTTTGATTAAAGATTTTTTAAATGTATTTTCTATTAAATCATTTAATTCTTTTGTAGCCTCTCTTGCCGGTTTAATTGAACTGGTATAAATAATAACTCCAGATAATATCGTAAAGAAAGCAATTAATACTGCAACTGATGTTAAAAAAATATTTTGAGAAGTAATTGTAGAATTAGCAATATTTATTTGATTTTTTAATGCAATGTTTTCATTTATTAGTTCAAAATTATTGAGTTTGTCTTCTAATAATTTGATTTTATTTTTCATTTCAATATCAGAAGTATTATCAGCATTTATAAAAAATATTAAAATTAGAAATATTGGAATATAATTTTTTAATTTTTTTATTATTTCATTCATTTGATTTTGTTAAAATACTCCTAATTGTTTTATTAATAATTTACAAATAAATAAAATGAAAATATCAAAGTTGTATTTTTCAGAATTATAAAAGTAATTTGATAAAAAAACGTTTTATTTAATATATTTATCTTCTTCATAGAATAAAGGTTCTAAGTTATTTAAATAATTTCTAAAATCATTGCATTTTGTTGTTCTTGAAATCCAATCAATAGCTCCAGAATATATTTTTTTAAAATATCTTAGGTATTCATTATCTAAATCGATTTCTTCTTTGTAATTATCTTCTATATACTGTCTATCATATGGATGCATTCTTTTTATTTTTTTTGATAGAAATTCTCGATTAATTATATTTAATGAATTAACTAAAACAAATTTGTTTAAATAGTCATCGATTTTTATATCTTTTTTTATAGGATAAATTTTTGATTTACATTCTACTTTTTTATCATGAAACAAAATATATAATTCAATAAAGTTGTTATCAACTTTTTCATATGTTACAATAATTCTATATAGACCAAAAAAAATTCTATCATTTTCTTTAATTAATAAATTAAAACTATTTCTCATAAAAATCTCCTTTTTAAATTTTTTTTCCAATTATTTAAGTTAAATTATTACTATTTTAAGTTAGTTTTATAAATCATAATTTTTATTTTATTATAATCAATTTTATCTATGGGTTCTTCTAAAGAACAAATATTTTCCCAATTAAAACCATATTTTTCTTCTTCTTTCCAGTCATCCGGGAATTGTATTCTGAAATAGTCTCCGATTGCCGTTTCCATTTTAGGATCATAATCGTATGAATAATTACCACTACTTCCAATATTTTTTAGGTTCGGAGAATAATTTTCATCCATAAATTGAGCAGATAAAATAATTACTAGACCGCATACTGCATCAAGCAAATTATTAAAAGTAGCTTTATCAAAATGTAAATGTCTATCATGTTTTGATTTGTTATATTCTTGATACCATTTTAAAACATGCCAATTTTTTGATGGTTTTGAAGCCCAATTTTCAAATGGTCTACGTATATTAACTTTTCCTTTCCAAATTGGAAATTTTACTTTATAAGATGATAGTCTATGTGAAATTTCAATTAGACTATAGTCATTTTGTATATTCATATTTCCAGAATTTGAATATATATTTTCTTTTAGTATGGCTGTAAAATTTGCTTCTATTTCAATACATACCCTTATTAATAATTCTTGAATTTTGAGCGAAATTGTATTGAGATTTTTGTCACATGGTTCAACAAATTCAAATAATTTTTGCAAGTCTTCTTGTATTATTAAATATGCCCGAATATAATGTTGTGGATCATTTGCAAATTTTGGATGCAATAAATATTGCCAATGCCCACCATTTGCATAAGTTCCATTTGTTAGTAATCTTACTGTTCTTTTTAAAGGTTTTTGTAATGCCATTTATTTTTTCTTTTTAGTAATAATTATTATTCAAATATATATATTATCTAAAAAAATTACCACAAACCGGACATTTATATTTTCCAAAATCTTGAGCTGCTATAATTGGATTTTTTATCAATCTAATTTTTTTACCAGACTTATCAAAACATCCGGTACAAAAAGGACCGTCTCCATTTTTTGTATAATATGAATCATTTTTAAGAATTAATTCTTCTTTTTGATTTTTGGTATCTTCTATAATACGTATTTTTTCTTTTAATTCGTTATTTTCATTAATCATCTCAGATAATTTAACTTTAATTTCTGATAGCTCTAAGTTCAAATCAGCGATTACATTTTTCAAATCAGCATCTTTTATTTTATCATTTATTTCTTTTAATTTTTTTACAGTATCAATTATTGAAGTAACACTTTTAATTAAATCCATACTTGAACCTCATAATATAAATAAATCCATCCCATCAGTATAAATGCTTTTGACCAGGTTAATGGCCTTTTCTTCAAAACCCCAATTTGTAATTTTTTTATATATTCATCTATTTAAATTTGCAAACTTAAAAATCAGTTACTACAATTAAATCAAAAGGCGCTCTTCTAAGTAAAAATCAAGTCGGTTTCATTTTCAGCATTTCACTTTGCAATGTAACTAAGGACCGGAGTTTGTCATTAAGCTCTTTCCTAAGGTCAGAAATTTCTTTTTCCAGGTTTTCGTTGCTTTTTTTTTCGTTATCCAGGTCAACGGCATACGTTTTACATTTATCTTCAAGGGCGCTGATCCGCGCCTTCAGCTGCAATATTTCAGGAGTTTCGATCTTAACGGGAGCTTTTTCGTTTGACCGGAACACCTCACCTTCACCGGTAAACAGCCAATTTGTATTTAGATCAAAAAGGTCTATCATTTTTTTTATGACTTCTCTTGAAGGGCCTACTTTCCCACTTTCAATTGAAGAAATTATATCACGTTTAATATTTAATTTTTCAGCAAATGCCTTTTGAGTTAATCCTAACATTTGCCTGAAATCTTTAAATCTATCTATAAGCTCAATTTCATAATCTGTCATAAACAATTTACTCGGTTATTATAATTATACCCTTTAAAATGTAAAATAAATGTAAATAAGGAATAATTCCCTTGAAATTGTGGAAAAATTCCACTATAAATAAGTATGCAGAGTTAAAAAAATAACTCTATAAAAATAAAAAAGACGTGCGGGGAAAATAAGAGAGAGATTCCCCTCCATAACTTATATGAACCGTATGCCTTTTTTATATACCGTAATGACATTATATAAAAATAATTAAAATTGTCAAATTTTAATTATTTTAAAGGGGAAAAGATGAAAAAAAATGAAAGAAAATCAAACGGAAAAAAATTGTTCGAGATCGGATATTATTCACATCTAATAAAAAACGGTGCTCATGAATATAAGACACAGCTTGTTCTGGCGGAAGGCAAGGAAGAAGCTGAAAAGGTATTCACTGATAAGGTTGACTGCCGCGGAATAGCCTGCATTAAAGAATTTACTTATTATATTGAATAAACATTAAAAGGAATAAAAAGATGAGAATTATTATATCGATTTTAATTGTCTTTATCATTAGTTCTTTTTCTTGTGTCATACCGATTGATCCTGACCTCATTGAACAGACGATACTGAAAACCAATCAGGACATTGTATATAAAAAAGATATTATCGATAACTGGCAGACTGCCGCTGTTACACGAAGCAGGAAAACCGGAGATTGTGAAGATTTCGTAATACTTTGCATAGATGAAGTTTACAGAAAATACGGCATAAAATGCGACATGAGATTCATTAGATATTCTTTATCATGCGAAGGACATGCGGTTCTTGAATATGACGGCATTCGGTATGAATGTACGGATCATGATTCTGTCAAAGTCGAAAAAGGATATGTAAATCAGGAATTATGGGGATTCTGGTTTTTGAAAGGTCTGTTTTTTTAAAAGGATATTGAATATGGTTTTAACAAAGAAAAAAGAAATGAACAAGGAAAGATATAAAAGTTTCATCATGGCAATGATTGATAAAGAGCTTTCACAAAAAGACCTGGCAAAAATGCTAGGCTGTTCCGATGTTTTTGTTTTCTATTTATTAACAGGAATCAGGAAAAGCAGAAAAAAAGAGCAGAAACTTTGTGAGATTTTAGGCATTGAATATAAGGATGCTTTATAAAAAAAAACAGCCCGCGGGGTATATAAATGCGGGCATTGAAGGGTACCTGTTATGGAGTAACAGGAACAAATAAATAATAGCATACTTGAAATAAGTATGCAAAGGATTTTTAAAAAAAATCTTTGGGGAGTTAACAAATATGGATAATGACAATAACAATATAACCTTATATGAAAACAAGGATTTTGAAAAGTCGGTGATTGAGGAAATGACATCATTGCATAACGACATCAAATCAATGATGGAAAAGACTTTTCAGAAAGCCCTGCGTTTAGGCGAACTTCTTGTATTTACAAAAAAAGAGCTTCCTCATGGAAGTTTCATAAGCTGGATAAATCAAAATCTGCCTTTCAAACAAAGAACTGCACAACAATATATGTTGGTTTTTGAAAAAAAAGCGGAATTGGAAAAAATGTCTATTACAAATCTTTCATCTGCTTATAGATGGCTGACAGGCAAAAACGCATCTGATGCGCATTTGAAAACGGCAACAGTTACCGATTTGGATGATGACAATGATGAGCCAATAGAATTGGATGATGTCCAATTAACCGAAGTTGACGAGTCAAAAGAACTCGAGCAGGTTTATAAAAAGCTTGAGAAACTGGAAAACAAGGTAACCGAGCTTGAAGAGTCAAATTATAAAAAAGACAATCAAATTGAACTTCTTAAACGAAAGGTTGAAAGGGAGAGGATTCAGGATGAAGCAAGGGACACTCTCTTTGATACCCTGCGGAAAGTCAAGGATGCGGTCATTAAGCCGGACTGTCTTGAAGGCGACTTTACCGAATGCGCAATGGTAAATACGATCATTACAAAAACCGTAAAGCATTTTAGGGAACATGCCTTAAAACTTGAAACGATTGCAGTAAACGAACTTTCAAGAAAAGCCTTATACGACACGGTGTCGCATTTCCTGTCGTCAATAAACAACTGGAGCAAAACCGTCGCAAAAAGATTCAAGATAAATCCGGAGGACATCAAATGAAATGGATTGACTTATCTTTGGTCGCCGATATCGTAAGACAGAGTAAAAGTTCGGTTTCAAGAAGATCACAGGCCGAATACTGGCAGGCAAGAAGCGTAAAAAGCGGGAAACGCGGAGCTAAGAAAACACAGTATCTAATAACAGCCCTGCCGGATGACATCAAGGAAAAACTATACCAGATCATAAAACCGAAAAAAGCATGCGTAACCGCCGGTAATTCCGATTGGGATCATGCGGGAATTAAGAATCAAAAAAGGGCGCTTATCAGGCAGTCAATATTGATGGAATACCGCCGGCACAGCATGAGTTATGAAGAATTTTCATTTTTATATAATCTTCACAGATTCACTTTGCCTGAGGAAACATATAAATATTACAAAACCATTGATGTCATAACCTTATACAGATGGGATAAAAAGGCAAAAGACAAGGACTATGAAAAGCTTTTAACCGGTTACGGAACAAACAGAACCGGAGCCGGCGGAAAGACCTTAACCAATGAAGATAAAATACAGCTTCAACAGTTGTTCCTCACGACAAAACAATGGACTATGGCAAAATGCTACAGGTCGTTTTGTGAAATGAATCCCGAAAAAGACATTTCATATTCAACGGTAAAAAGATTTTATGTTTCACTGCCGCCCGCATTGCAGACCTTGAAACGGTTCGGAAGCACTTCCTTTAATGACAGATTCATGCCCTATATATCAAGAAATTATGATTTTCCCGTTATGCATATCTGGTGTTCGGATCATCATATGCTTGATGCGTTCGTCAGGGATGAAAGAGGCAGGATTTACAGACCATGGATTACGGCATTCCAGGACATGAGAAGCAGGAAAATTGTCGGTTACTGCTTAGCAAAAAATCCTTCATCATATACGATATTGAAAGCCTTTTTAATGGCTGTTCTTTTATATGGCTTCCCGGATGAAGTCTATTTTGACAACGGAAAGGATTACAGGGGCAAGACGCTGCAGGGCTTTACAATGGAGTTTTCGGATGACGAACAGATAAAGATCAAAGGGATATTTGCCATGTTCAACATACAGGTAAGGTTCTGCTGGCCTTATCACGGTCAGTCAAAACCGATTGAACGATGGTTCAGAACTTTGCTTGAAGAATATTCAAAAACCCTTGATACGTTTTGCGGATCAAATACTGCAATAACTCTTGAAGAGCATAAAAGCTATAAAAAAGATGTCATCGGAAACATAAACCTTACAATCGATGATATTGAAGCATCATTCAAGACATGGCTTGATAAATGGAATGCTTCCTGGAAACATACAGGCAAAGGCATGAACGGAAGAACTCCGGATGAGGTTTTCAACGAAGGAACTAAGAACAGGATTAAAATTGAAATCCCTTATGAATATCTGGATAGGATATTCGTAAGAACATACCAGGTAAAGTCGGTCGGAAGGAACGGAATATCGGTTGAAGGCATTCAGTATTATAATCCGTATTTAATCGCATTCATCGGAAGAAACAACAGGCTTATAGCAAGAAGATCCCTTAATGACATAACGAAAATCAAGGTTTATGACGGCGACGACAGGTTAATCTGCGAAGCATATAACATGATGCTCACCGATACCGGAGCCGCTGAAATCAACATAAGGAATGCAAAACATTTGAGGAAAGAGGCAAAAGAGCATCTTAAAGGACATCTTGCAACAAGAAATTATCTGGTAAAATCCCTGCCTGAGCTTGTGGCTTTGGACAGTGAAAACAATAAAGATTATTTATTGATGCCGCCGTCGGCGGAAGAGGAGGTAAAAATAAGACAGGCGGGATTTTTTGGTTAATTATTACTTGGGAGGGTAAAAAATGGAGAAATATCAGGGGTATGATATGAGCATTCATGAACAATTTTTAAAAAAGCTTGAGAAGATGCAGTCCGAGGGCATTTCCCAGGCTGAAATTTCAAGACAGATCGGAGTATCGTCAAGCGCGATAAGCATGTACAAGTCAGGCGCTTATGACGGGGCAATGGGAGGTTTTGAAGAAAAGATTAAAAGCTGGCTTTCACTGCAGGACAGGAAAAACCAGAAGCTAGTAATTCCTTATTGTGAAATCGGAGCAACAAACGTCATTTATCAGTCGATCGACACCTGTCAGAGAGACAAGGATTTCGCAGTAATCATTGGCAAGGCGGGAACGTCAAAGACATTGACCGCAAAGAATTATGTCCGCGACAACAAAATGTCAATTTACATCAAAATGAATAAATCGACTGTCGGGGCTTTGTTAAGGGCCATAGGCAGGGAATTGAAAATCGATTTGTCGGGATCCTCCGTGACGCTGTATGAAAAAATCATAGGATTTTTAAAGGGCAAGGAATGGGTCATTGTAGTCGATGAAGCGGATTATCTTAACGACAAATGTTTCCAGATGTTGAGACACATTTCGGATGATGCGGAAATAGGAGTCGCATTAATAGGGCTTGAAAGACTTGAAGGCATTTTGATTTCACAGAAAGACGATTATCAGCAGTTATTAAGAAGAATAGGCACATTCTTAAACTTAAGCGACGGCAAATGGAAATATAATTTACAGGATGCCGGCAGGATTATAAAATCTGTATGGCACGGATTAAAGGAAGATATAGTAAAGGATTTTTTTGAAAAATCAAAGGGATCAATCGGAACATTGACCAAGCTTATGGATAAAGCCTATGAAATTGCATTGAAGAACGGTAAGACAATACCTGAATTGATTGACATCGAGGATGCGAAAAAAGTTGTAATGAGAGCCTGTAACAGAATCGTATTTTAAGGAGGTTCTCTTATGCGGATTGTTTGCAATGATCAGATAAATAACTTAAGTCCCAGGGCGCAGATCGCCCGGGATTTGAGAATGCTTAAAGCGACAATGACCAGACTACATGAAAGCAGGGAAATATTAAACAGACAGATTTATTCAGTCAAAAAAATATTTGAGGAGAAACAATGAACTTGACTTTAAGAAATAAAACAAGGGAAAACATTCAAAGGCTTTTTTCAAAGGCTAAATGCATCATTAAATCCGTCATCCATGTTGAGGATAATATTTATTCCGTAATTTATTATACGAAAACAAAGAGGCAGGCTGTTGAAGTGATTCTAAAAAAGAACGGATATAAACTTTTGAATGTCAACGGCATTTTCGGACAGGATAAATACTTGTGTTATATAAGAAAACTTGAAAGGAGGGTCATAAAAAAGAATGAAAGTAAAACCTGTAATGCACTGGAAAAAACCGGGAGTAATCAGGAAAATAATCAATCATATTAAAAACAAATATTTTTGGAGGTGTAGTTATTATGGCAAGAATTAAACCGCAGTTGACAAAGATCAACAATCTTGATGAAGCGGATCTGGTTTTAAAGGAAATCGGCATAGCCGAGAGGGAACTTGAGGCGATAGATGCTCAGGCTCATAAAAAGATTGCGGATATTAAGGAAAATACCGCAAAAAAAGGTGAAGGCCTGCGTTCAAGGATAACCGAACTTGCTTCCCTTTTGGGTTCTTATGCGGAATACAATAAGGGAGAATTATTCAGAGAAAAAAAATCCGTTGAACTGACATTCGGAATTTTCGGTTACAGAAAATCAACCGTCATCAGCGTTAAAAAGGCCACTTTAGAACTTTTAAAAAAACTGAACTTGAATCAGTATATCAGGATAAAAGAAGAACCTGATAAGGAAAAGATGTCCGAGCTGTCGGATGAAGCATTATGCTCGGTTGAAGCCGTCAGAAAGATTAAGGATGATTTTTTCTGCGAAGCGAACAAAGAGGAAATAAATAAGGAATTATTAAAAAGTCAAGTTTGATCATCTGAACTAATGGGATGGGGATGTCTTATTAAACCTATTTATATTTAAATGGGACGGGCGGTCATAAACACAGGCGGAAACTGCCTTCAGTTTCAAAAGTTTATGAAAGATGGGAACGCAGGTTCAATTCCTGCCTGCCCGGGATTATATTAAAAGGATAGTTAATGATTAATGATAAGGTCATTAAAGAGTTTATTTGTCATATCATCAGAGGAACCAAGAAATCGGAAATACCTGATAATATGAAAATCAGAATAGATTATGACATTATAAATCCTTTGATCTGGGGAGAGAGTGAAAAAGCGGCCGTAAAGCTCTGCAGTATGCTTGTAAGCATGAAAAAGGATGAAAACGGGGAATTGTTCATTCTGCCCGAAGGAGTATTATAAATATGAATGATTTTAATGATTTAATGCAGAAGCTGGCATGGGCTACGGCAGATGGAGCCATTGCAATTGAAATCGAGAAAGAAATAAACATGGTTTTGATTCATTTCAATACATTGAAAAATTATTATCTGTTCGGCAAATCACGGAAAATCATTGAAGGATTGAAAAGAATAGATAATGCACTTGATAAGCTTTTTGAAATAATTAAAGAATAAACAGGAGGGCTTTTATGTTAATAGTGTTCAGAATCATTACTGTTTTTTTTGTGATTGCTTTTTTCATTTTGGGAATAATAGATGCAAGAATCAAGCATCTTGCCAATAAGGCTAAAAGGGAAAAAGAGTTTAAGTCAAAACATATTGTAATGCCTTTAAATAACAATGATATAGACGCAATGTATGAAATACTTGTCAATACATTATGCGATATTGGAGCGCCGGGGAATTATATAAGTTATTTAAATATTTTATACAGCAAGGCCAGTAAATATAAAAAGGGAGTATCGAATGTTAATTGATTTTACTCATGATGAACTTAAAAGACTGCAGGAATACATAGAGTTCATGGCGGAGTTTGACGATGATCCGGACTTGAGAAAAGATGCGGATTCAGCTCTTGAAAAAATCGAAGATGCTTTAAATTCTAAAATATGGAGTAAATGATATGATTGCAAAAAAAACATGGAGCGAGTTTTCAAATACAGGGCTTTTATTGTTCATAAATCAAATACTGCATTTGTTCGGCTGGTCGATATGCATCGAGATTGACAGACAGAAAAAACAAATCAAGTCCGTTTTTCCGGCCCGGGTCAGTTTCAGGGGATTTAAAACTTCTGATGTTCATGAGGCATATAAAAAAGCGACATATTATCTGCTTGAGAATTCATCAAGACTGTTAATGGATTTTTCCGACAATCTGGAAAATCCAAATAATGAAATCAGGGAAAAATAACCGGAGCATTTTAAATGGTTAAAACGATTGACAGGGCAAAAATATCACTTATCCATATTGCAAAGACGCAGCTTAATTTGAATGAAGAAACATACAGATCAATTTTGTCAGGCATCGGAGTTCTTTCATCAAAAGAACTGACAGTTGACGGATTTAAAAAGCTGATGGAAGCATTTAAAAAATTAGGCTTCAAATCATCTTCATCCAGGAATCAAAGATCATATAAAAAACAGTATGAAAATAAGAAGTATATGTCAAATCAGATATGGGGATGTACCAAAGCGGAAAAGGAATATATCGAATCGTTATGGTATGAGAAGGCAAGAAGTAAAACACAATGGAGCCTTGAAGCCTTCATATACAGAATGACAAAGAAGTCAAGCGCATTTTTAAACAAACAGGATGTTGTCATGATCATAGAAGCTTTAAAGAACTTGAAATGACTTGACAATGAATTTCCATATGATTAAAATATAATATAAGGGATGGGGAAAATGGAAATAAACAATTTGTCAGCCGACATGTCGGATTTAAAGGATATAACCGGGGATGAAATATTCTTGAAAATCTGCAGGCATTTTGAAGGCACATCGATTTATTTTTCAAAAGGCATTACCCGTGACATTCAGAAACAGCTGATCCTTGCCGATTATGACAAAGGGATGTCGTACAAAGACCTTGCCAAAAAATATAATTACAGCGAAGTCTGGATCAGGGAAGTCTGCAACAATCTTTTCAAAAGGGAAGACAAATTGTTGTTTCCCGAATTATATTGAAAAACAGCCCCTATAAATTCAAATCAGGCATTTTTAAATAAAAATCATCACAAGCATGTTTCCGTCATTTCTGAACGCCTTTTGAAGCAATCTGAACGGTATTTAATTGAACTCACCGCCTTTGGTTTTCAATAAGTTTATGCAAGTTGTTTTTTTAAATAATTTTGTAAATTACTTTTTTTGATTTTAACTTGTTTTCATTGATATATTTGAACTTCAATGAGGTTCATTATGAGAGAAAGATTAACAGGCGGAAAGAATATATCCAGATGCTCGATGATGCTGTCTGCGGTCATGGCAGTCGGCTATAATTTATTTGCCCTTATTAAAACCGGGCAAATCCCGACGGTTGACGAACAAAAATCAATATTGATGTTATGCGGAGCTTTGATAGTCTTTTTCTCTCCCGTTTATCTTTCAATCTGGCTGGATAAGATTTTCGGCAAAAGGGAATAATGAATTTAAAGGAAGAGTTTTATAAGGAAATCATAATTGTTTTGATTGTCTGGTTTGCATTGAAAGTCATTTTAACGATTTGCATTGAGATTTTAAAATAAAGGGGATTTTATGAAATATTTGATTTGTTTCTTATTGATTGTTATTGTGTTTTTAATTGTTTTAATAACGGTAAAAAAGAAATGGTATAAGGTTTTTGATTTTTTTAAATCGGTATGGAAGAATAGAAAAGCCATAATCAAAATTACCTGCGCTGTTTCAGGTTCGATAATTGCCGGAATACTTGCGGTAATTTTCATGAAGAAAAAAAAGGTAAAAAACAAAAGGAATAAAAACCATGTTGAAAAAATCAATAATATTAATAATAGGCTTAATGATAATACAAAATCTTTCAGCGCAGGAAGAAAGGGTAAAGCTTGATGCGCTTCCGGATAAAATGCCTGCGGAGTATGAAAAATTAAGCAATGCGGAAAAATACAGGATAATGAAGGAAGAGAGGGAAGCTAATATCGAGAAAGACGATATTATCGATTTTCTCATTAAGGAAAACGAAAGTTTAAAAAAAGAAAAGCTTATTAAGCATTCCTTAGGTATTAATGCTTTCGGAGGCGTCAAATATGACAGGCTGTATGACCGGATTGGAGCCGACTGTTATATCGGCATAAATTACCGCAGGATTTTTAATATCAAGGTTTTCAGGTTTTATATAAGACCGTATTTTGAGGCCGGGGTTTATGCAAAAATATATGACGATTACGGAGCTTTTTTTAATCTCGGCGGCGGATTTGTTTATTAAAAAGGAGTAAGGAAAGATGTTAAGGAAAGATTTGTTTTTAAGGGTATTAAGAAAAAAAGAAAGCTATGATTTCAAATATGAAAAAGACAAAGACGAGTTTCATAATAACACGAAAAACAATTCCATGGATACAATCGTTTTGTTTAAAGACGACATGGAAATATTCAAGTATGAAAAAATTCAATCCGTGTCAAATTATCCCAAAGCGTCAAGAGGCGATACGATCGCTCCCTGCAGGTTTCAAATAAAATGCTTTGTCGAAAAACTCAATTATTCGGAACAGATTCATGCCGTCATAAATGCCGTTGACATGGAAGGACAGACGATTGATCAAAATGCATATCAGAATGACAGGGGGATACAAAAAGGAAGATGGCTGATACACGGTAATTATAACAAAGAGGCGAAAAAGGATTATATGTTCTGTTTTTCAATGGGCTGCATAATGTTCTTTGAGACTTCAAAACTGTTTGAATTCAATTCACTCTTGAAGCTTCACGGAGTAAAACAGGATGATGTTATTAACGCCGAACTTGTTGAGGCTTAAAAAAAATAAAAAGGATAAACATTATGGCAAAGATCAAAACCGGTGAAAAGACAAATGATGTCGGAGTAATAATCGAAAGACTTGACAATGTGTCGGCAAGACTTGATGTTCTTCAGGTTTACTTTGACAGCTTCAAAGGGGACATCGAAGATAAAATTGAAGAGAGGTTTGACAAGTTTGATCTGAAGATAGACAAGCTTATTTTGGCAATAAATGAACAGGAAAAAATAAACCTGCGTCATGATATGTTAATATCCAAATGCAAAGAAGATATCGACTGTTTGGGAAAAAGGGTCAACGATCATATAGATTCTCATGCGGTCAAGGCGGTTAAGGAAAAAGATAAAGAAATTAAAGAAACGGAAGAGAAAACAAAAATCAATGTCAAGGTCGGTATTTTGTGGGCTATTGCCGTATTCGTAGCGGTTCAGTTAGGGTTATTAATATTCGTGATCATTCAAGGATTTATAAAATAATGGCAAAGGATGAAAAAAGGGAAGAGGCAAAAAGGCTCTTTATCAGGGAATCAAAGGATATAAAAGAAATAGCTCATATTCTATCCGTCAATGAAGTGACGATTTACCGCTGGAAAAAAGAAGATGAAGAAGAAAATAAGAATTGGGATGAACAAAAAAATTTATGGAACTTAAGTCCGAGCGAGCTTGAAAAAATATATCTTGAAAGCGTTAAGGAGCTTGTTTTAAAAGTCAAGGAAGATCCTGATTTGATGCTTGACAGCAAAATCGCCGACGCCATGAGCAAGCACATTTCAAACTTAAAGAAGATGAATCCAAGGCAGTTATACCTTGGAATATCTATTGATTTGATAACTGTAATAGACAATTATTTAAAAAAGACCGATAAAAAATTATGGAATGAGTTTTTTAATCATCTGGACGGAATAAAGGAAGAGTTCAGATATTACATTGAAAACAGGTTATAACGGCATGAAAAGGATCAAAACATTACAGCAGTTTGAAAAACAATGGCTCAAACTCAAGACAGAAATAATATCCCGCCCATCTTTTGAGGATGTTTCCGAAAAAGCCAAAGCCGATAGAAGAAAGAAGGGAGAAAAGGATATATGGACATTTGCCGGGATTTATTTCCCTGAATATATAAAAAGCCAAAAAGCATCTTTTCATAAAGAATGGGATAAAATAAGACGGATCAAAAATGAACCTGTAATGATTATTGCCGCAAGGGGATTCGGCAAATCGACATTTTTTACTTTCCTTTCAAAACTGTATGATATTGTTTATGCAAAAAGCGAATATAATTTAATTGCCTGTTATATAGTCGATAAGGCAAAAATATTTACCGGAAGAGTATTCTTAGAATTAAAATACAATCAAAAATTAAAAATCGATTTCGGAGAGCTTTTTGAAAGCTCATTAAGAAAAAGCATCGGGTATTTTGTCGTTTCAAATCAAATATATAATAAATCAATCTGCGTTCAGGCGATTTCAATCGGACAGGATCCCCGAGGTCTTGTATTCGGCCCTAAAAGACCGACATCCATTGTTCTGGATGATATACAGAACAGGAAAAAGGCAAAGTCAAAAAAAAATGTAAACGATAACATCGAATGGCTTTTACTTGATTTGCTGCCGGCAATGGATGACGATTATACATGTCATATCTGCGCGTCGTTTTTAAATGACAGGTGTTTTGCATCCACTTTGAGAAAAGGCGATGAAGAGAAGGATATTCCGAAAGTTAAAACATATATTTACCCTGCTGAAATAAAAAATAAACCGGCATGGAAAGAAAAGTTTGATGAAAAGAGATTGAAAAAGTTAAAAGAGAAAATGGGAACCCTGAATTACAATCAGGAAATGTTATGTCTTCCCAAACCTTTGGATGGAAGGATATTTGAAAAAGAGAACATGAAATATTATTCTTATGCGGATTTGCTGGATCAGAAGTTTGATGTCGTCATTTCGGCAAGTGATTTGTCAATGACGAGCAAAGGCGATTATAAGGCGACGGGATCAGGCGCTCTCATAGGCGGAAAGTTTTACATATTGAAATGCAGGATTAGAAAGGAAAAACTTTCAAGCCACATAAAGGGAATGTATGAAATATATAATCTTACAAACCCTGAAAGAATGTATTATGAGGATGTGACAAAGAAAGACGGAAATATTTCCACTGTCAGGGAAGCTTTTGAATATGTCGAAAAAGAAACCGGATACCCTCTTCCCTGTGAAGCCGTTACAAACAATGAAAACAAATACCAGAGGATTGAAGCGACCTTATCAAGCATGGTTGAAAATCAAAAGATATTGTTCAACAGGGATGATCAGGATCAAAAAACACTTATGGAACAGTTATATGAATTCCCTGATGCCGAAAATGACGACGGTCCGGATATGCTTGAAATGTTAGTCAGAAAAATATTGGAAATGGTTAAAAGAAAGACGCTTCTTCCGTCAACCAAAAAAATAAACAGAATGAGTAAAGTCATGGAGGGTTATTAATGGCTTTGTTGGATAGTTACGGAAATCCTATTAAAATTGAATCAAAGAAAATAGAGCCCGGTCATTTTGCCACAGCCGTAAAAGCGAATGATTTTGTATCCTTATTGAATCTATTACCCGATCCTGATCCGGTATTACGAAAAAAAGGAATTGAAATAAAGGCATTAAGGGAACTTCTTGTAGACAGCCATCTTGAAGCAAATGTTACGGTAAGGTTTTCAAGCGTATCAGGCAATGAATGGGAAATAGTATCCCAGAGCGATGATAAGGAGAGTTTGAAAGCCCATGATTTCATTATAGATAATTTTAAGATATTAAAGATTGCCGATGCAATCGAAGAGATGATGGAACATGTTTTATACGGATTCAAACCTACGGAATTATTATATAATTCTGACGGCAGATACTGGCATGTTACTGAAATTGCCGGCAAGCCTTCCGAGTGGTTCTCTTTTGACATAGATAGAAATCTTGTTTTGAAAACAGATTATCTTTCATTTGAGGATCTACCGCCGTATAAGTTTTTATGCCCGAGATATAAACCCAGTTATGATAATCCTTTTGGACAGAAAATATTATCAAAATGTTTCTGGCCTGTGACTTTCAAAAGATCGGGCTGGAGTTGGTGGACAAGTTTTGTCGAAAAATACGGAGGAGCTTTTTTATTCGGCACTTATCCTTTATCAAATGAAAAAATGAAGGAAAAATTACTTCAAGGTCTTTATGATATGATTTCAGATGCTGTTGCGGTAATTCCGGAAGGATCAAAAGTCGATATTCACGAAGCAACGGGAAAAGCAAGTTCAAGCAGTGTTTTTGAAAAATATAAGGAAGCCGCCGATCTGGAAATATCAAAGGCAGTTCTGGGACAGACTCTGACCACTCAATCAAGTCCACATGGAAATCAAGCAACAGCAACAATTCATAATATGGTTAGGGAAGATATAATAAAAGCCGATAAGCGAAGAATTGCCGACAGTTTAAATCAGATGATAAAATGGCTTACTCTTCTTAATTTCGGCGAAACTGCAATCCCCTCTTTATTCCAGTTCAAAGAGGAAGAGTCGATAAAGACTGAAAAAGCGGAAAGGGATACGAAAATATTCTACTGGGGATTTAAGCCTACTTTGGAATATGTCCGCAGGGAATACGGGTTCAATGAAGATGACCTGGTTGAATCTTCAATTAAAGACAAGATAAAAACGGATGATTTTCAAATGCAGTTTCGGAAAAGAAACATATTTCAGAAAATCATTTCATGGTTTACCGATAAGCCTCACATTACCAAAGAAGACAAACAGGAAGTAAGGAATAACAGGATTATAAATGAGTTTGTAAATAAAAAGGCAAATGAATTTCAGGATGCGGTTGATAATATAATTGATGTCTTATTTGATGAAATACAAAAGGCAAAGGACTATAACGAAGTATTTGAACTCATAATTAATAAATATCCCGAACTGAATGTGAATGAAGTCTGTAAAATAATGGATAACATACAATATTGTTCGCGCCAGGTCGGGGCATTTGAAAAAGCTAAAAAAAAAACTTATCAAGGGAAATAAAACTTTTCAGCGATGAAGAGAAAAACAAGTTTTATCCTTCGGATGCAATTGAATTTTTAAAATCAAAAAAAATCGTAGAGACTGAAGACTGGGACGATCTTTTTCAAGGAGAGCACAGCCACGCTTTTACAATAGCCCATTCAATAAACGCCGGCATCATAGATAAAATATTCGAATATACTTATGCGTCGGTTGAAAAAGGCTTGACTCAGAAAATGTTCATCGACGGCTTGAAACCTCATTTAATTGAAAAAGGCTGGTACGGAAGACTTGATAAGAGCGAAATAATGGATGAAGATTATCTGAACTGGCGGTTAAAGATAATATATCAGACCAATCTTTCAACCTCATATTCTGCAGGCCGTTACAGCCAGATGATGAGAAGTTCCGATACGCGGCCGATTTGGGTATATTCCGCAGTACTTGATAACAGAACCAGGGCGGCACACAGGGATCTGCACGGAAAATCATATAGATATGATCATCCCTTCTGGGAAGAGTATTATCCGCCGAACGGCTGGCGTTGCAGATGCAGCGTTTATTCGATTACAGAATATCAGGCCAAAGAGAGAAATATTGAAATTATGGAAGGAATACCTTCATACTGTCTGACTAAGCAGTTCTGTCCCGAAGAATGGAGATATAATCCCGGATATATGAAATGGTCTCCCGACTGGTCGGGATTTTCATATTTAAAAGAATATAAAATGAAAGACGGCTCGGGCAAAACCGCACTTGAAGTCATAAAAGAGGAATATAAAGAAAAACTCTTCAATACTGTAATGACGGGAAACGAATGGTCAAACAGGATTGATGAAATAACAAAAGAGGGTTATAAATCCCAGGAATATAATTATTTGATTTCAAACAGGAACGGCGATTTTGTCAAAGATGAAGACACGAGATTATATGTAAGGGATACGAAAATATGGCATTCGATAAGAAAGAACAAACCCGATGAAAAAAAATTGACCAAACTTGAATTGAAAAGGATTTATGAATATTTATATGAACCGGACATGGTTTTACGCGACACGAGAGACGGCTCCATCCTTTATATCAAAAAAACGGATGACAAGGTGATAAAGATCGTTTTTAATAAAAAAATGTCAACATGTCTGTCAATGACAACGGTAAGCAAAATAGATCCTGATTCATTAAAAGGAAAGGAATATAAAATATTATATTCAAAATAAAAAAAAGACCGGATTGATTAACGCAGAACCGTCTATCTCTGCAATCCATGGCGGGAGTCTTACCGCCATTTTCTTGGGATTCTTAGGAAATATTAATCGATCCGATCCTGATATGATTATATGATAATATTTTTTTTAAATCAAGTCTGATTTGCATAAAAACGCCCTTTTTAGCGTTGTTTTTTCTTCTTTTAAAATTATCCTAAAATGTCATTCATGAATTTTCTGAATGCCTTTTGAATCAATCTGAACGCGGTTTATTTTAACTCACTGATTCAAAGTTTAAAAAAACCTTTTTTCAATAAGTTTATACAAGTTGTTTTTTAAAATAATTTTGTAAATTACTTTTTTTGATTTAATGATAGGAAAACTGTTAAAAACAGTTAAATGCTTTTTTAAACATGGTACATACGAGCCCAAAGGGCGTATTAATTTTACGCCCTTCTTATTTAAAAAAAAACGGAGTAATGATGCCGAAGGAATTTTTAATTTTCGAGAAAGGCAAATATCCTCAAGGGGATTATTCAAATATCGATATTTTATCGGAGTTTGTGGAAAGGTTCAACAATACGAAAATCAGGATGTCCTGTTTTATAGGACATAAATATCCATGGCAGCAGACAACGGAAGATGACGAGCTTGCTCACGGGGAAATAACGAATTTAAGGATAAATCAGAGAGGGCAGATATATGCGGTCGATTACGATCTTGATGATTATCTGAAAGAAAAAATCGCAAAGAAACAGCTGTTGTTTTGTTCGCCAGAAATATATGGCGATCCCAACGTTAAAATTGATATTGCGGGTCTTGCGTTTCTGGGACGAAGCGCTCCGCAGAATCCTTTTGCCTTGTTGCCACAGCTTTTCAATTTTAAAACCGAATCGAAGATTCAGGATAATTTGATCGGAACTTTCAAGTTTGAAAATGATTTTTTCAAGTCATTTTCCAATAACAATAAAATAAACAAGGAGGATGAAAATCCCATGACAGAAGATGAAAAAAAAATGTTTCAGGATACAATGAATATTGTAAAAAATACGGCTTCGGCTTTGGAGTCGGTCAGCAAAAGGCTTGAAACGATTGAAAAAACTCAATCCGATTTCAACAGGCAGAATAAAACCGAAGATTCAAAGACTTTTTTTCAAAAGCTGATTGACGAAGGAAAACTTCCACCGGTTATGTTTGAAAAGGTTTCAAACTTTGATTCAAAGCTGAATGATGAATTGAAGCCGGATTTCAGATCGATTTTTTTAAACATGGAGAAGATCGTTGATACTTCAGGCGCTCATTTCGCCCAAACGGGAAATGACAACGATGCAGGAAGCGGCGATGTTACCGCAAAAATAAAAGCTTTCCAGGCTGAAAATAAAATCAAATCGTTTGAAGCCGCAGCGGAAGCATATTTTGCAAAAAATCCCAAAGCTTTTGAAGGAGGGAATTAATGAAATATGAAAGACCATATAAAGCCGGATCGCCTATGGTTCCGGGGTATGCAGCCGCTCAAGGAAGCGATGACAATACCGTAATACCTGCAGACGGATCGAATGATTTTATCGGTGCATATGAGTTCGAAAATCAGAGGGCTGATAAACTTGTAGGCGAAAACCTGGGCGTTGTTGTTTCAGGCCTTGCAAAGGTAATCGCAGGCGGAGATGTAACTGCAGGTAAAAAGGCCGTTGTAAATGCAGGCGGAAAGTTCATAAACTGTCCTGCAACAGCCGGAACATATAAAACGGTCGGAACTTTTCTTGAATCCGGAAGCCTTGACCAATACGTTGATATCATTATAGAACGGGCAAGCGTAACCGTATCATGAACTTAATTCTATTTAATTAAAGGAGAAGAGATATGCCAAGAGATATTGAATATATTGCCCAGCTTGAAACGGCTTTGGCAAACGATTATTCCGTGAAATCAAGGGAAGGTCTTGTCGGAGCGGTAATTGCGCCCAGGGTCGGAATGACCAGGCCTGAAGGCTCTTATTATACTTTCACAAAAGAACAGGCTTATAAAGTTACGGATGATACGTTATCCGAAACCGGAGAAGCAAAAAACCTCACAATTGCCGGAACTCCGGAAACATATAAGACCATACAGAGAGGAAATAAGATATTGATCAAAAACGATGAAAAAAGATTCAAGATCGGTCCTTTCATAAAGGCTGATAAGGATTTCATCCAGAAGATCGTCGACAATATCGAAAAAAATCAGGAACGGAGAATAAGGGATAAGTTCTTAGGTCTTTCCGGCAGAAGCGCTGTTTTGTCAGGAACTGGTAGCGCAAAAACAAACAAATGGGCAAGCAATGGAGGAGATCCTTTTCTTGCCATTCAGGATGCGATCAAAGCATGTTTTTACAGACCCAATCTTATGGTTGTTCCTGAAGGTGTTTTTGACGTTCTTGAATTTCATTCCATACTGCTTGCAAAGCTCGGCGAAGCAAACATGATCAAAAAGGTTTCCGAAGAAACTCTGGCAAAACTATTCAGGATTGACAGGGTTGTCATTGCAAAAGGAAAAGCCGATTTCGGTAAACAGAAAGCCGATAAATCTGTTGATCCGTCGGTAATCTGGGGAAACAACGTCATGTTTACATATACCGACTCGAGAAAAGACGTTCCCTGCGGAATGAAGTCTTTAATCGTAGAGTATGCCGAAGCCGACGGCGCAGGATATGTTGTCAGAAAATGGGATGAACCGAAAAAAGGGATCCTTGGAGGCTATGAAATACAGGTTGCTTGCGATATTTCGGAACATGTAATATCAAGTGATCTTTGCTATTCAATACAGGAAGTATTGTAAAAAATAAAAATATAACGGACAGACCAAATAAAGTCTGTCTGTTTTTTAAAATTTAAAGGATAGGCTCAATTATGAAAAAAATTGTTTCTTTAATGATATTGATATTGCTTTTTGCATGTTCTGTTTTCTCTTTAAGAAATAATACGGAGGGTATTATGCCTTATTGTTCCATAGATGATTTGATTTCCAAAGTCGATATTGACAAGCTTTTGAATATCGGGAATATCGCTTTTCCGGATAATTTGACAGCTGATGATTATAATGAATTATTCGGCGGTTTGAGTATTGAGGATAAGGCTTTAATTGACTCTTCATATACATTGAATGAAGATGTCTATATTTTAAACCGGCTTTCAACGGAACAGAAAAAACAATTCTTAAAGATTTATTTAACCTTGGAAACAGTTGATACAATTGAAAATGCAATCATATCATCAGGACAATTGATTGACGGATATTTAACCGGAAGATATCAGGTTCCCTTATCAAGCGTTCCTGATAATATCAAAATATTCGCAGTCAATATATCTATTGCGGAATTGTTGATTGATAAAGGAGTAATCCAGGACAGCGAAGCAGACAAGGCAATAATCAAAAGAAAAGATGAGGCGATAAAATTCTTAGAAAAAGTTGCATCAGGGACATTTAGTCTGCCTATTAAAAATGATGATAATGTTGCGCCTGTCAAGGATGATTTCATAAGTTATGAAACAAAACCTAAATTGGACATGAACGGATTTTTATAAAAAGGTTATTTAAATGAGCTACAGCGTTCAATATGATTTTACACAGGTAAGCAGATATTTTGATTCTTTAGGAATAAATGCAATCACAGAATTAAAGGATCATATCGGTAATGAACTTGTAGCAGTAAGCATGGAAGCTTTTGAAAATGAAGCCGATCCTGAGACCGGCAAGAAATGGCCGGTATCCAACAGGGCTGATCTGCAGGGCGGAAAAACTTTAAGCGATACCGGTAAATTAAAGCAAAGTATTGCATATGATATTAGCGGGTCTGATATAAAGGCAGGTACGCCGCTTGTTTATGGACGTATTCATATGACCGGTGAAAACATAAAGGCAAAAAAAGGATATTTGAAGTTTAAAATAAATGGGAAGTTCGTACAAATAAAAGAGCTGAAAATACCACAAAGGCGGTTTTTAGGAGTGCCGAAAGATTTCATTAATCGTATTTTTGGCAATCCTGCAATTCAAAACAGATTCGGAGCCCCTTAAATGGATATCGGAGAAAAAAGCGTAATAACCGCAGCAAAAGATTTGTTGTCAGGCATTATTAAAAACATTTACGGTAAAAACTTTGCGGTTGTTAAAAACAGCGTTGACGAAGCAAATGAGAAAAATAAAAGAACGAATAACTTTGTAAGCGTTTTAACGGCTGATGGCAGCTTTGATGAAAGAAGCATAAAGACCAAGAAATATTCAACAGAAGAAGGTCTTTACAAGATTGAAATAAGGGGTTTGAGAAAAATACCTCTGGAAATAAGGGTATACGGAAAGGTTGAAGAGGAAACGGATGAGATACTTGAAAATATTTTGTCATATTTACCCGGTCAATGGCAGATTGGCCAAAGACAGGGAACCATAGATATTATGACGGAGCATAGCAATGATTATGCTTCAAATTATAAGGACGGCGCCATGCAGACCTGTTTCGTATTATTCAGCATGGAGATCGGGAAGGCTCCGGTACAGGTGCCGACCATTCCGTCGGGAACATTGATTAACGGAGGTATAACAGATGAATGAAATAAAAAAAATTGAAGACTGGAAAAAGGAATTAAAGACTCCGGGTTACATATTTTCCGGAATGAAAGCATACAATGATTTTGCGGAAGGCAAGGAATTGACCAAAAAGGAATATGAAACCGCTGTCTGTAATTTTCTTTATAACAAAAAGGATGAAGATAAAAAACCTGTAATTCCAAAACCAAAAAACATAAGGCAAAGAAAGGAAGTGAAAATCGACAATGCGGAGGTAAAAGATGCGCAATAAAATCGAATATGACATACTTGACGGAAGACTGGGAGCAAGTGCAGGTTTTCCTTCGGGTAAAATAGCCGTTATCGGAGTCTCCGGGATCGTTCCGCAAGGTATAATTTTCCTTTCCGATTTTTCAAAGGTTTTTGAAATTTTCGGAGACGGACCTTTAAGGGATTTCCTGCAGGGAGCTTTTGCTTTCAAGAAAAAACCGACGGTTTATGCAAAAGCATTGACGGGTTCAACTGCCGGCACGGTATCGGCCGTAACTTCGGTAAAAACCGGTGTTGGTGACATAACTGTTGCCGGTGATCCGCGCAACGAATATGACATACAGATCATGATCGATGTCGAAGGCGGATTGAATGAAGCCGTTTTCCATTATGTGATTGACGGAAAGGAATCAAAGAAAATCACTGTTCCAAATACTCCGGGAACATATGCAATTCCGAATACTGGATTGACATTGACTTTTGTTCCGGGTACTCCTGAGCCTGAAGAAGAATCCTATGAGGCAGGGGATGTTTATTTCTTTTCAACAACAGCGCCAACAGCGACAAATGCCGACATATTGGAAGCGGTTAATGAACTTTTAATACAGAAAAAGGATTTCTCAATTCTGGCAATAGCCGGAAAGTCCGACAAGGCTCTCTGGACAGCCTTAAATACCCTGCTATTAACCGAAGAAGGAAAGAATAATTTTAAAATGGCTGTTTGCGAGGCAAGGTATTTAGGCAGTACTGAAACCATAGACGATTATGTAACGGCTTTATGCGGAAGTGAGAAGCCGGATTCATCACTTACCAGAGTTCAGATTGTAGCCCTGCATTGCGAAATAAACGATGTTGATGGACAGGTTGACGTTAGAAGTCCGGCAGGGCATTACTGCGGTCATCTTGCAGCCGTTTGCTCGGTTCAGGAAAGACCGGGAAAAGTAAAACTCGGTTCTATTACGGGTCTTAATAAAATTTATCCTTTGGATGAAGTCAATGATGCTCATCTTTCCAGTCTCGATGACGCTGGATATGTTACACCCGTCACATATAACGGCAAGTCCGGAATCTTTTTTTCAAGAGGAAGGATGATGACGGAACTGACAAGCGATTTCAAGAATGTTCCAGAACGAAGGGTTCTTGATAAGGCGCTTACGCTCGTCTATGAAAAACAGGTTGAATTCCTAAATGACGATGTAAATGTCAACAAGAAAGACGGAAGCCCCGAAGGTCTGGAATATTTCAAGGCATATTCGACCATGCCTTTAAAGGATATGATAAGGGACGGTGAGATTTCAAATTACGAACTTACAATCCCTGAAGGTCAGAATATCCTGACAACCGAAACGCTTGAGTTTGAACTCGGTGTCACTCCCAAAGGCTATCTGGGAATAATCAAGGGAACAATATATTTTGTTAATCCTGCATTGGAGGTAAGTTAATTATGAATATAAACGGAACTGTTTTTGATGCCGAAAGCATAAACTGCATGTGGCCGACCGGTCAGGTCGTAATGCTTGAAGATATAGACTATTCCGATGAATACGAAAAGGAAGCGATCTATAATCATAAAAATCAATTCATCGGTTACGGAAGGGGAAAATATAAGGCGGACTGCAAAATCACGGTACAAATGTCCGAGTATGAACTATTAAATTCCCTGTCCGCTCCGTTCGGCGGATTATACAGAATGCCTCCGGTGCCTATTGTAGTAAATTATAAAAATGATACAGGCGCATCCGTTACGGATACGATAAATGTAACATTCACAAAACGAGGCAAAAAGCCCAAAAAGGGCGATAAGGAAATCTCGGTTACGGTTGAATGCGCAGTTGCAGGCCCGATTCTCTGGAATGGAGTCCCTGCTTATTCTCCGGAATAAAAAAAATATAAATTAAGGATGTAACATATGGATAATAAAAAACTGGCTGAATACAAGGAAAAATACGGTTCAATTTTTAAAGGCAGGTATTCCTTTACCGACTTTAAAAAGGAAATTCATGAACTGACCTTTCATTTCAGACGTCCCAACAATCAGGATGTCGACAGGTATCAGAACACCATGCAGAAAAATGTAACGGTTGCAAACAGGAACCTTATCTGCGATCTTGTCATCGACCAGGAAGAAAGAAATAAAATCATAGAGCTTGAAAAGGAATATCCTGCCATTGCATTGAAAATAATTGAAACATTTTCACCTTTTTTGGGGATTTCGGGGGAGTCAACGGTCGAGGAGGCTTAACGCCTGCTCGACAGCATACCCTTTATATCAAATATTTTCTCAAAGAAGACATATCCGAATCAACGCTTGATGAAGTTGCAATAAAATTGAAAGAAGCGGAATTCGTTAAAAAACTGCAGGTTTCCGTTTTAGCTGAAGCATTATCAAAAGTATTCGGGGAGGGAAAGTAAAATGCAATTGGCTGCAAGCATAAAACTTACATTAATTGACGCTTTCTCAAGCCCGATGAATTCAATAAAAAATAACATTGCCGGCATGAAATCAAATCTTGACAACATGAAAGCCGGTAAGGATTTTTCACAGCTTGCAACCGAATTGACCCTGCAGGCGGCTTATTTCAATCAATTATCAAGCGGCATTAAAAATTTCATCAGGGAACCTTCAATGCTTGCAACGAATCTTCAGGATTCAATGGCAAGCGTACATTCTGTTTTAAATCAATCGAATGCAATAAACGGCGATCTTAAAAAAAGCCTTGAAATGATAAGAAAAGAATCGATTGATTTCAGTAAAACTCATTCAACTACCGCAACGGATTTTATAAAAGCAAATTATAATATGCTCTCTGCCGGCTTGAATACCGAACAGTCGATAGTCGGTACCGTAAGGGCATTGAAACTGGCAAAAGCAACAATGGGAGAATCAACGGAAGCAGGAAATCTGCTTGCAACCATATATAACAATATGGCGGATAAGACAAAAAGCGTTGAATCCGAAATGACAAGATTGTCGGATATAGTTGCTCAGACACAAGCCACTTTTCAAATCGCCAATCTGGGACAGCTTTCCGAAGGATTGAAATATGCAATACCTTCAGCCCTGCAGTACGGCATGACATTGGAACAGGTCGCCGCGGTTATAGGCCAGCTTAATACTGCCGGTCTTCAGGGAACAATGGCCGGAACTTCATTCAATGCCATGATGGCCCAGATGATTAAAGCAAGCAGAATGCTCAATTTCAATATCGTTTATGATGAAACCGGAGCACTTGATTTAATTTCAACCATACAGGGAATTAAGGATCAGTTCGGAGATTTCAGTCAGATGTCCGATTCCACGAAGCAGGGATTTACAAAGGCATTCGGCCAGGAAGGATTAAGAAGCGTTACTTTATTGATAAAAAATCTCGAGTCTTTAAACTCCAATTTTGACCTTGTTCAGAATTCAACCGGTGCAACTGAAACAATGTATTCAAGGATGACAAATACATTAAAGGACAGACTGCAGATCACTGAAAACAGATGGAATGCACTAAAAATAAGGATGGGAGAGAATGTCAATGTCATAACATCTTTCGGCAATACGGTAAAAATGAAAGTCCTGGATGTCCTTGAAAAAGTGCCTGACAAGTCTTTAAATACCATTTTCGGAATCGCTTCAGGACTTGGAACAGCCGCCAGCGCAGGTATGAGTTTTGCCGGTACCGGGTTGACCGTTGCAGCCCAGATTGCTACCATTGCCAATATTGCAAAACAGGGAACCAATATTTTGGGCTTATTCGGAAATATGGCCGGTCTTGTTTTGTCGCCTTTCAAATTGTTGACAGGAGGCATATTAAAACTGATTCCCGTTATCTGGACTTTTACAGGATCCCTTCTTGCATGTCCCATAACATGGATCATTCTCGGCATTATTGCCGTTGCGGCCGGTGTTTATCTTTTAATAAAAAACTGGAGTCTGGTTTCAGCTTTCTTTGTGAATCTGTGGAACCAGATCAAAGGTATTTTCTCAAAGGCATGGAATTTCATTTGGAATGTATTATTGAATAATAAATATGTTCAAATTGCATTGGCAATTTTCATGCCGTTTATAGGAATCCCTTTATTGATCATAAAAAATTTTTCGGTTATCAAAACATTTTTTATCAATTTATGGGGAGGCATAACAGGCATTTTTTCCGAAGGTGTTGATTTCGTTAAAGGCATAATTGATTCGGTTTTGGGTTTTGGAGATAAACTTTTGAAGTTTACAAAGAGTTTATGGCCGTTCGGAAAGAAAACAAATGAGTCCATGGCAGGCGGCATTGAATCTGATGATTCGATTTATAATGCCACTCAAAATCAATTGAAGAAAACAACGAATCTTCTACCGCAGTCTGATGCAAAGGAAGGCCCTTTGTCAAAATTGACGGTTTTCGGAAAAAAAATGATGTCAACCATTGCATCGGGTGTTGAAGAAGAACCGGTTTTAAATGATACGGTAAAAAAATCCCTGGACGTTCTGGACAGCGGTTACGTATTTTACGGAAGGGAATCGGATAATAATCAGGTAAAAGGAATTACAATAAACATAAATAATATTGAAAGCATATCAAAAAACATAGATGACATAAAATCATTGAAGAACTTTGTAGATATGCTCGCAAATGCCGCAGGGGTAGCCTTATGATTATAAATATATCATCCGGAAAGCTGATATTAATGGAGAATTCGGGTGAAGGCATCTTATTGCCGGGATTTGTAACAAGTTTCAGAATCGGCAATAATCTGATAATTGAAGAAAAAGACAAGACTTCAGGATCGGGGAAATATAAGGTTGTTTCGGGATGGAATGACAGCAGTATCGGCATAGATTTACGGCTTTTGGATAAGGTCGATCTTGATTTGAACGGGAATGCAGAAATACTTGAATCCTGTTATGAATACCTGGAAGAAATAGAGAGCTGCTTTAAAAAAACAAACAGGGACGGAACCCCGGTTTTATATGAAATATCACATGATCATGCAAATTCAAGGGGCATTAAAAAGGTATTGTTTGAATCTTTGGAAAGTACCGATGAACCCGGAGGAATCATCTGTGCTTTAAGATTCATTGAATATGAACCGTATATTCAAAGAATTCAGACACAGAAACAAACGAAATCGGTTAAGACCGTATCGGCAAAGGATGTTAAAAATAAGACGGCAAAACAGGAAAATACCCTTTTATCCGATCTTGAGAAAAAACGGATATTATCGGGAGGAAGAGGGCTTTAAAAATGATTTATAACAGAATGCTTAATCCTTATTTGATTGTTAAAATATCCGGAAAAGAAGTTAAGAATATCGGATTTACTTTAATAACCATGAAAAACAGTTGTAATATTCAGGCAAAACTTTTTGTTCCAAAAACAATAAAAAGCAGTCTGAAAGATGAAGTTGAAGTCTCCCTGGGATACCATGGTCAAGATGAATGGAAAATTTTCAAGGGATTCATTGATAATTTCTATGATGATATGAAAATGAAAGTCATAATTTTGAAAGATGGTAATACCGATTTCTGGGGAACTAAAATACTTGAATCATATAGGAAGGAAAAAGCAAAAAACATATTAAATGACTGTCTTGAAAAATGCAAAATCGATGATACAAAAATTACCATTCCCGAAGTTGAGTTTGACAGGTTTTTAATCTGTGATTCCGCGTCTAATAACGTATGCAGGAACATTATTGAAACTTTATATTCCTACGGAACGGATAAAGAACTTCAATATTTTTTTGATGAAAATAATGTCTTTCATTTCGGAAGCATTGAAGACACGGGAAAAAATGAAGGAGAGGCATTTAATTTTGATGAAACGAATGTTTTGAAATATCATGAAAACGGTTTTGAAACCTTTGCCCTTCCTGTCAGGCATAGTCAAAAAATTAAATTGAATGACAGTGAAATCATGACTTTAAAAACGGTATTGACCGTAATGCCTAAAAATACAAAATTAGAGGTTTATTATTGATGGGAGCTGATTTAAAAAAAATAATGACTAACTTATTAAACTCTTTACTGCCGAAAAGAATGAGTCCCAAACTTGCTGTTGTCAAAAAGGTTTATACAGATGCCGGAAAAGGCAAATACTGCTGTGACGTCGAGATATTAAATCCCGGTGATTTGGAAAGAACAGGAGAATTGTATAAAGAAGTTCCGATAAATCCCGTCTGGGCAGGCAAAGATAAAAGAGGCGTTTACTGCACACTGCAAAAAGATATTATCATCATATTAAACTTTATTAACTGGGATGAAGCTTTTCCTTATGTCGAGAGCATTTATTCCAATCAATATGATGCTTTTGAACATCCGGAAGATACATTCCTTATTACCGATGGAGATAAAAAGGAAATAAGAATAATGAAAGACATAATAAGCATTAAGAATGACAAGCTGATTTATAATCTTGATATGACTTCGGGAAGCGAAAAAATAGAAATAACCGATGAATCGAATACAAATAAAATCTTATTTGATAAAAAAGGGATAAAAATTACGACTCAAAAGGACACCTTGGATTTAAGCGATTTAATAGAGCTTAAAAATTCTGCCGGTACAATTAAAGAATGTTTTGACGATATATGGACTCAAATTGAAACATTGAACAGGAATTGTTCAGTTATTAAAACTTCGGGAAGCCCTTCGAATCATAATGTAATACCTGAAAGTTTTTTATCTGCAATTCCCAATATTACGGCAGGGAAAAACAAAATATCAACAATATTCAAATAGGAGTTTAATTATGGCTTTAAATAAAAATACTTTGGAAAACGGATTAAAAACTTTATTCAATAGAATGAAAACACATCCAAACGATGATGATCTGGCGGAAGGCATGGCAAACCTTATTTACGATTTCGTCAAGAATGCAGCTGTAACGGGAGAGGCAAATATTACAAGCCAGGAAGAGCTTACGGCTCCGTCATCCATACCGGTAACAGGAACATTATCATGAGTGATTTTTTAGGAAAAGATTTAAAGCTTGATGAAAATATGGATCTTATTTTTACACCTGACGGCGATTTTGAAACCGTTGAAGGTGTTGACTGTGTTGCTCAGGATTTAAAAATTGCTTTATATGAAAGCACGATTTATGATTTCTTAAACGATGAAAACAGCAATACGGATTCACTAAAAAACTTTATTGAGGATATTTTGTTTGATGATCCAAGAATCGATTATGAATCCGTTGAAATATATGTTGAAGAGGTTAAAAACGGCATTGAAAAGGATTATAAAGTTGATATTTCATTTAAAGTAATAACTGAAGATAACGAACAGAATCTTGTTTTTAATTTAAGTGAATATATCGACAGGGAGAAATTATATGGCTGAAAGCTGGATTGATCTGACTGATGAAGAGAGAGAAGAAAAAATATATAATTTGGCAAAAGATGAAACAGGCATTACCAATTTTAATACAAACGGAGTATTGAAAGGTTTTATTCTTGTCCTGGTCAAAATTGTCAATATCATTTATCAAACCGTATCCGATTTGCTTGAACAGATAAGTCTTGATAATGCCACGGGATTATTTCTTGATTTATGGGGATTGCTATGCGGAGAAAAAAGAGTAGCCGCAAATAAGGCTAAAAGAATATTCATCGGCACTCCATATTCTTCCGGACAGATAGCTATAGGGAACTGGATAATAGTTGAAGGAACTGAGTTAAGATTTAAAGTAACGGAAGAAGTCAACTTTGACGGAGTAGATGATTTTGAAATACCAGTCGAAGCGGAGTTTGAAGGCATTGAATATAACATATCAAATAATTATACAATCCGATTTTCAAAAGTAATAAATGGATTGGATAATGTTTATATTCCCGAAGGGGATCAATATTTACTGGAAGCAGGAAGAGAAAAGGAAGAAGATGACAGTTACAGATTAAGAATAAAAAGCAAATGGTTGTCTTTAGGCTCTGAATCACCGTCGGCAAAATATGAATATATAGCCAGAAGTATAATCGGAGTAAGTGATGTCAAAATAATAAGATGTCCGAGAGGATCGGGAAGCGTAGATGTAATTATAGCATGTGAAAACGGAACAAATGAAGAGGAAGTAAGGCAAAATGTTATTAATGCAATAGGTTTAAAAATAGGAGTTGCAAGGGATGTAAGGGTAATATTTGCGATTGAATTGCCGGTAACTCTAAACATAACATTCAGCGGCAATTCGTCAATTGAGACTGTCAGAACTCAATGTGAAGAATTCTTCAGAATCAAAAAGATAGGCATATCAAAAACAATCGCTTCCCTGTATTCATTCTTATTTGAAAATGAAAATCTTGATTTTTCAAGCCTTGTAATTTTACCGAATAATGATTTCTCGGCCGGCATTTATGAAGTTTTGATATTCGACTCAAACTCTATAATAAATAAGGTGTAAAAACAATATGGCATTTATTGATGATATAAAAGAATTGAAACCGAGAAGATTCAATAAACCCAATCATTTCAAGATATTTTCTTTTATTGGCAAGGTTTTTGATGTTGTTTTTGAAGATACAAAGCAGACAATAAGAAATTTTTTCCCTTATCTGTCAAGTTCAGCATATTTATTAAAGCATGCTAACAGTCTGGGCTTATATCAGTTTGATATTGAAAACGAGGAAGATTTAAGAGACCGTTTAATGACCGTTTATGATTATTTAAGCAAGATCGGAGAGAAATCGGTTTTATTGAAATATTTGGAACTTTTTTTCCCCGACAGGTTTGAAATAAATGATTCTTCGGTAAGAAGTTTCAGGATCGGATATGTAAAAATCGGTTATTTTAAAATAGGGATTGAAAGAACTTTAACGGTTAAAATTGACGATCTAACCGTAGATGAAAAAAACAAGCTTAATCAGTTTCTGGAAGCATTTCTGGATCCTGATATTTCATTTGCAATTATTGAAAGAGAGGAGATTTAAAATATGGACAGAAGAAATTATTATTACGGCAAGGATATCTTTACTGCGGAAATGACCGACCTGCAGGATAATGTTGAGAATTCGATTAATTCAGTAAAGAAGATTCTCGGAAAAGGAATTTTTAAAAATGGAAACTTACAGATAAATGTTTTGACTTTAAATATTGATGAAACGATATTATTTGATAATTCCGGCAATACCATAAAAGTAAACGCGCAAGCTTTGGATTTATCGTCATATATCCCGGGAAGCAATAAGAAAATAGTATCTATAACTGCCAAGTTTAAAAGAAATTACAGTCAGCAGGAAACAGATGATCTTGGCGTCTTGCAGTATTTCAAAGAAGATGAAAGTTATGAAATCCTTTATATTCAATCTGCAGTTTCAGAAAATCCTATACCCCCGGCAATCCCTGATGAAAACGTATTAATTGCCGATGTTACATTGTCTTTCGGAATGACGGAAATTCTAACAGAAAATATAAGTTATGAAAGAGTAAAAAAACTTGATCTGAATATTTTAGAGAAAATCATATCAATTAATGATTTTATAAAAAAAACAACAGGTTCAAAATATTTGGTTTGTTCTTCATCATATTTGACTGCTGATAATTTGACAGTTTTTAATTCAATTACAGCATGTCTGAATTATATAAAAACCGATTTGAATAACAGAAAAGGCAAGATATTCATAATGGATAAAGGCAGTCCATGGCAGGAAAATATTGAGTTATCGGCTTTAGATGGAGACTGGAGTAATATCGAAATCGAGTTTGAAAATACAGCAGTCCTGGAAGGTATAAAAAATAAAGCGGGAAATACCTGCGGATCGGCTTTATTAATTGACGGAGCCGGTGCAGATTTAATGGAAATAAGCGACAGAGTTTTTTCATTTTCCGGTAATATATTCACAAAAATTTCAGGAACAAATCTTACTATCCCGTCATGGGGAACTTCAGGCTTCATGATTATAAACAGGGAATTATATAAATTTTCCAATATTACGACAACTTCAATTACTCTCGATGCATCATATAAACAGTATAAAGGCAATAGTTATAATATTATAATAAGCGCTTTGTTTAAAAACTTTTTCACTAATATTAAAATAAAGGGAAATATTGATTGTAATTTTATAGGTTCGATAATTTCAAATAATGCGTTAAAAGGGATTTCAGCTTTTGCATGTGAACTTGATTTTAAAGGAAATATAAAAAGAGCTGGCGATTATTATGAAAATTATTCTGAATGGAGTTATGCCTATTATTTAAATGCACAGAGCGGAGGTGCTGCAGGTGCAATATTAAAATATTGTACTTTTTCTTTTCAAAATATTGACTCTTGTCACAGGGACACTGAATCGAGGGCAGGCGGAATACATGCAATAGATTCTATAGTTAAAGGTGATTATATTAAAAACTGTAAAGGTTATTCATCAGGCGGAGGATTTTATAAGAATTGTCATATAGATATAAAAGGACATATAAACAATATTTCTTCTGAGGATTCTGCAGGGGGCGCATATATAAGCAATTGTTCCGGCCATGTCGGAAATATTATAAATAATATATCAGCATCAAACGGAGGGGGTTTATATGTAATAAACAATTCTTCAATTACAGCTGGTGATATCAAAAAAAATAATTGTGACAGTGACGGAGCCGGAATTTTTATTTCAAATTCTTTTGTTAAAGCCAGGCGTATTGAAGAAAATATGGGAGATCAAATATCCGGGTCAGGAGCTTACTTATACGGCAACTCAAAATTACAATGTGAAACATTGAAAAATAATAATAGTGAAAGAAATGGAATCGGAGAAGCCGTCGGAGGCGGTTTTTATATAAATGGCCCGGGTGTATTAATCTGCGGATTGATAAGCGGAAATATTTCATCAACCGGATTAGGCGGCCATTGTGCAAATGATTTTCAGGCTCATATTGAAGTATCAAGAGACAGCGAAGCTCAAACAATTACAGGCAAACCGGCCAGATCAAGCAGAATTGATAAAAAAATATTCGGGCAGTCAAGAAGCGTTGCCATTGTTTTTGCCAGCAGTGATTCTGATGCCGAGTCACAAAATGGAGCTGATTTTATTATAGATGTAAGCCAGAATGCTGTGTCGGCAATAAATACCAATATTATAGGGAAAGAAGGTATTATATATTTAACAAAAGGAACTTTTAATGTAAAAGAAGATGGTATAGTTTTAACTTCAAATCAGACACTACGAGGAAGCGGAGCAGGAACTGTAATAAAAAGAGCTGTTTTAAATCAAGCATCTTATATTATAGCTGTCAATTCTACAGCAGAAAATGTAAATATTGAAAATTTAACTATTGATGAAAATGGAGCTTTATTTCCTTGTACAATTGAAAATACAGCTATTCAAGTTTCAGGATCAAATCCTTTAAGCAGAAACATCCATGTAAAAAACGTAACGGTTAAAAATGCCGTAATCGGAGGGAATACAGCGACATTCTTTACAGCTTTTAAAAATTGCGATTGTTATAAATGTATATCAGTTAATAATAAAAACGGCGGCCTTGGTGATATAAACGGAGTAATTTCATTTAAAGGATGTATAGTTGATAAATGTATCGCAAAAGATAATCAATCAGGCCATGAATCAACAGTTAACGGAGCTTTTGAAGAATGCATAGATACACATGACTGTCAGGCATTAAATAATACTGCAACAGGCGGATATGATTATTTCGGATTTTATAAATGCAAGAAAATGCGGTATAACAACGGAAGCGGGAATCAAAACGGAAATTACAGTGAATGTGACGCAAGTACCGGAACAACAAATCCCGTTGCAGATACGGCAGCAGGCGGCTGGAATACTTAATTTAAATAATCTTTAAATGATGATTAAAAGCTGTTTAAATTAAGCTGAAATGATAATTTTTTAATTAAAATTCATTGCAAACTTCGTGAACTTTTTTTATAATTTCATTGCAAACTTCGTGACCAGAAATTGCAAATTTCGTGAGCGGTTACATCTATTTTACAATTATTAAAAAAAAATTTATAATTAATTTTAAATTTTGTTTTTTGACTTAATTTAAATTCATTATAAATTGACAAAAAGAATTTTTTTGCTGAATTTGATAATCCAGTTAAACATGTGTCTAAATACCATTCAAAATAAGGAAATTTTTCTTTTAAACCTTTCAAAGATGAATTTTTTATATCATTTTTATTTTTATTTAAAAAGATTTTTTTTAATATATTTATTATTTTTTTATAATATATCCTTAATTGGGCAGATAATCTGTCCGGAAAGTCTGTTGATAATAGCCTCAATGCACAACCGATAATATAAGATGAAACAAGGAATAAAAAGAAAATGCCAATATCTTCTTTTATATGGCTTTCTTTAAAAAAGTCAGATATATTTGAAATATTATTAGTAAACAGTAAAACTATATTCATCATAAGATAAATTCCAGGGACAATTAAACCAATAAAATCTCCTCCGCGAATTTTAAATTTATCCATATTCTCACCTTTATATTATTTTTATAATTATTTTATATGATTTACGGATGGAATTAAAAAAAAATTAATTATATTCAATAATTATAAGATAATTTCATAGAATAAAAAGAATACAACATTTAAAAAGGCATGCTGTATTTTTATGATGTAAAATATATTATATTAAAATTTTCTGATCTTCCCGTTTTTTTCTAAAATTATTGCCCTTTCTCCTTGCGGAACAGTTACTTCAAGACCTTTATCAATCACAATTGCATTTCTGATTTTTAATCCATTTTTAGCTTCGATTTTTACATTATTAAAAACGATTTTTTTAAAAGGTTTTTCGGGAAGTCCGAAGACAAAACCCGCATTTATTGAATCACCGGTTGATATGAGGTCTATAAATGTCACATCATGAAAATATGGGGTCATATATGATATATATTTTTTGGGCGGATCCTGATCATTAGGATAAATCTGATTGCCAAGTATAAAGCCTCCTGATTTCAATATATTTTCTTTTTCTTCCTCTTTATTAGGTATGGGATCATAATATCCTGACACAACTATCGGAGTAGCGACATTTTCCATTTTGATATTTTTATAAGTTATTTTTGATACTTCACCGCCGTTGCCCCTGGGGCATTTTATTCTGATGCCGTACATTGATCCTTTGAATGTTATGTTTTCTGCATAAACATCCTTAACACCGCCTGATGATTCACTGCCGATTGAAAGCCCGCGTCCTGCTAGAAATGTGCAATCTTTTATAATGATATTTGAACAGATTGAAGCAGGATATTTAGGATCAACCCTGTTTCCTTTTATTGCAATATGATCATCACCGCAGCTTACAATGCAGTTTGTTATGCTCATGTTCCTGGTATCCATTGGATCAATACCGTCTGTATTTGGAGACTCTTCCGGTGAGTCAATTTTGACATTGTTAACATCAATATTTTCTGAATTCCTGAAGACCACATGGAAACTCGGTGAATTTAAAAATGTTACACCGTCAATTAAAACATTATTGACATTTGTAAAATATAAAAGACGAGGACGGTTGGTGCCGCTTTTTTTTCCTTTAGCCTTGACTTCAGCTCTCCATGCATCCCACCATGCCTTTCCCTGTCCGTCTATAACGCCTTCTCCTACTATTGCTATATTTGACTCATTATATGCTGCCATCAAATTAACCCATCCGCTTGATGAATAGTTTCTGTTTTGATCTGTGCTTTTATATAAACTTGTTTCAGTTGAGAATATAATTACCGCATTTTTTTTTATTTCAAATCTGACATTGCTTTTAAAAAAGATAGGTCCTGTCAAATATTTTCCTGCCGGTACGATTACTGTGCCTCCGCCTTCTTTTGCGCAAATATCTATCGCTTTTTGAATTGCTTCGTTATCATCGGTTATTGAATCTCCTTTTGCCCCGAATTTTGTAATATCAAAATTTTTGTTTTGAAAGCTTACCTTAGCCTCCGCAGAAGATACAAAGTTAAAAATAAAGCAAAAAGAAAAAACCATCATTATTACTGAATAGCTTTTTTTAAACATAAATCCCCCTTAAAATAAAATATCAATTGAAAAAATTTAATAAAAATTATAATCAATATATAATTAATATAATTTTTATTAAATTTTTTCAATAATTATGTTAAAGTTGTTTTACTAAATGATTACTTTGTCAAAAAGTAATTTTTTTTTAAATTTGATTTACTTTTTAGAAAAATATTTGTATAATTAATCTGCAAAAACAACAATTTAATATGAAATTCTTTTTTAATAATAAAAATAGTTAATAAAATTTGAGGAATAGAATTACAGGTTTAATGAATTAAAATGGAAACATGAAAAAAGGGTATGATTATATTGACAGGGTTAAATAGCTAAAAACAAGCTGGAGGAAAAAGAATGAGAAAATATATTATTTTATTAGCATTAATTTTAATTTTAACTATGTTTTCATGCAATGGTATCATAAATGAATTAATTGGAAATACAAGAAAAAACCAGGCAAATATTGAGATCGCCATCACAGATGAAAATAGTGATAAAATCAATAAATTGATTGATTTACTGAACTTTCGATTTGATAAATATGGAATTACGGCAAAATTTGACAAGACTAATTTATTAAATAATAAATTGTATATAAATGTTAGGAATTTTAAAAATATTAATGAGTTAGAATCTCTGCTTATTAATCAGGGGATTTTTAAAATAACAATTGCAAAAAATCCGGGTGATGGGGATGATATATTTGCAAGCAGTATCACTGAACGCTTTGTAAAAAATGTAATGCCTTTGGAAAACAGAGGGAAATATTTCATAAATTTTGAATTGTTTGATTATTATAAAGAACAGTTTTCTGACTTTTCTCAAGAAAATATTGGGAAAAATGTAAAATTTATACTGGATGATAAGGTAATATTTATGCCGCTGATTAGGGAAAGAATTAATAATGGTCAGATAAAATTATATTTTCCTGATACACCCTTCAACCAATTATTGTTTTATGAAGTTATCTTATTAAGCGGGCCTCTGCCTGTTAAATTAAGCAAAGAAAATGTTAAAATAAATATTAATGTCAGTTGATATATTTAGTGTTAAAATTTAATATTTAAACTTAAAATAAGTTTATCCTGACCAACATAAATATCCGGAATGAAGTTGATATTAGAATCTTTTTTATATTTTTTTGCAGCAATAAAATGTTGTATTGACATAAAACTTAAAATTAATCCTGGTGTCAGTAAAATAATTCCTAAAGGTAAATTTATTACAGCGGCAAGCAATATATTTGAAGTTTCATTAGAATATTTTATCTGTTCATTACTGCTGATATAATTAATATTCTGAAGCCGTGAAGGATATATTGAAAACAGAATAATGCCGGCAATAGTAGAACCGAGTCCAATTGCTGTAAGAGAAAGTCCTGGCGACAACATACCTATGCCAAGATTTTTAGTTTTTTTAGCTTTTTCCATATCCAGATTAATAGTTGCTTTATCAGTTTCATCTATACTTTTTTTATCAGAAATTAATTTAGCAAATCTATCCATTATTATTGGAATTTCATTTTTAGAAGTGGTTTCTATTTTATTTTCATAGATTATATTACCTGATTCAACTTCTATAACACGTAAAATGACTGAAATTTTTTCTTGGGGTTGCTTGATTTCTCCAAGGATAACTAATCTTGATTTTGTAATTTTTCCTAATTCAATGACATTTTTTATATCAATAGTGCTGCTGTTTTTTAAATTCAGCTGATTTAATCCATTATCAAGATCATTTTGTTTAATTTGCCAATATTTCTTATATATTAAAAATGATGCACCTAAAAGTTTTGTTGCAATATCTGCTGATTTTTTTTTAATATTAATAGGCTCAAGATTTAAAATAATAATTTTATTTCTATTGCTTTGAAATTTTTCAATATTATAATCTACGGAACTTATAATGGAAATTGAATTTTCAATTTCTTCAAACATCTTTTTTTTTAAAATTTGAGTAATTGTTGTACTGTAAATATATTTGCCAGTAATTAGTTCTATTAATTTTAAATTAACAGTATTGTTATTAAAGGTTCCTTTGGTCAGAGTGCCTAGAAGCAGATATTCTGCATTTGCCAGTTTGCCTATTTTAATCAAAGTTTTTTCATCGAAATCAGATTTGTGTTTTATTAAGTTTAAATCTTTAAATATTTCTTCTAATTCCTCAGATGATACAATTTCAAATTTCCCAAAATTATCTACAGTTTCGATTGTTTTTTTCGTCAATTCATTGTGCATTGATTTTAATGTAGAAAAATTTTTTTTATAATTTTCCGGAATATTGGTAAGTTCTACCAGTTTAAAATCCGGAATAAAAATCCTCATTAGTTTTTCTTCACTTTGAATGGGAAGAGTTAATATTATTAAACTCAATATAAAAAGATTTATTTTCATTTATTTTTCTCCTCAAAAAATCTACTTTCATATTATATTACCGAGTATGATGGATTAATAAATCAATGATTTTTTATATAAATTATTTAATTTCATTAAATTGTATAAATTAATAACATATATTGACTTCTTAAATTATTTAATTAAATTATAACTTATTTTAATAAGCTATCATAATTACTTTTTATGAATTAAAATATTTACATATAATTTTCAATGAACAGTCTTGCAAAAAAATTATTGTTAATATAAAATAAAACCCCTCGTTGAAGAGAGGTTTTATTAATTTATGAAAAGAATCTTAAAAGAAAATGAAGAAATCAAGTCTGATTGAATTTGACCATGTTTCTCTCTCAGCATAATCCATATCTTGACAATCATAATCTCTAAAATTAGCAAGACCTGTGTACACTAATCTAAATCCTATATCATTACCAAAATATTGCAGTTTAACGCTTGGTCCGATTTGACCTGTTCCGTGAATTCTGCCTGTACCTTTTGATGCATCATAATAATATTTTTTTTCATCATTATATCCAACAGATTCATTATATGTATCATTGGTATCCAGTTTCAAATATAAACCAAAGTTAAAACCTTTGACGCCTAATTCAGCACCGTAAAATCCTGATGTTGAAATTGTTTTGGATTCTTCAGCACCTGAAGAATAAGGAAATGTAACTTCAACATCATTTGCTGCTATAAGTGTAAAAGAAATATCTTTTACAGATGTTAATTTCAAAATGTCCCATAAAAACATAACATAGTTGCTTAATACAAAGCTGTTTAATAAGGTTTCATTTGCATTAGAATCTCCGTCTTTCCAGTAGCGGGGTTCTAAATTAAAATGAAATTCCTGTGCTAAGTTCCAGCCTATACCATTGGAATATTGAGGTCCTACATAATGGAACCAGAACTGATCATCTCCCTGCCAGATTGATCCCTGGAAATGCCAGTTATCTGATAGCCCTGGACCACCTATACTCCATGCAGGTACAAGTTCAATTGCTGTATAAGCTTTTGTGCCTGGAGCAGGATAATCATAAGAAGGAGTGTACTTCCACATACCGTATAAATTTAGCCAGATTTCCATCATATTAGTGATTGAGATGTTATTATGTGCATAGACATCAACATCAACTTCTTTTACACTAAGACCTTGATCACCTGCGAAGTCTAATTTGATTGGGCAATCAAATCTTACACCGGTATTAAGATTATAGTTTTTCCCAAAAGTAAATTGAGGCTGAAAAATAAATACAAATGATGTAAAAGTATTTCCAGCCTTATCTTTTTCAGTTCCTGCATCCACCACCCATTCCATAAAATGCCAAATGTTTAAACCGAAAGCATCAGTTTTTAAAACTGGAACAGTAATTGCTGCATCAAAAACATTAATAGCACCCACTTTAGATACAAAATCATCATTATTTGCAGGATTTCTCATTTGTGATGAGTCACCTGCCCATGCAATAAACAGTTCCATAAAACCAATTTTAGGCTTTTCTTGAGCTTGTACGCTGAAAACAGCTACAGCAATAAGAAAAATGAATAATAATTTTTTCATTTTAAAACTCCTTTAATTTTTTCGCGTTAACGGTAACGCAAGTTAGCCTTAATAATGCGTTAACGGTAACGCTTGATGAACTTTAAAAATGCGTTAACGGTAACGCATTGCTTAAAATAAAATGCGTTATCGTTAACGCATTTTTTAATGAGTAAATATATGTAAAAATAATGTAATTGTCAACAAATTAATTAAAATTTTTTTAAAAAAAATTTCTGTTTTTTAATTATTTTTAGAATTTATAAGTTTATAGCGGTACATGATGGATAAAAAGATTAAAAATTTGACAATTAAAAATAAAAAATTTAAATTTTTAAATTCAATTTATTTTTTTTAAAATTTTTCAATCTGAAAAAATTTATTTAAATTTAATTATTTAATTATTATATAACTGTTTCATAAAATTAAATTTATAATATTTTTTTTAATTCTTTATTAATAAGAGATTTATTTAGTATTAATTTGTTAATTTTGTTATTATAAATCAAATGTAAACTTTCAATTGCTGTAAAGCATAAAAATCCAATTAACCTTAAATATTTATTGACATTTAAAATTTATTCAAATATAATCTTCTTAAAAAATGCGTTAACGTTAACGCAAGAATTATATAAATGGAGGTAATTATGAAAAAAATTGTTTTATTGTTTATTGCTTTTTTAATTGTTTATGAAGTGAATGCGGCTGGAAAAAAAGTGTTAATGTGGAGTTTTGCTGCAAACAATATTGCAGAATGGCAGGAAAGAAAAGCCGATATTGAAAAAAAATTTAATATAGAGCTTGTGATAGAACAGGTTGCTGAACAGGCATTTGTACAAAAACTTCAAGCTGTTATGATGGATGGCAAAGGAGTACCAGACATCATTGAATGGAAAATTGAACAAAATCAGATTTTGAATGCGGATCCGAAAAAATGTTTTGTTTATCCTTTGGATAAATATGTTTCAAAATCCAATGTTTTTAAAAATGTGGTTGCAGGTAGAGTTTCATGGGTAAAATATGGAAAAAGCATTTATGGTCTGCCACATGATGTACATCCTGTTGTTTTGATTTATAATGATACTCTTTGGAAATCTGTAGGAGTTGATCTTGCAAAAATCGAAACATGGGATGACTTTTTTACTGCTGCACAAAAACTGTCAGTTGAAAAAAAGGATGGTAAACCTCTTCATTATGCACTTCCTTGGAGTGCTACTATGAATGACACCATGTTTATGATATGGCAGCAGACAGGCGCTCAAATACTGGATAAAACAGGGAAACCCACATTGAATACACCTCAATTCAAAGAATTTGTTACAAAATGGATTGAATGGTATAAAACGGGTACTGTTTGTGCTTGGGATTGGGGTAATTTTGCTGCACTTTTAAAAAACGGAACATTGGCTGCATATGCATCGCCTGATTGGTGGGTTCCTCAGGTTAATGAAGCAGCATCATCAGGTCAATATCAATTTAAGGTAAAATCTTTACCTTATTATAAAAAGGGTGGACCTCAGACTGCAAGCTGGGGAGGAACATTCCTTGCAATACCAAAAACAGCTAAAAATCCTGACCAGATATATAAAATTATGGAGTATATGCAATATGATTCAAGCGCAATAAAAGTAAGATATCAAAAAACAGAAATGCTACCTCCTTTTGCATCTGTCTGGGATGATCCTTTATTTAAAAAGGAAGATAAAAGATTTGGCGGTCAAAAACTTGGTGAACTTCAGACAACTCTTGCTAAAAAAATGCCTGATGTAATTACAGGAGATTTGTTCTGGGATGTAATTTTCAGAGACTTTGGTCCTAACTTATCAGAAATAGTAAGCGGGAAAATGACGATAGAGCAGGCATTGAAAGTCAGCCAGGCAGCTGCTGAAAAACGCTATAAGGATGCAGCTAAAAAATAATATAAGCTGATTTGAGGAGGCATGCCCAAATAATATGGTTTGAACTAAAAAATTTAAACTATTGCAAATTGCATTAAAATGAAATATTTTTTTTAAAAATCTTTTTTCTTTTGTTATATTCTTTAATGATAGTTTATACGGCTGATTCCTCATTTTTTATAAGGGGTGATATATGCTTTTTTTAAAAACAAGGAAAAATTCAATTGAATTTTTAACTCCTTTTTTTTATATTGCCCCTTTTTTATCTTTACTTATAATTTTCAACATTTATGTTTTTTTTTCCGGCGCATTATCGAGTTTTACAGATGCTGAAGGTATAAATCCAGGAAGTTTTATTGGATTTGAAAATTATCAAGAAGCTCTTACAAATTTTGATTTCTGGAAATCTTTAAGTACGACAATAATTTACACTGTTTTAAGTATTGCACTGCAGATACCATTCGCTTTTGTTTTGGCATATATTCTGAATATGGTTCCAAAAATTTTTAAAGGATACTTAAGAGCATCTTTTTTTGTTCCGGTTTTAATAAACGGAGTTGTGATAGCTTTGATGTTTAGAATGTTATTCAACAAAGATGTAGGACTTATCAACTGGTTTCTTGGTTTATTAAGACTTCCAAACAAGATTGATTGGGTAAATGACTCAAATTATACGATTATACTAATGGTTTTTGTCTCTTTCTGGCAGTGGACCGGATTTCACATGGTATATCTCCTTGCATCTTTGCAGACAATAGATAATTCTCTTTATGAAGCGGCAAAGGTTGAAGGCGCTTCACAATTAAGGGTATTGTTTCAAATAACAATGCCGATGATGAAACCTGCACTAACTTTTTGTTTTATTACCTCAGCCATCGGATGTTTAAAATTATTTGATCTGCCTTTTATGCTTTTCCCAAATGCAGGATACGGTCCTGGATATTCTGCAAGGACTACAGTTGCTTATATTTATGAGCAGGCATTTTCCCAGCAGTTCAGATTCGGTTATGCTTCTGCTGTAGGGTGGCTGTTGTTTTTCATAATATTAATTGTGAGCATATTTCAATTAAAAGTCTTAAAAGCAGGAGAATCAGATGAGAATTAAAATAAATTCATCAAAAATTTTAAATGCAATTGTTTTAATTTTTTTATTAATTATAAGTATTTTTTATGTATATCCAATCTTATGGTTGTTTGATGCTTCTTTAAGACCTTTAATAGATATATTTCAGGTGCCTCCTGCTCTTTTTAGCGGTTCTTTTGAAAAAATGTTTGGTATATATACATTTAATTCATTTATAAATTCTTTTTTAAACTGGGGGACAGGGATTGCACTTATTAATTCGGTTCTAGTTACATGTTCTTCTATTATATTGACTGTTTTTGTCTGTTCTTTATGTTCATATGCTTTTGCTTTTATGAATTTTCCGGGTAAAAAAATAATTTTTATATTTATTTTATCTACAATGATGCTGCCCCTGGCAACAATGATAGCGCCTTATTACAGAGTTTTGCAAAAACTTGGTCTTACAAATAAGCTTATAGGCTTAATAATACCGTATGCGGCATACCCTCTCGGTGTTTTTTTATTAAAGCAGTATTTTATAAAAATACCGGTTTCGTTGATTGAAGCAGCTAAAATTGATGGTGCTGGATATTTCAGGATATGGTTAAGGATCATTATGCCTTTATCCAAGCCTGCTTTAGCTGCTTTTGCAATAATTCAGTTTAAAGAGGTTTGGAATGACTTTTTAATTCCCATGATTGTTTTAAGGAGCGGCAGCCTTTTCACTCTGCCGATAAAGCTTCAGCTTATGGATAGCCAGACTTTTAATAAACCTTATGATGCAATTATTGCAACAGGATTTATAACAGCAATCATTCCAATTATATTTTTTTTGATCTTTCAAAGATATTTTATTGAAGGCTTGACAGGCGGAATAAAGGGATGATAGGGTAAATAATATGAAATTCGGTTATTTTGATGACAAAAACAGAGAATATGTAATCAATACTCCTAAAACTCCTATGCCTTGGATAAATTATCTTGGGGTAAAAGACTTGCATGGCATTGTTTCCAATACCGGTGGGGGATATTCATTTTACAAAGACGCCCGTCTTAGAAGGATTACCCGCTACAGATATAACAATATTCCTGCAGATATGAATGGAAGGTATTTTTATATAATAGATAATGAATATATCTGGTCGCCTGGATGGAAGCCTGTTATGGCAGACCTTGATTTTTACGAATGCAGACATGGTCTGGGTTATACAAAAATTCTGTCTGAAAAAAACAGTGTTAAAAGCGAGTTGCTTATTTTCATACCGGAAAATGATAACTGTGAAATTTATAATATAAAAATCAAAAATTTGTCTAAAGATGAAAAAGAGCTAAAAGTATTTTCCTTTATAGAATTTGCTTTATGGAATGCCTTTGATGATATGATAAATTTTCAAAGAAATTTAAACACTGGTGAAGTTGAAATAGAGGACAGCACTATTTATCATAAAACAGAATACCGTGAAAGAAGAAATCATTTTTCTTTTTTTTCTGTTAACAGTAAAATTGATGGTTTTGATACTGACCGTAACGCTTTCTTGGGTAGTTTTGGCGCAATAAATAACGCTGAAGCGGTACTTGGCGGGGAATCAAGGAATTCAATATGTTCTGGCTGGTATCCGATGGGATCTCACAATATTAATTTTGTTTTAAAACCTGATGAAGAGAAAGAGCTTATCTTCATACTTGGTTATGTTGAAAATGAAGTTAATAAAAAATGGATAAAAAATGGAATAATCAATAAAACCAATGCAAAGCAGATCATGGAAAAGTATAAAACAGGTAATTCTGTAAAAAAAGAGATGGAAAAGTTAAAACTATTCTGGGAAAAATCCTTTTCAAATTTTAATATAAAAACAGATGATGAAAAGTTCGACCGCATGGTAAATATATGGAATCCATATCAATGTGCGACTGTTTTTGGGGTTTCAAGAAGTGCTTCATTTTTCGAATCTGGTATTGGACGGGGCATTGGTTTCAGGGATTCAAATCAGGACATTTTAGCTTGTGTGAATTTTATTTCCTCAGATAAAATAAAGGAAAGAATAATTGATCTGGCTGCAACTCAGTTTCCAGACGGCAGCACTTATCATCAATATCAGCCTTTGACAAAAAAAGGCAATTCGGACATAGGCAGTGGATTTAATGATGATCCTTTATGGCTTATTTTTTCAACAGTGGCATATATTAAAGAAACAGGAGATTTTTCAATACTTTATGAACCTGTTGGATTTAATGATTCGGATGATAAATTTCCTCTTATGGAACACTTGAGGCGTTCTATCAATTTTACTATCAAAAACAAAGGTCCAAACGGATTGCCACTGATCGGCAGAGCAGACTGGAATGACTGCTTAAACTTGAACAGTTTTTCTGTAACACCAGATGAATCGTTTCAGACAACAGTCAACAAAGATGGAAGAGTTGCCGAATCAGTTTTTATTGCAGGAATGTTTGTTTTTATTGCACCTGAATATACTAAATTATGTTCAATACTTAATTTGTATGAAGAAGCAAAATTTATTGATGAAGAAATTATTAAAATGAAAGATGCCATCATCAAAAAAGGCTGGGATGGAGAATGGTTTTTACGAGCATATGATGATTTGGGAAATCCTGTCGGCTCAAAAAAATCCAGAGAAGGAAAAATATTTATTGAATCTCAGGGTATATGTTCTATGGCAAAAATAGGTCTGGTGGATGGCTATGTAAAAAAATCACTGGATTCTGTAAAAAAGTATCTTTCAACAGAGCATGGCATTAAACTTGTTTATCCTGCTTTCACTGAATATAGAAAGGAACTTGGTGAAATAACATCATATCCTCCAGGTTATAAGGAAAATGCAGGTATTTTTTGCCACAATAATCCTTGGATAATTATTGGAGAAACAATTATCAATCGAGGAAATGAAGCTTTTGAATATTATAAGAAAATAACTCCAGCATACAGGGAAGATTTAAGCGATATTCATAAAATGGAGCCCTATGTCTATGCACAGATGATAGCTGGAGATGATTCTGTAAATCATGGTGAAGCGAAAAATTCATGGCTGACCGGAGCTGCATCATGGACATATATTACAGCAACCCAGTATATGCTCGGAATAAAACCAGATTATGACGGATTAATAATAAATCCTTCACTGCCTTGCGCCATAAAAAAAGCCGAAGTTTTACGGAAATTTCGATCAGTAGAATATAGGATTATCATTGAAAATAAAATGAAGAAAAAAACAGTTTTAAAAAGCGATCTGGCAAAAATTGTTAAAGATAAAATAATATATGATGATAATTATAAAAAGGTTACTGTTTTTTGTGAGGTATAGGATTTATAATAACAGCATTATTTTTTTGTTTTTAAATAAATTTTATATTTTTAAAATTTAGATGTTAAATTATTGTTGACAATTATAGTTTGTTTACATATAATCAGTCAAAGTTGCGTTACCGTTAACGCAACTTTTAAATGATTATATGCGTTAACGGTAACGCATATAATATAAAAAATTAGTTTTAAGGAGTTTGTTATGAAAAAATTAATTAGTTTTATTACAGTAATTGTATTAACATTACTGGTTTTAGCTTCAGGTACTAAATTATATTCAAAAACCACTACTCTAACTTTTTGGACGTTTCAAGAACTGCATAAGCAGTTCATGGATGATGCAGTTGCAAACTGGAACAAGCGAAATCCAAACAACCAGATAAAACTGGAAACCGAGGTTTATCCTTATGATGAAATGCACAATAAACTTTTGATTTCTCTGCAGTCAGGTACAGGAGCACCTGATCTGTGTGATATTGAAATTAGTAAATTTGCAAATTATTTAAAAGGTAAAAACCCGTCTTTAATCCCTTTAAACAATATAATTAATCCTGTAAAGAGCAAGCTTATTATAGGGAGATTTGACAATTATGCAAAGGATGGAAATTATTACGGTATTGACTATCATGTAGGTGCAACTGTTATGTACTATAACAAAGAATTTCTTGACAAAGCAAATGTTGATCCTGACAAAATAATTACATGGAAAGATTATGTTGAAGCCGGCAAAAAAGTTGTTGCAGCAACAGGTAAACCTATGACAACAATAGAAGTATCGGAACACTGGACATATTATCCTATGCTTATACAGGCTGGTTCCGATATTTTTGATAAAAAGGGAAATGTAATTCTTGATAATAAGAAAAATACGGAAGTTTTACAGTTTTTAAAAGACATGATTTATAAAGATAAGATTGCTATCGCTGCTCCTGGTGGTTTTCATCATGCTGAAGAATACTGGAATTTTATGAACAAAGGTGGTGCTGCATCTTTGATGATGCCTTTATGGTATATGGGCAGATTTGTTTCATATATGCCGGATTTAAAAGGTAAAATAATTGTTAGGCCTTTACCTGTTTGGGAAAAGGGCGGCAACAGATCATGTGGTATGGGTGGAACAGGAACTGTTGTTACAATACAGTCTAAAAATAAAGATATGGCTGTAAAACTTCTTGATTTTGCAAAACTTTCTAAAGATGGTGCTATTAAAACATGGACTGTTCTTGGGTTTGACCCGATAAGATGGGATGTCTGGGATGCACCTGAAATGAAAGCTGTCAATAAATTTACAGATTATTTTGGTAAAGGTATTTTTTCAATGCTCTTATCAATCAAAAATGAAATACCAGGTACTATGATTACTGATAAATATCCTGCTGCAATAGACCTTTTAAAGAAAAATGTTTGTTTTAATGTTTTAAGCGCGCAAAGCCAGACCCCAGAAGAAGCCTTAAAACAGGCAGCCAATGAACTTAGAAAAAAATAGTTTGGATAATAAAAATCAATAAATCAAGTATATGAAAAATTTTTTGTTATAAATATTGATAAAGAGTTATAAAATTAAAAGAACCGGAATACCATGTCGGTTTTCGGTTCTTATATTATTTAATTTGGAGATAATTTAAAATGCTTAAAATAGTAAATGAAATAAAAAAAGAATTAAATATTAAAAAAAAGAAAGAAATTTTCAATTCTGTAAAAATCATTCCCTATATTTTTGTTTCACCTTTTATTATTGCATTTTTACTTTTTTATTTATATCCCGTTATATCAACTATCAATATGAGTTTTCAGGAGATACTTGGACCGGGTGATGTAAAGTATATTCAATTTAAAAATTATATTAATCTTTTCAATCATGACTTTTATGATGCATTGATATTTAATTCATGGTACACTTTCTGGACTTTGGCAGTATTGATCCCCCTTCCTGTTTTTCTTGCAGTTTTATTAAACAGCAAGTTGACTATAGGGAAAAATTTTTTCAGGTCTTCTTTTTTTATTCCGGCTCTTACTTCGGTTGTTGTAGCAGGCATTTTTTTCAGAATGTTTTTTGGGGGCATGGAAACTACAATACCCAATACTATATTAAAATTTTTTAAAATTAAGCCTATTGTATGGACATTTAAATATCATACTGCAATGATGGTACTTGTAATAATTGCAACATGGCGCTGGCTTGGTGTAAATATTGTATATTTTCTTGCAGGCCTTCAGAATATATCGAATGATTTATATGAAGCGGCTACTATTGACGGTGCAAATTTTTTTCAGAAATTTATTTATATAACTCTTCCCGGGCTTAAACCTGTAATAATCTATGTACTGACTATCAGCATTTATGCAGGTTATGCGATGTTTGCTGAAAGTTACATACTCTATCCAAATGCTCGAACTCCCGGCAATATAGGACTTACATCAGTTTTATATCTTTATCAACAGGGTTTTGACCATAATAATCTGGGATTTGCTTCTGCTATCGGAGTTACTCTGTTATTGATAATTTTTATCATAAATACTATCCAATTAAGATTTTTTGGATTATTTAAAAAGGCTGGTGATTAAAATGAAAATAAGCAGATTCAATCTTATTTCAAAAATTGTTATTTTTATAATAATGATGATTTTTACCATATTTGCTTTATTTCCATTTTATTTTCTGATAAAATCATCACTCAAACCCGGTGTGGAAATTATGAGGTATGGAGTAACCTTTGATTTTAATTTTAAAGGTGTTAATCTTGATAATTATCTGACTTTATTTACATCCCGTGACGGAATTTATTTTTACTGGTACTGGAACAGCATTGCCATAACAACATTTTTTACGGTTCTTTCTCTTTTTTTATCATCTATGGTCGGTTACGGTTTTGCAAAATATGACTTTAAGATAAAAAATTTTTTATTTCTGCTTGTTCTCGGAGTTATGATGATTCCCGTTGAAATATTAATTCTTCCTTTATATAAATTAACCATATTTCTTAAAATTATTAATACATACTGGGGCGTTATACTACCCTTTGCAGTGTCTCCTTTTGCAGTCTTTTTTTTCAGGCAATATGCATCAGATATTCCTAATGATTTTATGGATGCAGGCAGAATAGATGGCTGTAATGATTTTGGAATTTATTTTAAAATCATGGTTCCTTTAATGAAGCCTGCTTTCGGTGCAATGGCTATATTACAGACTATGGGCAGCTGGAATAATTTTGTCTGGCCTCTTATAGCATTGCGATCAAATAAAATGTTCACTCTTCCTATCGGGCTTTCTTCATTGCTTGCACCTTATGGCAATAATTATGATATGCTGATGGCAGGGGCGGTAATTGCTGTTATTCCCATTATCATAGTTTATCTTTTTTTTCAGAAATATTTTATTACAGGTCTGACAGGCGGCATTAAAGGTTAATATTTTTTAATTTTTATATTGGAGTATAGATTATGAAAAAGGTTAAATGTTTAATTGATAAAGATTATATTATTGGAAGTGTTGATCCGAAATTATACAGTTCATTTATTGAACACTTAGGTAGAGCTATATATACTGGGATTTATGAACCAGATCATAAAACAGCCGATGAGCAGGGATTCAGAAAAGATGTCCTGACTTTAGTAAAAGAACTTGGTGTTGCACTAGTCAGATATCCGGGAGGTAATTTTTTATCAGGTTATAGATGGACAGACGGCATCGGTCCTAAAAAAGATAGACCCAAAAGACTTGATTATGCATGGCGGTCTATTGAAACAAATGAAATAGGGATTGATGAATTTGTTGACTGGTGCAAAAAAGCAGGGACAGAGGTTATGGCAGGTGTCAACTTAGGCACAGGGACACCACAGGATGCAGGTTATATGCTGGAATATTGCAACTTTCCTGAAGGAACATATTGGAGTGATCTAAGAAAAGAAAACGGGCACAAAAAACCCCATAACATTAAATACTGGTGCCTTGGTAATGAAATGGATGGTCCATGGCAGATATGCCAGCTTACAGCAGATGAGTATGGCAGAAAAGCCCGTGAAACCGCTAAAATAATGAAATGGATTGATTCTGATATAAAACTGGTTGCATGCGGAAGTTCAACAACATGGATGCCTACATACCCTGAATGGGATAGAATAGTTTTAGAGCATGTTTATGATCAAGTTGATTATATTTCACTTCATAGATATTATGAAAATGAAGGAAATATTGAAGATTTCTTAGCATCATTTGTAGATATGAATAATTTTATTCATACAATTACATCTGTTGCTGATTACGTTAAAGTCA
>JAFGQB010000207.1 GCA_016935915.1 Spirochaetota bacterium
AAATAAATAAATTGTTATACAATATGTCATGCAGTAATGATAAAGAAATTATTGACTTCAGAACAATGTATTATGGCAAAAATTATAGTAATACAAAAAAGAACGGAACAACTACCCATGATATTTATGGTAAAAATACAATTTATGATTATTATTTTAAAATTTCCAAAGCTATGGAATTATATTGATAATGGTTAAAATTGTTATAATTAACTTGAAAGAAATTAATTACATCAAAATTTAATAAAAAGAATTATAAAAATTTAAAAAAATTAAAATTAATCGACTTATAAAATTTATGATGATATAATCAGGATATATTATGGATTATAAAAAGAGTGATCTTGATTATTGGATAAAAACAACTCAAAGACAGTATCATAAAGACATGCTTTTTATTAAAAGGATTAAAAAATATTTTATTCAAGGTAGCATACTAGAATTAGGTGCAGGATGCGGACAGCTTTCCAAACTTTTATCATATTTAGGTTTAATAGTTCAGGCGTCGGATATTAATGATTTTTTTATTGAATATATGATATCTCAAAGTATAAATGCAATTAAAGTTGATGCACTGGATATCATAAAATATACGAAGATTAAATATGATAATATTTTTTGTCAGGGATTAAGTACCCTGGTTACAAAAGACCTATCCATTGTTGAAAAAACTTACCAATCGATTTATAAAGCATTGAATGATAATGGAAGAGCAGTATTAATACTTCCAAATGGATATAATATATTTAAATGGAATAAATTGAAAGATCATATAGAAATTATTAAAAAATTAAATTTTAAAATATTTAAAATTTTCAGGGACCAAATTTTACCATCCGTTTATTATGTGAATATTAATCCTTTAGTTATTAATTTTTTAGAAAATGCTTTAGGGAGATTTTTTGGTGTTAGAAATGTTATTGTCTTGGAAAAAATAAATTTAGGCGGCTATGAATAATAAATGAAAATCATAATTTCACATGATATTGATCATTTAAGCGTAAGAGAACATTTGTTTAAAGATATTGTCATAGAAAAATATATTTTATGGACATTAATTGAGTTCATTAAACGCAAGATACCTTATAAGTTAATGATAAAAAAAATAATTTCATTATTTAAAAAAAACGGATGGAATAATATCAATGAACTTCTTGAATATGATAAAAAAAATGAAATAAGATCAACATTTTTTGTGGCTGTAAGAAATGGTAGAAGAATTAATTATTCAATTGAAAATGCTGTCAAAACAATTAAGATGATTATGAATTATGGATTCGAGGTGGGTGTTCACGGTATTGCATATAAAAATTATAATGATATAAAAGAAGAATATGATATTTTTAAAAAAATATCTGAACTGGAAAGCTTTGGTATCAGAATACATTATCTTAAAAACAAAGAAAATACATTTAAATTATTATCAGATGCAGGATATCTTTTTGATTCAACAATATATTCTGATAAATCAGAACAAATTTATACAATTAGCGGCATCAGAGAAGTCCCTTTTCATTTTATGGACACATTATATTTTGATCCATTAAAAAATTTTTCTCTTTTTGATATTAAGAAAAGAACTATCGATCTTTTAAAAAGATTTATTGATCAAAAAAAAGATTATTTCTGCATTATTTTTCATCAGAGATATTTCGGAAATGACTTTCCAGAGCAAAAAGAGTGGTATAAATGGTTTATTGAATATTGTAAAAAAATGAATTATGAGTTTATTGATTTTAAAACTTTGATAAAAAAATGTTTGTGAAATAATTTGTTATATTTTCAATATTATGCACAAAAAGAATTTGAATAATACAATCGCATTAATTTCTTCTGTTCATTACTGGGATGATACAAGAATTTTATTCAAAGAAGCCTTGAGCTTAAATGAATATTTTCCTGTTGAGATCCATGCTCTTTCTGATTTTAAATATAAAGAAAAAAATAAAATAAAAATTTATGGATTGAAAATCTTTAAATCAAGGTTATTACGACCAATTAATTGGTTTGTACTGTTAAAAAGAATTTTAAAAAAGCAAATAAAAGTGATTATTTTTCATGATCCTGAACTTATTATAATTGGTTTGTTTTTAAAGATTTTCACTACAAAAATAGTATCATATGATATCAGAGAAGATTACGGAAAGACAATAATTGATAAAAAATGGATACCATTTAATTTTTTAAGAAAGGTTATTTCAAAAATTTTTATTGATTTTGAAAACTTTGCAACAAGATTCTTTGATATAAATATTTTAGTTCTTGATAAATGGAAGGATAAATATAAAAATTCAGTTATAGTTAAAAATTATCCAGTTTCGGAAAATAATATAAATTTGACAGTTAAAAAAAGGGGAAAATATATTGTCTATATAGGGACCTTAAATGATAAACGTGGTATTATTCAAATGCTAAAGGCTTTTAACCTTGCATCTGAAAAGAAAAAGAATATAAAATTGTTACTGATAGGAGAATGGACAGATGAGAAAACAAAAAAAGAGGCATTGAAACTTATTGATAATAAAAATATTAAACTAACAGGATACCTTAATATTACTGAAGCTAAAGAGATAATGAAAAAAGCAAGAGCAGGTTTCTGTCTTTATACTATGAAACAGTATGAAGAAAATATACCAGTCAAGATGTATGAATATCTAATGCTTGGAACACCTGTTATTTATTCAAATTTTAATTCGTGGGTAAATATAATAAAAAAAGAAGGATGGGGAATATCCGCAGATCCTCATAGTATTAAAGATATTTCTCAAGTAATATTAAAAATATTTGATGATAAAATTTTTACCAGACTAAACAAAGCCTGCAGAAAATGTAAAAATTACTATTCATGGGATAATGAAGTTATCAAATTAATAAATAAGATTAAAGAATGCATTAAAACTAAATAATTTTTAATCTATATTCAACTGAGTCTTTTTCAGGGAATAAATATAAAATAATCAATGCTATCATGAATCCATGAGTGAGAATAGTGGTTAAAATTGCAGCATTTGTCATAATAAGTACCGGCATAATTACAGCTGCTATACCAATTTTTTTTTCTTTATTTATAAGAAGGCTGTCTGTGAGTTTAAATAAAAAGACAACTATGACAGTACAGAGAAACATCCCTGTGAACCCAAAATTCATAAAGGAGTCTGCTATTATACCTGTATTTGCATTAATTTCGGGATTGTTAAAATATATTTGAGCAATTAAATGAGTTGGAGGCAAACTATAAGGATATTTGAAAAATGTTTTAAATATACTATGGCTTAAATATACAAAGGAATTTTCTGAAAAAAAATCATAATAATAAAAGGTTAATTGAGCTGGTACAAAAAGAAATCTTCTCGTAAATAAGGATGAGATAAGTATATTGTTGAAGAATAGTCTTGAAATTATTCCTGCAGCTACAATAAACAATAATCCAATTGAAAAGTAAAATAGCGGAATTTTTCTGTCTATAATAAAAATTACAGCAGTGACAAATATAATAGTGAAGAAATAAGCTTTATGACCGCTTATTGAAAAGAATAAGAACTGAAGTAAAAATAAAACAAAAGCTAATAAAAATCTTTTTTTAATAAGGCTGTTTGCATAAAAAAATGGAATTATTACATTAGTCATCCAGATAAATATATAAATCATGAATGGTACATTTACCTTAGAAAAATTTTTTCTTATTTCATAAACATTTTTAAAACTGAATATAAGCTTAAAACTGAAAAAACGGTATATTATATATAAGCTGTATATTGTTAAACAAATAAAAATAAAATATCTAAAAAAAAGTTTATTTGAATCTTTTAAAGGTTTTATATGCATTAAAGGCAATCTTAATGATAAAAAGATCACAGACCAAAAAATAGAAACTGCATAGATAAAAAGTCTAGATTGATCCATTAGAGCATACAAAGATAAAAGGGGTATATATGATATAAGATAAAAAAAAGAACAAAATATATTTGAAACATATCTATTGGATTTGGGAAGAAAAACAAACAAAACAAAAAAAAGCATATATGATTCTATGAGTTTATAAATATTTATATCAAGCAGCAATCTTGTATAAGCCCAGTCTTTACTGATAACAAAAACATATGAGAGTTCAATTAGAATCTTAAAAGTTAAAACAGTAAGAAAAGTAACTATTAAATATATATTGTTATAAAAAATATTTTTATTGTTTTTGTTTATTTTTTTTTCCAAAGAATTAATCCTATCACAAATAATAAAATAGACTTTTTCGTTCTATTTTTTTTTATTAATTATTACTGCAGGCACTCCAGCAGCTGTCATGTTGTCAGCTATTGATCTGTTAACAAGACTGCCTGCTCCTATTATTGCATTTTCTCCGATAATTAATTCTTCTTTTACTGCTGTTAAATTTGTTCTCATACCTATGTAAGCATTTTTTTTAATGGTTATTTTTTTATGAGATTGATTTCTACCGTGAAGTGAAAAGTAACAACCATAAGAAATAATCACATTGTCTTCGATTGTAATATTCTTGGGTTCCATATCATCAAGATAGCATTTCATTCCTATAAAAACATTTTTTCCGATTTTATAGCCGATCATTCTATATAAAAGTATCCTTAATTTATTAAAGGGAATATCTGGTATTACAACAACATTAAGGTATTTGCGTATCGGTTTAATAAGCAATTGCATTAATGAGTATTTTGCATAATATGGGACTTTTTTATTCCTTAACTTATAATAAAGTTCTAGTATTTTCATTTTTTAACCTTGTGCATTCTTAATTAAAATTCAGATTTTTTCCTGATATATCCTTTGATAATATTTATTATTAATAATATATCAGATTTTTTTAAGAATAATAAATCAAATATTTTATATTTTCGTTTTATAATAAAATATATTAAAAATAAAACAGCAGAAATTAAATTGCTTATACTTGTCGCAATAGCTGCGCCAATATCATTGTAAATTGGTATTAAAATGAGGTTTAAAAAAATATTTAAAATAAATGAAATCAGGAAAAAATATAAATTTAATCCGGTTTTTCCTCTTCCAATTGTATCTATTGATAATATTTTTGCTATACAGTGAAATATTACTCCGGGGAGCAAAAATAAAATTGTATTAAAAGATGGATAATAGCTTTTGTCAAATATTAATGTGATAATAATTTTACTCAAAGCTAAGAGAATGATACATAAAACAATAGTAAAAAAAATTGAAAATCTTGTTAATAGAGGAGTCATATTATCATTTTGTTTTTCGGTATTTGATGATATTGTAGGGAAAAAAACAGCGGATAAATAAAATATGGGTCGCGTTGCAATCTGCGCAATAAAAACCCCGACACTATAAATACCCGTATAATATAGACCACTTATTGCACCAATCATGATCAAATCTGAACGATAATTAAGTAATTCTATGAAGTTTGACAAATGAATTTTTATTCCATAGTTAATCTGATCTTTTAATAAAGAAAATGATAATTTAATTGAATATTTTTTTATGATAAAAAAAGTTAAAAGCAATGATGTTATAATTATATTTGTTAGCCAGGAAAAAACTATTATATTTAATTTATTGATTTTTAAGAAAAAAACTACTGATAAAAGCAGCAGCCAGATATATGAAAAAAGTATTTCGAATATGCCTGAAATAATGAATTTCTTGCTGCCTTCAAAGATCCTAATTAGGGCAACATAATTAAACAGAAAAAAAATTGATAATAATGACACTCTTGATAAGTCTGCATTGACATCCTTGTAAAAAGTATTTAATATTATCGGATGAATAAATATCAATAAAATACTTATGATTATTGTTAATACAAAGTTGGAAAAAATTGTATTTCCGACCAATTTGTTTTCAATTTTTTTATTTTGTGCTGTAAAATATACATTGCATGCCGGTAATCCAAGGTTAAATAAAAATACAATCATTGTTGGGATCAATATAATTATTTCGTATTCACCTTTTAAATTTGGAGACAATAATTTAACAAGTATTATATTGGTTAATAAAAACGGCAGGGCTTTAATTAATTGAACTGTAAATTTTACTAAAACATTCTGATGGAATCTCATGATCGTTTAATAGATAACTTTTTTCTGTAAAGTTTCTTGAGATTTTTTAATGCATTAACAGGAGTTAAATAATCTTTGATCTTTATTAAAATCTCTCTGTTTTCTTCATCATTAAGAGATCTATAGAAAAATTCAATAATAAAAGACAAAAATATAGATATGATAAATGCAATAAAAATGAACTTTTTAACGATTTTTGATCTATATGGATAAAATTTATCTTTAGCAATTTCCGGTTCTTTAACGATTATCATTGAATCAATATTTTCGTTAAGTTTAAGTTTATTTATATTATAAATTAGTCTGAGTTGTTCATAAATTAAATTTAATGATGAAAGATTGGTATAAATATCCAGATATTCCAGATTTACCTTTGGAAGGTCAAGATAAGCAAGCTGATCACTGCTTGTAAAAGTTTTCAGGTTGTTTATTTCATTTTGTATAATATTTATTTTTTCTCTGTATATCTGCATTTCTTTACTTGTATATTTGCCCAATATTCTATATTCGATATTTTTTTCCTTATATTCAAGCTGTGCCTGTATAAGCTGCATTTTCAAGTCAGCAAGCTGATCTGCAATGCTTTTTGAGTATTGATCAATATCAAAAATTCCATATTTTTCCTGGAATTTCATCATATCAAGTTTTACAAACTTTATCTCTTCTTCGATTTGGCTTAATATATTATTGATTTCATTTAAACTTGATTTTGTGATCTCCGAAGAACGCCACTGATAATAATTTTCCAATTCCTGAATTATACTTTTTACAATATTATAAGCAAGTATTTTATCTTCGTCCTGATAGCTGATTTCAAGCAAATTTAAATCATTAACATAAACTTTAAACCTTGCCAGGAATCTGATTCTCAGAGAACTAGAATTGGACATGTTATATCTTTCTTTAAGTTTATTGATATCAATTATTTTATCTATTATTTTTGGTGTTTTGAGTATATGAGCGAAAAAATTTGCGTCATTTTTAGCTGAACCGCTTAATGATCCGGTCAATGTATCATTTAAGTCAATCCTTCCTGATAATAATCCACTTAATGAATTATTATTACTACTGCTTCTGAATTCTATTTCAGTAGAAGTTAAAAATTTTTCTTTTAAAAAACCGCTGTAAATTATTGAAAAAACCAATGCAAAAACAGTAATAAGAAGAATTAAAGGCAAATATTTCACAATTATTAATGGAATTTCAAGGATATTAATATATTTTATATTTTTATGTTTTAAATTTGCATCTTTCATAGTATTATTATTTTATAATAACTCATAATTATTTGCAATAACAATTAAATGTACTAAATTTTTTTTAATTATTAAACTGTTTTTTACGAAAATTAAAATATAACTTTTAAAATAAGGGAATAAGATTGAAGATAAACAATTTACTTTTTTTAATTTTCTATTCTGCATTTACATTCTTATTGTATTCTCAAAATTTCAATGGCATAAATATTAATACCGATATCACAAAATTAAAACTTATATTAACATCTCCTGATTATAAATCAGTTCCAGGAGACAGATTTTTTCTCGAATACAGCGACAGAAGTGAATACCTTTTCGTAGATCAAAATTATTTTATTACAAGTAAAATATTCGGAAAAATTAAAGTAGAGAATTTTACTTTTAATAAAATATATGAGGTAATAAATGAAAAGATGCAAGTATATCTGGGGAGAAATATTATTTTTAAATTTGAAATGTTGGATTATGGTATTTTTCAAGTTCTCGTTAGGGGAGAAGTTAAAAATTCGATAATGATAACATCAAGCGGTATAGATAGACTTGATTATGTTTATTCAAAAACTCCTTTAACTGATTATTCATCTCAACGAAAAATAAAATTAATAAGGGATGGTAAATCAAAATATTTTGATTTATATTATTATATTAAATTTGGGGATTTGGATCAAAATCCACTTTTACGACCCGGTGATATAATTGAATATGAACAAAAAGATAAATCGGTAAATATAAAAGGTGAGGTGAAATCTCCCGGAAAATATGAATTACTGAAGAATGAAAACTTAAAAGTACTTCTTGATTTTGCAAATGGACTGACTTTATATGCTTATCCTGAATTGACAAATATAATTAGAATTTCAGGTGCAAGTAAAGAAAATAACACATTTTATATTGATATAATAAAAGACAATGATTATGTTTTAAACAACCTTGATGAAATTACCATTAATAATAAAATATTGCTTCAGCCGGTTGTTTTTATCAGAGGAGCGGTTAATGATTTAAAAAGAGAACATAAATCTGAAGTCCAGATAACAGAAGTAAATGAGTTTGTTAGCAATGAGATAGATATTGTGCTTCGCATTGAAAACGGTACTAAGATTTTTGATGTTTTAAATAGGTTAGAAGGCTTTAAAGATTCTGCTGATTTGAAAAATGCCTATATTATAAGAGTAAAGGAAAATGTTTCGGTTTTTACTGTTAATCTTTTTGATCTATATTATAAAAATGACATGTCAAAAAATATAGATTTATATAATCTTGATCAGATTGTAATACCATCCAAAAATATTGATATTGGTATTTATGGTATGGTAAAAAATCCAGGTCTTATAAAATATGAAAACAATAAAAATGCACTATATTATATTCTTGAAGCAGGAGGTGTTATTCCGATAAACGGTAATAATTCAGCTTTCTATCTGATCAGAAAGAACAGTACTACTCCTCAAATTTATTCAATGAATAAGGCGTCAGATATTATTATACAGGAGGGCGACAGAATAGAAATCAAACCTTCTGGAATGCATGCTTCAACTTATATATTACCTATTATAAACAGTTTTTTAGGACTTTCAATTAATGCCGCAAGCTTGGCTGTAAGCATTAATACATTATATTATAACAGTATTAATCAAAAATAATTTAATGTTTCTTAAATATCATTTATTATAAAATAGAAAGTTTATGAATCGAAAAGTATATTAAAATGTTATGATCATTAAAGATATAATTTAAGATAATGGGAACTTTAGTTCAGTTCAAATTAAAAAGGCTGTCAATTTTTTTGACAGCCTTTAATAGATTTAATTGTTTTTAATTTAAAATATTGCATTTCTCAATCCGAAACCGAATTGCATTATTAAACCACCTTCAATTTCAGATGCTATAAAAAGGAAAGAATGTTCGAAATAAAGTGCGAACTTCCTGAAAGGTCCATATCTATGGACTTTAAAATAGTCTATCTGGTACATGAAACCTGCAAGAAATTTTCCGTCTTTTGAAGCCTGATAGCCGTCTTCGACATCTGGTCTTTTAAGATAATAAAAATCATTGTTTAATTCATTTGTTGCTGCTCCAAAACCGCTGTACCAGTAAAAACCACAGCCGATTTCAGCACTAATTGAGAAATTTTTAGCGTCTTCTCCCCAGAAAAATTCAAACGGAATATCAATAACTCGTGCTAAAAGTTTACCGCCAGTAACAAAACCAGAAAATCTTGGATCATAGCCTGGAGTATTAGGAATTGTTCTTAAAAGTCCGGGAGGTGTAGTTTCAGGTTCCTGCCCCATGTCCCTTATATTTTCATAAGTCGGAACCCAGCCGAATAAACCTTCCAGTCTTACGATATCGTCAAAAAAGGTCAGTCCAAATCCTCCAGATATCCATGGACCTCCGAAAGCCTGAAGCCACAGATAGATACCTTGAACAAATTTCGGCACATTACCCAGGTTTTTATCAAATCTCTTTAATGCAACCTGAACTTCTTCAACTTCATCGTTATCGTTTATTGATCCTCTTATTGCAATTTTCTCGTTTAATTCCGTATTTTCATTCGGTTTGTCTATTATCACAGTAGGTATGCTTTTATCAAGTATTACTTTGAAATATTCTATTCTTTCTTCATTTTTGCGTGTTATAGCTTTGATTTGAAGGATATGATTGCCTTCTTCAAGGTTTTGTGTTTGAAGTCTTATTTTCCATTTTGGAGGTATTGCTAAGTTTTTGTTTTTTATATATGTTTTACCGTTGTCATATGACATAAAAATTTTTTGTATCTTATTATTGTTAAATATTTTTTGTTTTAATGATTTAACTTCATTGCTTTTTACGGGTATTGTTTCAATTTTTGGTACTAATTCCGGATTTCTTTTGTATTTTTGTTTTAATTCTTCATATTTGCTTTCCTGAATTTGTTTTTTTAATTTTAATTCTAAATCTTTTATATAATATGATGTGTTTCCCAATAACCATGGTCTATGTCCAACAGGCATACCGTTGATATGTGATTCAACCTTAACAACAGGGCCGCTATCATCATAGTAGAAATTTCTTGATATAATATTTGATAAAACTTCTTTTCCAGTATCATTTTTTTCTTTAGCGTATACTTCCATTTTATGCATGCCTGTTTTTAAATTTATAGCAGGTAATGTAAAGCTCCATGTTGTAGTACCCTTTGCCTTAACGATTTCATTATCATCAATTTTTATATATACACCTTCAACTTCCTCATCATCATAAGCATTTCCGTAAAAATTCAAAACTTCTCCTGTCATATGCTGGCTCGGCTGAGGCTGTATAAGGTCAACAACAGGCAGATCTGATTTTGGATCTACAAAGAATAACAAAGAATTTTCTGTTATATTACCAGATAAATCAACAACTTTTGCAACAAGATTATAAGGTTTATTAATATCCCATGATTTTGTGTCAATTTCATATGTCCATGCTTCTTTACCGATAACTTTTGCAAAACCCTGATCATTAACATTTTGAAGCATGTTGATATTTCCTGAAGTTATTTTAATTTCAACTGATTTGATCCCGATATTGTCTTTTGCTCTTCCAATAATTTTATAAATATTATTAATTTTCATGCCATCTTTAGGAAGAAGAACATCAATTTCTGGATTTGTATTGTCAATATTATACAAACCAAATGAAAATCCTTCTGAACCAGCTTTATCCTTTGTTTTGATTAAAACCCGCATTGGTCCATCCGGAATTGAAATTGAGTTAAACTTATAGTTCCATTTTTGACCACCTTGAGCATAGACATATGACCAGCCATAGTTAGTACTGATTTCTACTGAATCAATTTCATTAGGATCTAATGCTTCTCCAATTATAGTACTTTCACCTTTTATATATTCACCGTTTGCAGGTGAGTTTATAAAAACTGTCGGATTTTCTTTATCAAGATGAAACTGTATTTTTTTAATCTCGCTTTTCATTCCGTACATGTCTACAGCCTGTACTTCAAGATAGTGTATTTTGGATTCAAGCTGATTATTGGGTATTATTGTTGACCATTTTCCGCTGATCTTATCAACTGCTAATTTTATCCAGTCTTGAGTGTCAATTTCTTTTGGTTTTTTTTCTTTGGTTAAAGTTGTTGTATTATTTAATCTGTATTGAACATAATCTACTCCGTCATCATCCAATGCAATGCCGGCTAAATTAACATCCTGAGAAAATCTTTGATTGTTAACAGCGGGTTTATTGATGTGAATTATTGGTATATCCTGTTTTCTGTCAATAATTATATCTTTTTTAACTATATTCTTATTACCCGCTAAATCAATTGCAAAAAATTCCAATGTATATGGCTGTTCTTCACCTTTTTCAACTTTAAGATTTTCAATTTTTGTAAGATCATAATCACTTTCCCATTTTTCTTTTCCTTGTGCAATTATTTCTTTTCCATTAAATATTACAACAATATTGTAAAGATCATTATCATCTTTAGCTTCACCTCTTAAAGTTATTAATCCGTTGATTCTATCTATTTCTCTTTCTTTTATTGTTTCGCTTTCTTTTTTATCTTCTTCTTTTATTTCTTCACCTATTTTTTCTTTTTTAGTCGGAAGAGCTTTTTTAGGTTCTTGCTTTTTTGTTTTATCAGCAATTTGTTTTTCTTTTTTGAGTTCTAAAGCAGGATTAAAAGCCCATAATTTTATTTCAGGGATTTTTTTATCAACAGTAAATGCTGTTTTTTTAATTATTTCTCTTCCTGATTTATCTTTGATTCTTAAAAAAACAATATGTTCACCATCATTAAAATTATCTATTGGAATTTCAAAATTTATTAATTTGTCATTATTATTGATATTTATTTTTTGATTTTTTATATAATCTGATAGAGCAATCTGCTCTTTTGGTTTTAAAGGATTTAAATTTGGGACTTTAATTGTTTTAAGGTTTTTTACGTCATTTACAGAAATATTATTAAATTGAATGCCAAAATCGATTGACTTTAAAAGATCGATTATGCTGATTAAGTTCTCTGATTTTAAGTTTTCTTTTAAGATATAATTTTGATTGTCTTTTGTAAAATAATTCAATAATTCCCTTTTAACATCAGGTTCTTTGATTTTATTGAGAATAGTTGATTCAAAATCTGAAATAGTTAATGCTTTAGGGATTATACTGTCTGTAAAATAATCTGCTGAAACAGTATTGGAATCATCATATGCTTTAAAAAACAAGGTGAAATTTTTATTAAACTGCATGAATGGCGGAGGCCATAACAATTCTGCTGCAGGATTCATAATGTCATTAAAAAGAGTTATTGCAATTTGCTCAGACTTATTATCAAGTTTTACAAACTGAATAGTGCAGGGGATATTTCCTTTTTTCATTGAAACTTTTTCTTCCTGCGAAATTTCTATGAAATAAATACCGTTTGTTTCATTTATTTGTGTAAAATTTTTTTTCAGTTCACCAGAATCAAGTTTAACTTCTTTAAAATTTTCTGGAATGAATGCATAAATTGACGAATCATATTTTTCAAGACCTATATTGTCACTTTCTGTAAATAAAAGCGGTTTTTCAGAATAAACAGATTTTTTGTTCCTGTTGATTTTTACTGTAAGTTTGTGAGAGTCTGATGTGGTCTGTTTAAAAGAAATTTTTTGACTACTCTTTACTGAATTTCCTGCAAAATCATACGCTTCAAGATTAATAGTATAGTCAATAAATTTATTTTCTAGATTTTTAACATTCAAAATATATTCTTTGGTGTTTTCTGTTAAAAGTTCTTCTTGTATAGGTGAAGCGTTTTTATCATTTGAAATGATATTCACTGTAATTTTTTCAATTAAAAGATTGTCAGTAATGTTTATTTCTTCATCCTGGATCATTCCTGAATTTTGATCAATCGCAGGCAATGAAATCTCAGGATTTATGGAATCAATTATTACCGGAACAAAAAGTGATGCAGTATTTTCCGCGGAATCTTCTGCATTTATTTTTATTAGAACAAGTCCGTTATTTTCAATTTTATCTTTTTGCGGATCCAATATTATCGGGTCTATTTCATACAATCCTTCTTCTTTTCCCTTTTTGAATTTTAGTTCTGCAGGTGCAATTATTTCACCTTTGGTAATTGGATTTAATATCGAGAAATTTACTTTTTTTAGATCTCCGAATTTTATTACGTTTAGATTTAAATTCTGTTTGTTAAATGTTTTTCCTGCCCAGCTGTTTATCAAGTTTTTATCAAATTTAGGATAGCTTCTTTCAATGAAAAATTTAGTGGATAATGATTTGCCTGCCACATCATTTATGTCATAAGGAGTTAGTTCAAGTATGTATTCACCTTCTTCAAATACCTTAAAATCAGTTAAATCCAAATCTTTATAAAAACTGTACTCAGCTGATATTTTTTCTTCTATTATAGCATTATTATTTTTTAAAATTTTTAATCCTACTTCTTTAATGCCGTCATCATCGTATACTTTACCGTATATCGGTAAAGAAGAAGAAAATTTTTCATCTTTTTTTAAACTTGTTAATTCAAGATTGGGTTTATCCAGTTCATGATCAATGGTAATATTTATTGTTTGGGATGTAATATTTCCGGAAATATCTTCAACAGAAGCAATAAGCTGATATGTGCCATCTTTAAGATCAGATGCTTCAATCTTATGGGTCCAGAGAGGATTGCCAGGTTTAATTGTTACTTCCTGAAGCTTGTTTGAAACTTGTGTACCTTTAATATCAATTGTAACCCTTTTAACACCGATATTATCATCAGCATAACCAAGTGCAGTAAATGTACCGTCAACTTTATCTTTATCTAAAGGATATTGAAAATCTATCATTGGTTTTTTATGATCAATTAAAAAAGTAAATGATTCATAGGAAAAGGAACCTGTTTTATCCGTGGCTTTAATCCATATTGTCTGCATTCCGTCTATAAGATTTTCAGAATCAATGTCTAAAGACCATGAAGAATCTGTCTGTTCTTTGTTATTGTATTTAAAATTTTTACTCTTAATAAAGTTCTTTCTGTCATCAACTGAATATTCAATACTATTTATACCATTGCCGTCAGATGCGGATCCTTCAATTTTGATTTTTCCTGAGATCATAACCTGTTCGGGTTTTGACTGAATAACCAGGGTAGGTGAGTTCTTATCCAATTTGAAATTAACCGTATATAATTTGCTTTCAACTCCATTGATATCATATGCTTTAAATGTAAGTTTATGATTACCTTCAGGCAAGTTTTTTGTATCCAAATCATAATACCAAAAGTCAGTTCCATTACATTTTATTTCAGTATTATCATCATTTATAAACATAATTACCTTTTCTATTGCATCATCATCAATTGCAGTACCGACAACCTTTAAAGTACTTGTTACTCTTCCATTATTAATTGGATTAATAACAGACAACAATGGTATATCCGATTTTGGATTAATTTTAATATTGATCTTTTCAATATTACTGGTATTATTTAAATTATCTTTTGCTTTAACAGCTATATGCCATTTACCTGATTTATACTTTGGATCATTTTTTATATTAAATGTTTTATTCCAGTTTAATGTTCCGTCTGCTAAAACGAAATCTTTTTCTTCTTTCATTTCTATCACTTCATTTTTTTTATCAATTCTGAGCATCATTAGTTCAGTAATTTTTTGTTGTAAATTTACTTTTTTAAACAACGCTTCATCTTTTTCTGCTTTTAATTCCATGATCCTTTTTTCATCCAAGGTTTCAATTAAATTTTTATTTATATTGTCTAAGGTTTTTAAAATTAAACTTAATTCTTTTTTATAATTTGCTATGTCTTTATTTATCTGATTTATTTCAGCTTTTAATTCCTTAATTTTTGCATTCTGGATATTAAATTCTTCCTTGAATGTTTTACCTTTGGCCAAATCAGTTGTTGTATCTGATTGCGCTGATATTGAAAAAGAAATAATTAGAACAAAAATGATTAATGATAGAATTAAAGATTTTTTATAACTCATAACTTCCCCTTTTGTTTAAATATATTAATAAAAATATATATTATTAATATCTGTTTATTATAGCAAAAAAATTAACAAATTAAGGTTTAATTTCTATAAATATATTTGTTTTATTATCATCAATTTTAATTAATTTTACAATAATATTATTATTTTTAAAAATATTGGAATTTTCCGGATTTTCAGTATAACCGTTTTCAATATATGCATTCTTTAATATTTCGATTGAAACAGAAGAGGTAAATACTGCCCTTTTAAAATCAGATATTTCACTTGTGGCAACTTTTAGAGAATTCTTTTCTATTATGGCATCATTCCATTTAATGAATTGAATTTTTTTTTCAGGTTTTTCACTTTTTACACAAGTAACTAAAATAAATGACAACATAAACAAAATTATTTTTTTCATTTTAACCCTAAAGTAAATTAACAAGGGATACTGATCCCTTGTTAATTTTATATTTATAAATAATTATGGTTTTTCTCTGAAAAATTCGGGTTTATTTGACTTGCCGAATCCCAGTAATTTGTCTAAGGTTGATTCTGTGTAATAATAGCCCCTTACCTTATTTTCAAAAATATTATTTACACAAGGCAGTGTAATTCTTGTCCATTCGGTTCTTTCTGTAAAATCGGTACCGGAACCTGTAAATCTCATTGTTCTTATTGCATTGCCTGTTCCTAAATAACCGTAGGAAAGATAAGTGACACTGGGTTTTAAATTAGGCATCAATGTCAGGTCGCAATAATAACCGGGAACAGAGTCATCATCAATTACTATGATATTTGATGCAAGATTATTATAAGTTGAAGCATATGCATATTTCAATTGAGCATTTGTAATATCATGATAAACTATGTGTATATTGCCGCTTGAATCTATCGCAATATCAGGATATGCTCCGACAACACCAGTTGAATCTATTGTGTATTTAGTGAATGCTGCTTCATTTTGAGGATCAGCACTTCCTGCTGCATAAATTACAAGATCGCCGTTGATTTCATCAAAACAGATAATTACTGGTCTAGGTGGTGAATTATTATCAAGAGTAATAGCAGGATAATTACCTTTAATATTAAAAATTATTGAAGCATCACCTGTTACACCTGCAGGTGATTTTATTGAATTTGTGTTAGCATTATTTAATCTTCTGTAATGCATTTTATTGTCGGCTTGAGAGAACCAGACTGTATAAACATAATCGGTATTATCGCCGCTGTCATTTTTTGCGGCAAGATCGCCCCAAGTTACTGACCAGTCATTAAGTCCTGTAATACTGTTATATCCGTTAGCCGCTGCTATTCTCCATCTGTTTAGATATTGATAATTTGTAGAAGTAGGAGGATTCCATGCCGTAGTACCTGTAAAGCTGAAATTCCAGTCATGGCTGGGCTGCCAGATTGGACCATGTCCGTTTAATCTGAATATATTTGGAAGTGTGCTCCAGAATGTACTTCTGCCCGTCAAATATAATCCTTTTGTGTTACGTTCGTCATTTTCACTGTCACATGTGAAAAGATAATATTTGCCGTCTGTCTGTGCCGCTGTTCCTTGATCTCTTATGACATTTAAAAACCAGAATCTGTTATATCCATGAAAAATAAATTCTTCTGGATTTAAAGTGGAATCCTGCCATGTTTCTTCTGCAGTTTCAATCAATCTGTAAATTCCAGAACCATTTAAATTGACATCAGCATTTTGGGCATTACCCAGATCATCCCTTGGCACTGTTTCAGTTGTCAGACTCTGGAAGTGTTTTTGCACAACAACTTTGGCAAAGTTATCATCACCAATCGTCATGTCAGTTTCTGCGATATCTGAAAAACCGGAAGCACCCGATGGTGCCTGGTAATTTTTAATTATATAAAAATTTTTGGTATTTGAATCAATTGAACCGACAGTTATTTTTAAATTTCCATTTGTTAATTGGCTTGCATTCCAGGTAAGATCAAGGTTTATGGTATTCATGTTTTCTGTAAACCCTGTTCCTCCTGCCCAGACATTAGTTGCCGGTGTGCCGTTATTTCTAGTATAAGTAATTGATTCCTGGGTTGAAGTATTTAGGTTGTATCCTTTAATTTCTATTTCACCGCTGGATAATCTGTAGCTGTAGTTTTGATTGTCATTTAAATTTTCCCAAATACTTCCGCTATAACCGTAAACAGGTACAACTTTGCCAATAACAGGTGTTATGTGTGTAATATAGGGCACTATATTTCTATCAGTGCTTGCAGAATCCGAATCAAGTTTTTTTGCAGCTGATGAATTTCCTGCCTTATCGGTACAGGTTATAAGCAATGAGATATTGTTTTTTACTATGTTCGGATGATTTTCAGTGTTCCATTCATAATACCAGCTGAATGTACCGTCTCCATTTTTTGTTTTATTGACATCAGGAACAACTTCAGGTGTACCGTCAAGGTTTATGCTAATTGTAAAATCAGATGCGCTGTATCTGTCATCAAAATTATCAGTATATGTTCCAAAGAACCTAATGGTTCCTGATAAGTTATTTCCTAAAACTCTTCCTCCTGTGATTTGCGTGACATTGAAGGTTGTAGATGGAGGAGTATTATCATAAGTAAAGTTAAATGTTTCATACCAGTTAGTTCCGTTATTTGCAGTTACTAAAGCAATTATTGAGTGGTCTCCTTCTGACGGTTCAGGTATTGTATAGGTCCAGTTTGTGGTACCAGCAGCATCATAACCGGTAATTAAATTGCCGTCAACTGCTGACAGCTTGACTATTGATACTGTCTGACCGCCTCCTGTAGCTGTACCTGGGACATTGGTCAATGTAGCGTTTCTTAAATAACCGTTATTTAATGCAGTTGATGAAATTGTAGGCAATGATGAATCTCTTGCAAGTGTTATGGTGTTGGTTGTCTGATTACCTGCCTTATCATTAATTTTATACCATAAATAAATATTTGCATTGGTTGTATTTTTAAGATCGCATTTCATGTAATCGCCGATAGTATATGTCTGTAATCCAACAAGTTCTTCGCCGCCGGATGTAGTCCCCAGTTTTGTCTGAACAGTTGCTCCTGACATATCATTGTCATCATTTGCATCAAGCTTTATCCAATAAATTGCAGAATAGCCTGGATTGGTTGATTGAGTAGCAGGAGCATAATCCCTTGAAGTATATTTAAAATCTGCCGTTGGCGGAGCATGATCAATGTTAACCTGATATGCAGTGTCTTTAATGCCGCTGACTTTGTCGATTACTCTGTAAATAATATAATTTTTTTTCTGTGAAAATGAATAATTCAAGTCAAAATCAACATCCGTAGGATAAGCACCCCATGTGTCTGATACTATGGGGCTTCCGTCACCTGCATCAATTACATTATCATCGCTTAAATATATTTGAATCTGATATACTCCTTTGTCAAAATCATCGCCGTTATTATCCGAAATATGTCCTGTAAAGTTTGAATTTTGTGTTATGAACATATTATTTGTAACCGGTATGCCGTTTATATATAAATTCGATAAAATTGAAGTATATCTTGCCAATCTTATATTTGCAACTTCGATTGTAGCTGAAGGATTGTTTCCTGCTCTGTCTTCTATGATAAGTCTTGCGGTATATAACCCGTCACGAACTGAAGAGGGTATATTCCAGAGATAAGTCCAGTTTGATACAGCTCCTACAATCTGTTTGCCTGCAGTTCCGTCTATTACGTAAAAGTTTTCACCTGTACTGCGTTCAAACTGTACCCATATATCTGTACTTGACAGACCCGATGATGGTGCCGGATCTGAACAGGAACCTGCCAGATTCATTGAAGATGCAGTTACAGTGGTATCAGCAGCAGGTAATGTTAAAACACCTGATGGCAGCTGGGTGTCAATGACTAAATTTCTTGTATATGTATTTATTTTGTCGATATCATCCTTAGCGCGGATTGATACTGCGATTGCCCCTTCGCCAAAATAAGCAGTATCTATCGTATAGCTGAATGTAGCATTTGATGTACCCAAACCGTTTACAGTTAATCCTGTTGTTGTCCAGTCTCTGGTATTGCTTGTACCCTGCAGTCTTATTTCAACAGAGGAGATCGTTCCAGTGCTTTTTGAAGCTGATCCGGAAATGATAGTATTTGTATTTATTGCATCATTTTCATTATGGCTGGTTATACTTATAACAGGTAAATCAGGGTCAATTACAAAAGGAATAGAAGTAATTGCTGAGGGTTTATTATAAATATCATAAGCAATGCACTCAAATGTATGAGGACCATTTGAGTATAATGTTGTGTCAAGTTTGTATGACCATGCAGTTAATCCTGTAGCAAGTTCCCATGAACCGCTGTCGATCCTCACCTGTATGTTTTGTATTGCATCATCATCTTCTGCAGTGCCTCCGATAGTATATATACCGTAAATTTTTGCACCAGAGGTTAAATTTGTGACATTTATCAAAGGAATATCAGCATTTTGATCAATATTAAGGTCAATTGTTTCTATATCGGTATTTCCCGCTAAATCTGTAACAGTAACTGTTACAGTAACAGTACCTAAAGCAACACTGGTTGAATCATAAGTGTAGCTCCATTCTGCCAAACCTGTGGGATTAATATCTCCGAGTCCGGGAATATTTAAATTGATATTATCTACGATCCCTGGTACTCCTGTTGATATCAAGTCCGATGCAGTACCCTGTATCAAGATGTCCTGATTCAAACCGCTGTTACCTGGGCTTGGCACATTGATTGAACAGACCGGAGGTGTGTTATCTATGGAAAATAACAGATAATCAATTGTCTGATTTCCATTGTTATCAGTAGCTCTTATATAAAATTTTATTTCTCCGCCGGTTGTATATGAAGTTGTGTCATATAAGTAATCGAGAGGATATAATGCAATCATGGGAGTCGCTGTGAAAACCGGTGGAAGCGTAAAGTTATCGCCTATGAATAATTCCACATTATCAATGGTTCCGCCGTCTGATCTGACATTAGCCTGTATATTAACACTCTGTCTCTGCCATGTTCCGAAATCGGGATTGGTGAACTCAATGATGGGGAATGAAGTATTTACTATAAAATACCTGTATTCAGTATAACCCGAGGAATTGCCGTCGGCATCTTCAGCATAAGCTCTCACCATATAAGTGTCAGCAGTTAAACTTGTAAGCTTTTGTGTGAACTGCTGGTATTTTAGAGGTGTTGTAAAAATCTGTTCAATTGTTGTATCTTCTGTATCTGAAACTTTTTTATAACATACAACGATTTTTGTAACGCCGGAGTCATCCTGTGCGCTTCCAGTAACGGTAAAGTCCGATCCGAAAATATCTGCATCCCCTACAGTAGCGGCTTCGGGATTTTCAATGTTTATTGTCGGTTTTGCCTGTGTAAAGTCTATTGTTATAACTTTCTTGGCTTTACTGTCCACTGCATCCCAATCTGACCACTGATCAAGTTCGTCCTTAACCCTTACTCTCAATGTACAGTCTCGAGCTATGATAAAATGATCCTGATTTACTAATCTTAAATTCTCTGGATTGATTATAAAACTGTAAAGCTCAGTAATAGTATCAATTATATTATTTGAATATTTAACATTATTATCATCATCGCTTGTAAGTTCCCATTCAAGCTCGATTATTGCCGAAGGATCCATAGCTGTAATGGAAACTTCAAAAGGTTGATAGTATTTCAAATAAGGAGGTTTTGATGAATCATCAGGCTTATTTATGGCACAATAAGGACCGCTGTTATCAATGGTCAAGGTTATGTTCTGATAACTTGACTTGTCCGAGTTATCGGTAACTTTAACTTTAAAGATATTACTTCCGTTTGTATGTTCATGTGTATTTAATGATATGTTCCATGTTCTCGGATTGTTTGAAAAGCTTGCATTACCGAGCTTTGTTTCAGTTCCTGATATTTTATATAACTCAATGCTTTCAATGGTTTTATCATCGGTATATGTACCTGATAGAGTGATTATATCCTGTACAGTATCATTATTGTTGTGACTAGTAATAGTAATTGTAGGGATCTGAAGGTCAGGGTCTTTACCGACACCAGATAAGGGATTGGTCGGTGTTGTACAGCTGTAATAGATAAAAGATGCTGCAAAGAAAAATAAAAGTATAAAAATTAAATAATATTTTGTTTTATTATTTAACATAAAATCTCCTTAAATTAAAATACTAGTCTTGCTAGCCAGATATAATTATTGCCCTTATATGCTATAACAGGTCTGTTGTTTGTACCGTCCCATTTTATTACTGTTTTTTCAGAGTTAACAACTTCTGTTGAAGGTACAGTCATGTATTCCCAGTTGGTTTGAGCTGTAAGTTCTGCTTTTGTTATTGTTGTGCCATTGAATTTTGCCAGATGCAGAGCTTTTTTTGTATTTAATAATGAATTGTTTATATATGAAATATAAGGAGCTCTTGTACCGCTCAATGCAATTGATGTATTAAAACCTGTAATGCCGTCATTTTCAGCAGTTTCAAGAGTTATTTCAACAGGACTACCATCAGAAACATTGTTATAAACCAAATATGATAAACCGAGCAGGTTGTTTTGATAAGAAATGCTTATCAAATTGCTTGAGTCGGCAGCAACTGAACAATATTTACCTCCGTCTCTTATTGAAGCAAGATTAGTGAATGTAGTAGGTAGAAATGTTGAGTTATTATAAGACATATTTAATTTATTGTTAGTCTGTGTATAATATACAACAACAGGATGACCTGTGCTTAATAAACTGACCGAGTTCCATGGTCCGGGATTATTGCTGTTTGTAATTCGCTGTGCAACATAAGTTGCGCTTAATGCATAACCTGTTACAGCACCTGAAGTTAGATATAATCTTGGTGTGGGTGATGTAACTCTTGAGTCATCATCGTATAAAGCGACATAAATATAACCGTTGCCGCTGCCGTTATTTCTTATTGCCATTGAACCGTATTTGACTGTATTGAATGTGGTAGCAGTTCTGCCGTCATTTGATGTCAGATATGTATATGTTCCATTACCGTCGCCTCTGTCTGCATAATAATTTGTATCTATGTTTTCTGTTCTTTTTATAATCATAGTATTTACGCCAGTCCATTCATCAAGACAAGATGCCATATATCTATAGTTACCCATTATATTGTTTGCTGTAAAAAACATCGGGTCCATGCTTCCGAAG
>JAFGQB010000208.1 GCA_016935915.1 Spirochaetota bacterium
GGGTAGTTGTTCCGTTCTTTTTTGTATTACTATAATTTTTCCCATAATATTTTATTCTGAAATCAATAATTTCTTTATCATTGCTGCATGACATATTGTATAACAATTTATTTATTTCTTTTAATTTATCATTATAATGGGCTAATATAAGCCAAGAACCATAAATTGCCGAATGTGATAATGTATAAGGTCCGTAACCTATTCCACTATCCATATAATTTACTCTATACCAACCATTAGTCCCATCCATAAAATTATTTAATAAAACTTTTTCACCGTCAATAAAAAAAACTTTTTCGACAATTTGATTTGACAATCTTTTTAATAGTGATTTATAATAGTTATAATTGTTTTCATTATCTATCCATGAATCCAAAAAACTTTTAAGCCACCACGGCCATCTGTGAGAATGTGCCGTATCTTCTGCAATATCATATTTTATTGATTTTTTTTCAGGTTTATCGATAGAATTACTTCCTGCATAATGATAATCAGAATGATCAAACCACATGCCTTTTTGAAAATTAAATTCTTCATTTTTGTCAAGCCTATCTTTCATTATCCTTAATGTTAAATCCTGAATCTCAGACAAAATATTTTTTTCATATTCTGTTATTTTTAATTCAAGTCGATTAAATAAAGGACTTTTTAATATAAAGATCAAATCAGATGTAATGGCAAAAAAATGTTTGTCTTCATCAAAAAACACCCTGTAATAAGAATAATCCGATAGCTCTTTATTTTGGCGATTAAGCCGTGCTATTGCCCTTTCTTTCATGTTCTTGTAGCTTTTTTTCCAATGCCAGGCTTCTATTTCAGTCCAGAATGGAATTATAATACTGTTTAAAAGCAAATTAAAGGATTTCTTTATAAATATTAATTCATATTCTGATAATTTTTTACTTTCTTTTTGATTATACATTATTATATATTTACATGCACTGGATACAAGATATAAAAACTGAAGTTCCGACAGAACAGCTTCTGTGATTTTTACCTCTTTTGTAAACGGTATGACTTTCCCCATTATTTTGTTTTCATAAATTCTCTTAACTGTAAAAATTTTTCGCTGATCATTTCCGCTTAAAGCACTGTTAAGCAATTTTTCATCAATCTTAATCAAATTATTCTTTGCATCATTTCTTAATTTCCCCAATTCAGTCATATTGTCCAATGAATCATTTAAACCTTTGGTCAATAATGATTTTATCTTTTCATCATTCAATTCAAATGCACCTAACAAAGGAAGCATTAAAACCTGCTGAGTTTCATATAGACTATTTTCATTTTGAATATCTATGGAATTTAATATATTTGATATTATTTCATAATATTTTTGATCATTTTTTAATTGATCTGCAAAACAATAAAAAACTAAAAGAATTAAAAAAGCAGTAAAAAAGAAAATCTTCATTAAAAAATTATATAATTTTTTTAAAAAATTTAAAAATTATTTTTTTTAATTTACTCTTATATCAAGAGTATGTTAATATTTTCTTAAACTGTTTTAAAAATAATTATTATAACTGTTAATGCTTTTTAATAGTTAAAGGATAAAAAATGCTTAATTTCGGAGTAATTGGCTGCGGTAAAATTGCATTAAGACATTGCGGACTGCTTTCAGATGGTCTTATTAAAGATGGATTATTAAAAGCAGTATGCGATAAAAACAGGGACAGAGCTGAAACTTTCGGTAAAAAATTTAAAGTGCCTTATTATACAGATATAGATAAGATGCTTGAAAATGAAAACCTTGATGTTGTCACTGTTTTAACTCCAAGCGGACTGCATACTGAAATAGTAATCAAAGCTGCAGAGTATAAAAAACATATCATAGTTGAAAAACCTCTTGCACTGACTCTGGAAGATGCTGATAAAATGATCTATGCATGTGATCTAAATCAGGTTAGATTATTTGTTGTCAATCAAAACAGGTTCAATGTTCCCATAGTAAAACTCAAGGAAGCAATTGATAAAAACAGATTCGGTAAAATGGTATTAGGTACAGTGAGAGTAAGATGGATGAGAACTGATGAATATTATAAACAGGATAAATGGAGAGGTACATGGGCATATGACGGTGGTGTTTTAACAAATCAGGCAAGTCATCATATAGACCTTTTGGAATGGCTGATGGGCGACATAAAAAGTGTATTTGCTAAAAGCATAACAGCCCTTGCCGACATAGAAGTTGAGGATACTGCCTGCGCTGTTTTAAAGTTCAGAAATGGAGCATTAGGATTAATTGAAGCCACAACAGCAGTGCGACCTAAAGACATTGAAGGGGCAATATCAATCTTAGGAGAGAAAGGAAGTGTAGAAATCGGTGGTTTTTCGGCAAATAAAATCAAATTATGGCAATTTTCAGACTATTCTCCAGAAGACAAAGAAATTATATCAAAATTTAATGAAAATCCACCTGATACATATGGTTATGGACATAAAATTTATTTAAACCATGCTGTTGACTGCATTATCAATAAAAGAAAAGCTTTAGTTGACGGACTCGAAGGAAGAAAAAGCCTTGAATTGATTTCTGCACTTTATGAATCAATTGAAACTGGCAAGGAAATATTTCTAAAATTCGAACCGGATAAATGCAAATTGGGGCACAAATGATATCAAAAACATCTGTAATATATCCTAATGTTAAATTAGGAAAAAATGTAACTATCGAAGACTTCTGCATTATAGGCTGCCCTTTTAAAGGCTCAAATAATGAAAAAACAGTTATCGGAGATAACTCTCTTATAAGAAGCCACACTGTTATATATGCCGGTAATAAAATCGGCAGCGGCTTTCAAACAGGACATAAGGCAAATATCAGGGAATTAAATACCATAGGCAATAATGTCAGCATAGGAACATTATCCATTATTGAACATCATGTACAGATCGAAGATAATGTAAGAATTCACTCGCAGGTATTTGTGCCGGAATTTACAATATTGAAAAAAGGCTCATGGCTCGGGCCAAATGTAGTCTTGACCAATGCAAAATACCCTCTTTCACAGAATGTTAAAAATGAATTAAAAGGACCTGTTATAAAAGAATCTGCAAAAATAGGTGCAAATGTCACAATACTGCCCGGCATTATAATTGGCGAAAAATCTCTGGTTGGCGCAGGAAGTGTTGTGGTCAAAGATGTGGAAGATTATACAATTGTTGCAGGTAATCCGGCTAAATTTATTAGAAAGGTACATTATTAAATGATAAAACTTGTCGATCTTGATAAACAATATGAAAAAATCAAAAAAGAAATCAACGAAAAAATCACAGAAGTTTTGAATTCCAAGCAGTTTATAAAAGGTAAATACTTAAAAGAATTCGAAGATTCTTTTGCCGAAGCTATCGGCGATAAATATTGCACTGGTTGTTCAAACGGAACCAGTGCTTTATTTACATCTTTAAAAGCTCTTGATATCAAAGAAGGTGATGAAGTAATAACAGTACCTAATACATTCATAGCAACAGCAGAGGCAATCTGTCATGTTAATGCAGTCCCGGTTTTTGCAGATATTAACGAAAAAACTTACAATATTGATATTGATAATATTGAGAAGCATATTACAAAAAGAACCAGAGCAATTATTCCGGTTCATTTATACGGTAATCCTTTAGATATGAATAAACTCATGGAGATCGCAAAGATCTATAAACTTAAAGTGATTGAAGACTGTGCTCAATCTCACCTTGCATCAATAAACGGAAAATTTACAGGAACTTTCGGAGATATTAATGCTTTCAGTTTTTTCCCCGGGAAAAACTTGGGCGCTTATGGAGATGCGGGAGCAATTATTACAAATTCTCAAGTGCTTTATGAAAAAACAAAGATGCTTGTTGATCATGGCAGAAAAGATAAATACATTCATGAAATGATAGGCTATAATAACAGAATGGATGCCCTCCAGGCAGCTGTATTGACTGTTAAACTTAAACATTTAAAAGAATGGACTCAAATGCGCATTAAAAATGCTGAAACTTATAATAAATACTTAAAAGATAATCCTAAAATCATAATCCCCTGCACAGAACCCGGATTTATCCATGTTTATCATCTGTATGTTGTCAGACTGCCTTCACGGGACAAAGTAATGAATAAATTAAAAGAAAACGGCATTGAATGTTCGATTCATTATCCAGTGCCTCTTCATCTGCAGCCGGCTTTGAGGTTTCTCAAATATAAACAAAATGATTTTCCTATTTGTGAAAAAATATCTGCAGAAATAATCAGTCTGCCAATGTATCCGGAACTTACCGAAGATGAGATAAAATTCGTCTGCGACATCATCAATAATGAGGTTATATAATGGAAAAGGCTTCATTGATTATACCATGCAGAAATGAAGAAAAATATATTAAATTATGTCTCGAATCTTTGATAGAAAATGATTATCCAGATGAATGTAAGGAAATCATTGTTGTTGACGGTTTTAGCATCGATAACACAAGAAAAATAGTTAGTCACTTTTCAATGAAATTTCCATTTATTAAAATGCTTGATAATCCTGAGCTTACCACTCCTTATGCATTTAACCTCGGAATAAAACATTCAACAGGAAATCATATTATTTTGATCAGTGCTCACGCCGTATATCCTGTAAATTATATTTCGTCATTGGTTAAATGGCAGAATAGACTTAATGCAGAAAATGTCGGTGCTCAGTTTAAGCCCATGGCATTAA
>JAFGQB010000209.1 GCA_016935915.1 Spirochaetota bacterium
TAATAAAATCATTCACTGCATTATATTCATCCCAAATTTTCCTTGACTCATGTAAAGGTGTTATCAAGGATTTAAAAAATTATCAAATTAATCATGAAGCTAAAAACTTCTCCGGCATACCTTTCACTGGAAATGAAGAAAACAACTATTTTGAATTGAATTTAAAAAAAAATAAATTAAATAAAATAAGCAATCTGGAAAATTATAAAAACTTAAAAATTTTATCATTTGAAAACAACTCTATAAAAAAAATTGAAAAACTAGATAATTTGATAAATTTATTTGAACTTGATCTCGAATCAAATAATATCGAAAAAATAGAAAATCTTGATAATTTAACCGACCTGAATGCTCTGATACTTACTTCAAATAAAATTAAAAAGATTGGCAATCTCGATAAACTTTCTGAAATTAAATGGCTTTTCTTGAAATGGAATAAAATAAGCAAAATTGAAAATCTTGACAGTTGTAAAGAATTAATACTATTAGACTTAAGTGAAAATAAAATTGAAAAAATTGATAATATCGACAATCTTGTAAATTTACAATATTTGAATTTAGGCTGGAATGATATATCAAAAATAAAAAACCTTGGTAATTTACAAAATCTCAAGCAGCTTGTCCTTAATGACAACCAGATTGATAAGATTGAAAATCTGGACGATCTTCATCAATTGGAATTATTGAATTTATCCAACAACAGCATAAAAAAAATAGAAAACCTGAAAAATTTATACAAATTAAAAACTTTAAATATAGCAGGTACCGATATAAAAAGAATCGAAAATATAGAATATTTATTTAATCTGAAAAAAATTATTGTTGAGGAAAAACAGATAAGATCAATCACAAAAAGTTCTTATGAATTTCTAAAAAGCAAAAATATCAAATTTGATAATTTCACGCTCGATGAATATGTTAAAATGATGAAAATAAAAATAGTTGATTAATTTGGCAATAAGAATTTATGCATGACAAAAATTTAAACGAAAAAATCAATAAAGCAGTTCAATTGATAAAATCATCCGATAAAATTGTTATTTTCACAGGTGCTGGTATCAGCACAAATTGCGGAATACCTGATTTCAGGGGAGAAAATGGGATTTATAATATGGTGAAAAAAAAATACAATCTGCCTTATCCTGAAGCAGTTTTTGATATTTCCTATTTCGAACATGATCCGCATCCTTTCTATGATCTTACAAAAGAACTTTTCAAATCGGATATTCAGCCCTCATTATCTCATAAGTTTATTGCCTGGCTTGAAGAAAAAGGTAAAACAATTAATGTGGTAACGCAAAATATTGATATGCTCCATACAAAAGCAGGCAGTAAAAATGTCATAGAATGCCACGGTACATATCTTACTGCTCACTGCTTAAAATGCGGAAAAAAATTTGAAATTAATAGCTTTGAGGATAAATTAAAAAAAGGTGAAATCCCACTTTGTATATGCAGCGGAATCATAAAACCCGATGTTGTATTTTTTGGGGAAATGCTTCCAGATAAATTTTATATTGCATATCATAATCCTCCAGAAGCGGATCTTGTCATAGTAATGGGCTCATCCTTAATGGTTCAGCCTGCCGCGGGTTTTGCATTGATGCTTGCAAATAAAATAAATTCCATGATAATAAATAATGAACCAACAGTTTATGACAAAATATTTGACCTGGTTGTCAATATGGATATAGATGAATTCAGCAGTGCTGTATGGGAAAAATTAAAAAAAAATAATAAATTTTAAAATCCATACTAAATCATTATTTTCTTTTTAAAAAAGTGATAATTAAAAAGCTTCAGCACCGCATCGCCGATTGAATCATTAAAAAAATAAATTTTCAAATTATTATTTATATGATTCAAATAACCGTTTAAATCCTTCAATAAATATTTACCTATTTCTGAATAATTGCCTGAAAAAATTATATAATCAAGACCGCCTATGGCAGATATGCCGGAGCCGATTTCCAGCTGAATGTTATATTCAAAAATTGTCTTTGCCTGTTCAAATTCACATACATTTAAATTATATAAATCCAGAAAACTTATTTTTTTACCGGTCAAACCGTAAAGACCGCTCTGCTGAGTCAACAGATAATTTATTTTTTCAAGACCAATCTTCAATTTTTTTATAAGTATGAAAACTATACTCGGATCAAGTTTACCGCACTTTTTTTCTCCCATAATTCCTTCAAGGGGAGTAGCACCGCTTGTTACCGTTACCGGCTTTTTATTTTTTATTGCAACAATCTCCGGATTTTTATCCAAATATACTGATAAAATCCTGTTATTGAATTTACTGATTATTTCAGAATCATATATAAAATTTAAAGCTGCTTCATGATGAATTCCATGATAGCCGAATCTAAAAAAACCGTTATTATTGCTGATATCCGGATCAATAGCATACATTTTTTCATAAACAGGAAGTTTATGAAAAAATGAAGTTTCAAAAAACAAAACGATCGGAACTGTATCAAACAGTCTTCTGCACCCATTAATTATTTCAATTAATAAGTTTATCTGTAAAGGAGATTTATTTACAATTTTATTTAATTGTTTTAAAACTAAATTATTATATAATACAGGTTTGTTAAAAATATCACCACCATACAATGATTTTATGATCAGATAATCAGGGGATAATTCCGATTTCATAAAATAATTATTCAAAATATTGAAGTAATAATCCTTGTAAATTTTATCTTTCAGACCGGCAAAAATCATATCTCTAACAATTAAGCTATTATTTTTGTAATAAAACAATTCAATATAATTTTTCCTGGGATTTAATATTAAAACATTCATTTTACCGCCTTCTTGTTTTCTACCATTATTTTATAAACATTTAACGCGATTTCCAGTTCTTCGTTTGTCTTTATAACCAAAACTTTTATTTTACTATTCTTTCCGCTGATATCAGCCGGATATTGTCCTATATTATTATTTTTATATTCATCAACAGTTAAACCGGTATAACCGAAACATCTGCAGATTAATTTCCTGACAAGTGGAATTTCTTCTCCTATCGTATCTGTAAATATTACCGCATTTGTCGGATATGTAACCGCTAAGTAAGCACCAAGATATTTTTTTATCCTCCAGATATATAATTGAAGGCTTCTGGGCAATGTTTTAAAACTGCTATGATAATTATCAGGAATACTGTCCCTTACATCGGAAGAACTGTTTGTCAACCCCAAAATCCCGCTCTTGTTATTGAATAACTTTTCTATTTCATTTACATCCTGATCATTTTTTCTCAATAAATTCAAAGTAACGGCAGAGTCAATATCACCGCATCTTGTGCTCATAACCAGACCTTGCAGCGGTGAAACACCCATTGTGTTGTCAACCGACACCCCCTTTTTTATGGCGCATAAACTTGCGCCTCCGCTTCCCAGATGGCAGCTTACAGCATTGATATTACCTGCGGAAATATTTAAATAACAGCAGGCTTCTTTCATTACATATTTATGACTTGTACCGTGAAAACCGTATTTTCTTATATTCAAGTTCTTTGCCAGTTGTTCAGGAATGGCATAAGTATAAGCATAATCCGGTATAGTCGAATGAAAAGCAGTATCAAATACAAGAATCTGTTTAAAATCAGGGCATGATTTTCTGCATGCCAGAATTAAATTTATAGCAGGCGGATTATGAATGGGAGCCAGATCTTTAATCTGTTCAAGCTTTTCCAGGATATCCTCACTTAAAATTACAGGCTCAAAAAAATAACTTCCTCCGTGGACGAGCCTGTGTCCGAAAACATCCGGAACTATATTTTCCTTATTAATTATTTTTATTATCTCTTCAAATGCTTCAAGATGACTTTTCATTTTCACGAAAAAAATTTTTTTTTCTTTCTTCAGATTATTATGAATTATCCTTGAGGATTCTGCAGTTACAGAATTTATCCTCTGAGCTTCTCCGAATAAAATCTCTTTTTTTGAGGGCATTTCAATCATCTTATATTTTAAAGATGAACTTCCGCAATTAAATATCAGTATATTCATTTATTGACCTTTCTTAAATTTCATCTACTGTCCATCCGAATACAGGAACACCGATCAGACTGTGAATTATTAAAATTGTCCCGTAGGTGCAGTCAAAAATATTGCTGATTTTTACATATTCATTAGGCTGATGGGCATTTTTTTCATCCCCGGGTCCATACCCAATTGTTGAAATGTTGTACTCTTTAAAAAGGACATTTCCCGCAGTTCCCATGCCCAGTTTTTTTAACTTCCATTTACCTATTTCAGCTTTTAAATTAACTGCATCCAGAGCCTGATATGCTCTCTGTACCAGCGTATTAAAGGGATTCATTTCCCATGCATTGGCAATATATTTAATAATGGTATTTGTTCCGTTATACATCTTCTGTTTCTCTTCATGCACCTTAACCTGAACAGTTACTCCGCTTGGGGCTTTTAAAAGGTTGGTATTATCGTTGAATTTATGAAGTATTTCATTATAATCATCCGATACGTTTATTCTCTGTAAAAAACTTACAACAGCCTTATTATAATGTTTTGAATTTGACATTTCAGGATTTTTCAGAGTAATATTTTCATAACCGTTCAGCAATTCCTTATTAAAAAATCTGCCGTTTAATTTGCTGAAATCATTATAAATTTGATTTGCAGTTGTATTAACCACAGGATTATCTCTGCCGTCTATCATTATGTCAAACTGCGCCCAGCCATCATGACCGTAATAAATGTTTGCATCAGTCGGCTCTCCTAAAATCGCATAATCACATTTTAAGTTCAAATCCATTAATGTTTTGCTTATTAAGGTTTTGATACCTACACTTAAACCGTTTTCCTCTGCTACAGTAGCGGCAACGATTATATTCCCGTCAAGAGGCAGCAGGCTGTTTTTTAGAATTGCAGCAGCATAAATTTGCATCGCCAATCCCGCCTTGCAATCCGATGATCCCAATCCGTACAATTTATCATTATCAATAAACGGTTTATACGGATCTTTTTCCCATAAGGATTCGCCGGTTATAGGTACTGTGTCCATGTGACTGTTCAGTAATACGGATTTTAAATACTTCCTTCCGTATATAATGCCTATTATATTACCCGCCTGATCTTTAAAGACCTTGTCATAATTAAGCTCTTTCATTTTATTTTCACACAAATCGGCAACTTTATTTTCATTTAAACTCCGGCTTTCAGCTTTTATTAATTCCAAAGTGAAATCAATAATTTCATCTTTAAAATAATCCAGTCTTGATTTTAACAGTTCGTACATATATAACCTCCATTAAATGCTTTTTTTATATAAAGCAATAAAAATGCCAAAAACATAATTTTTTGTTAACTTAAACATATATAATAATTTAGAAAAAAAATAAACATTGACAAAATAATAAAATTATTTCAAAATGAAATGATCATATTTCAAAATGAAAAGGTTAATAAATGAAAGCTGATGAAATAAAACTTGAAGAAATAATAAATTTCAA
>JAFGQB010000210.1 GCA_016935915.1 Spirochaetota bacterium
ACAATTCCGCATATTGCCATTAATGTAGTTGACTTGCCTGCTCCGTTTGCACCGATCAGCGCAGCTATCTCGCCGAAATTTATCTCAAGACTGATCCCTTTTATAGCCTGAATATTGCCGTAATAGGCAGTTATATTTTCTATTTTAAGCACTTTTTTTTCAGACATTGTAATTTTCTCCGAGGTATGCCTTGATCACAAGCGGGTCGTGTCTGATCTGTTCGGGTTTGCCTTCCGCTATGATTTTTCCGTAATCCATTACATAAATCCTGTCGGATATTCTCATGACCAGAGACATGTCATGCTCAATCAATAAAATTGACAACTTTTCATCTTCCTTCAGACGCAGTATCAGATTGTCAAGTTCTCTTGTTTCATTTGGATTCATACCTGCGGCAGGTTCATCCAACAGCAGTATAAAAGGATCGGTCGCCAGTGCTCTTGCTATTTCAAGTCTTCTCTGGGCGCCATAAGGCAGATTTTTTGCAAGCTCGTTTATATACTTTGTAAGCCCGATCTTTTCCAAAATCTCATAAGAGTCATGGACAACCTTTTCTTCTTCTTCTTTTGTTTTTTTATCCCTTAATATTGCATGAAGTATCCCAGCCTTTAAGAGCCGATGTCTGCCTGCCATTACATTTTCTAAAGCAGTCATGTTTTGAAAAAGCCTGATATTTTGAAATGTTCGCGCAATACCCTTGTTTGTAATTTTGTGCGGTTTTAAGCTGTCGATCTCTTCCCTTTTTTTGCCCTGAGGAGTTATGAATATTTTACCTGTTGTCGGAGTATATAAACCCGTGACACAGTTAAAAAAAGTTGTCTTGCCTGCTCCGTTAGGTCCGATAAGCGCAGTTATTTCGTCCTTTTTTACACTGAGGTTTGCCTTATCAACAGCGTATAAACCTCCGAAATGCATGGACAAATCCCTGACTTCAAGAACAGTATTTTCTTTCATACTTAATCTTTTTTCCCTTTATATTGATAAACTTTTCTCTTTGCATTTATTATGCCTCCGGGTCGGAATATCATCATTACAACCAGAATGGCTCCGAACACAAGCATTCTGTAATCCGAAAAAAACCTTAATGACTCAGGCAGTATGATCAATATAAATGAGGCAATTATAACTCCCAGGATCGACCCCATTCCTCCAAGCACAACTATGCATAAAATGATGATCGACTCCCAGATAGTGAAGCTTGCCGGATTTATAAAGGTTGTCTTTGCGGCAAACATAACGCCAGCAAGTCCTGCCCAAAGCGCACCAAGTGCAAAAGCAGTAAGCTTGGCTTTTGTCACATTGATGCCCATAGTCTGGCATGCGATCTCATCCTCCCTCATAGCAACCCAAGTCCTGCCAAGTCTGGAATTCTCAAGCCTGTTGACAACAAAAACAGTTATTGCAGTCAATACAATCATTATAAAATATATTAAAATCGAATTCTGCATGAGGTTCATTTTTAACCCGAACAATCCCGGACGGGGAATCCCTGAAATCCCGCTTGGACCAAAAGAAAATTCATTCCAGTTTTCAAGGACAATCCTCACTATTTCACCGAATGCCAGGGTAACGATAGCAAGATAATCGCCCCTTAGTCTTAAAACAGGAAAGCCAATGATCAAACCGAAGAGCATGCTGAATAAAGCGCCTATCGGCAATGCAATCCAGAAATTGATCCCGAAATGCTTGTTTAAAAGAGCATAGCTGTATGCTCCGACTGCATAAAATGCAACATAACCGAGATTCAATAAACCTCCCAGACCCACGACAATGTTAAGCCCGAGTCCCAGCATTACATAAATCAAAGCAGTTGTCATAACATTTATCTGATATAATCCTGAAACAAAAGGAAAAACCATGATCACAACAAACAGCGCACCGTAAAAGAGAGTTTTAAATTCGGGTCTGTTAAAATATTTCTTTTTATCAGCGATTATATTAAGGAAGCTTTTCTTTTTCCTGTCATTATCTTCCTTATTTCTTTTTAAAAAATAATCCCATAAAAAAGCAGTGATAAATGTAATTATTCCTATATAGATAAGATTGAACCATCGCCAGTTTACGGTTTTATCTATTGTGTTGACTTTTATAACAGCCAGAGGAAATGTCAGTATCATGATCCAGAGTGAAATAAAAAAAGCTTTTGTCATGTTTTTAATGCTGAACATTAATAATTCCTTAAAAAAACTAAACCTTCTGTTTTGTCGATCTGCCTAATAATCCCTCAGGCTTAAAAATCAAGATCAAAATCAAAAACAAAAATGCAAAAACATCTTCATAGTCGCTTGAAATATAGCCCGTACCGAAGCTTTCAGTCCAGCCTAAGACAAAGCTTCCCAATACAGCACCCGGGATGCTGCCTATGCCGCCTAAAACCGCAGCAACAAATGCCTTGATACCTGCCATAAAACCTATGTTGAAATTGATCTGGGCATTGTATGAACTTATCAATATCCCGCCTACTGCGGCGGTGACAGAGCCGAATATAAAGGTCACGGATATTATCCTGTTTATATTGATACCTGAAAGCATTGCCATCACCCTGTCCTGAGCAACAGCTCTCATTGCCTTGCCTGTTTTTGAAAATTTAATGAATATTGTTAGAATTATCATTATGACGCATGTGGAAACAAAGATCACAAGCTGAGTGGATGTGAATATATGTTCAACATATCTCATGAAGCCGAACTCTGGTATCAGCGGCGGGAATCTTAAAAAGTCGGAAGTCTGTAAAAGTCTTACATAATTCTGCAAGAATATCGACATGCCTATGGCGCTTATCAATGCTGACAATCTTGTAGAATTTCTCAAAGGCTTGTATGCTATCCTCTCCATTGTAACTGCATAGCCGGCAGAATATAATATCGCCAGAAAAATCGCAAGAAATGCTATTGCTAAAGCATTCATCCCTGTATATGCAAGTATCGTGGTTATTATCAAAGCGGTAAATGCGCCTATCATGTAGATTTCACCATGGGCAAAATTAATCAATTGTATGATGCCGTAAACCATTGTGTAGCCCAGGGATAAAAGCGCATAAATACTGCCCTTGGTCAGACCGCTTAAAAAAAGCTCGATAAAATAAGAAAACTTCATCCGGTTAATGCCTTTGTTTTATTTGAATCTTTGAGTATATTATAAAAAAAATTGTTTATATTCAAGAAAAATATGTTTAACTTATGGGGACGTGTTTAATCACGTCTCTACATCATGTAATAATCATCCTCAATCCATTTTAAATGATTATAAATTATATATTCTCTGATATTGTTTAAATCGTCATCATCTCTTATAATATGATCATAAAACCTTGACTGCCATTTAAAATTTATTTGATTAATAAATCTGTGAATTTCAAAGGTGGTTCTGCCTTTAAACCAGCGAATAATCGCTGATAAGGAATATGGATTTAACATTGGATTTTTTTCATTTGTAGGGACGTGATTAATCACGTCCCTACGGGTTATTTCAATTATACCGTGAATATGATTAGGCATTATTATAAATTCATCCAATG
>JAFGQB010000211.1 GCA_016935915.1 Spirochaetota bacterium
ATCACCTATTGATGAAGAACTTTTGTCAATGAAAAAGGGATATTTATCAAAAGATCTCATTAAATGGACCGACACATTTCATAAGCACAAATTTTACATCCACGGGATGTTCATATTCGGATATCCCAAAAAGAATAACGGAAATCATTCATTAACACTGGATGAAAAAGTCAAAAGGTTCTATACTTTTATTAAAAAAGCCCGTATCGATACCATTCAGGTATTGATCACAATACCTTTGCCGGGGACAGAGCTTAGAAAAAGACTTGATGATGAAAACAGGCTCTACCCTCTTGATAAGATCGGCTGGGAATATTATGACGGACAATATCCCCTTTTCAAACCTGATGACAATGTAACTCCCGAGGAGATACAGCAGGCGGTTTTGAAAATAATGTACAAATTTTATAATTTTAAAAATTTTATAAAACTGCTCAACTATATACTTGTACATTTTCCGGCAATAGTATTCACTTCCTCTTTAACAATAATTTTCGGAAAAGTAAAATATATAACCACGGCATTTAAAATATGGTATAGAAAATTCTTCAGAAACTATTCATTGCGTTTCGGAGGATATATAATAGCAAAAAAATGGTTAAAAAATTATAAAAACGGCGATTTCACCGAGAAACTGAAAGAGGCAAAAAATCAATTATCAGGTAAAAAAGTCTCCAACAACAGTACATTAATTAATACTTAAAGCTTCAAAAACACTTTATGATTAGTCTCATACAGAGGCACATACATCACAAAGGAATTCAATTTTTTTAATATTTTTAAAATTTCTATTCACTTTCTTATTGTCATTTCGAGTGAAACGAGAAATCTTTTTGCAGGATAAATATTTGCATAGTTTTATCTTTAAATAAGAACATGCAATATTAAATCATGCAAGGGGATGTCCTATAAATATTTTTTAAACCAAAAAGTACACCTAAGTGGTTAAATTTTGACTTTAAAGACAACCCCTATGATAATAATATGATCATTCATATCTTCTCATCAAAGATAAAATTGCAAAAGCTATAATAAGGTCCGTTGAAAAGATCAGGCACCATTCGAAAAACTTGTACCAATCTATGCCGTAAGAACCTGCAAAGCTTAATCCTCCTATGAATCTTGAAAAAACAATGCGGGCAACCCAGAAGATAAAGGCAATGAGACTTCCCCATTGAATGGGTTTTACATCATTAAACATAATAAAACCCAAAAGAATCAAAAGTCCGCATAGTATCTCCACTACACCGAAAAGAATATACATCCAGTTATAAACGACATTCAGATAAAAAATACTCTCCCCGATTTCCGGAAAGATATCTGCGATCCCCAAAATTATAAAAAAAGCACCCAGAATAAGTCTCAATAATCCCGGTGAATAAGATCTGTATGCCATATAAACTCCTTATAAAATGATAATAAAAAATTAAACAATTTTTATTTTCTTGTCAATTATAATCGGATTATATTAATTCTTTTATTTTTTCATCGATCTGTTCAAGTTTATCCTGAAGTCTTTCTATTGTTCTTTGAATCCTTTTTCTCTCTTTTTCCAAAAGCTCCATTGTGTCCACACTTTTTTTATTTTTAGATAAATCAGCCTTGACCATCTCCTGTGTTTTGCCGCTCAAGATATCGCTTTCGAACTTTCTCCTCTCATCATCATCTGTGACCCTTGAGAGTATCTTCATATTGTCAAATCCGATTTCAGGATTTATGTTCATTGTATAACTCTTAACCATAATATCAGCGGTATTTCTTGCCATCAAAAGCTCCCTGTCAACATAGTCTTCAAATCTCACCTTATGAACATGACACAGGTCGATTGCCTTTAAGAGAAGCCTGCCAAAGCCTTTCATCAGATCAGCATTTTTCAAAAGATAGTTTTCCTTAATCTCTCTGGAAAGATCAATGAAATCCTTATTCGTTTTAAAAATGTTTTTATATATACCCTTGTTTTCCGCATCTATCAAAAGCTTTTGAAAAATTATCCAGAACTCGTTTGTATGCGCTTTTGCAGGCACAGGCAGAACCGATCTTGAATGATGTACATGATGTGCAAACTCATGTATTGCTGTATATATCAAAAGATTGTCATCATCGAAATTCCTGTTATGGATAATTATCTCTTTTCTCTCAGGATAATAAAGTCCGTTGACCTTTCTGCTTGTTTTGCCTGAAAATATCAGGCTGAAATCCTCAATATCGCTATCAATTTCCAAGAGTTTCTCTTTAACCTGTTCCTGGTTCAAACAACACCTCCGTAATTTTTGACTTTTAATTGTATATAACTTAAATTTCAAAAGGTAAATATTTTTTTTAATTATTTTACACCACTTTTTTATGGCGCTCTAAAGATGACCGGAAGCGGCCGGTTTTCTTTTTTGATTTTATACCTGTATTTTTATTATCATTTTCGAACATTGTAGGGACGCGATTAATCGCGTCCCTACAATTATTAAGAGAAATACACAATTAAAAAAATTGGGAATATTCCGGTCCTTCGCAGGAATTACAAATAATGGGAAAAGGAATAACAATGGAAGGATGTTATAATGACAAAAAAACCTGATTTGATAAAAGAAGACACCTGTGCCAATTAAATACTCCATGCATTTATAACTTCATATGCTGCAGGCAGCAAAATAATGTATTCATCAAAACCATTGCATACTTAGCCAACCCCGAATGCAAGTCAGGGACAAAATCAACTCAAACCTTTATCCGTATATAAAAAAAGTTGACATTAACTCTTTTCACAGCTTGTTTAATATGCTATTCTATATAGGATACAAACTATAATCTATATAGATTTTAGAGTAATACTATATAGAATATAATATAAATCCTATATATGTTATGATTATTAAACTATATAGGGTATAAGATCACATAAAGCTGAAATTTAATTCATTAATGCCTGAAAGGAGATTTTACTATGAACTTAAACTATTTCCTGATTAAGATGCCTAAAAACCCGGGTAAATATATACCAAATACAAAGCCTGCTGATAATTATTCGGTTAAAAAGTTTCTCCTCTATTTAAGCAGGAAAAATCCGCAGATACCCCTAAATACTTATAAAGACGTTCTTAATGCAATGACCGAAACAGTTGAGGATATTCTATCCGAAGGCAGTTCCATAACCATTCCAGGCATAATCAGGATAGCGCCTGTTGTCAAAGGAGTGTTTGATTCGGCAACAGAACCCTTCAACTCTTACAAGCATAAAATCGGCATCAACTTCATTGCCCTGACTGATTTTATATTTAAAGTTGCAAACAGAATAAAGGTGAAAAGAATAAAAACACCGCAGAAGCTGCCCTCTATCCAGCAGGTTTTAAACAACAAAACAAAAAGCAATGCATTGCATCTAAATTATGCCAACATGATTTACGGAGCCTATTTTCTTAAGAAAAAAGAAGAGTTCACAGGTTTTACTCTTTTATCTGCTTCTTTCCAGGATAAATCCATTATAATAAAAAAGAATGAACTTGACTTGATCAAAATATCCAAAAAACAAATAATCTTCAATTTCAAAAGAGACTTTGCTCCTCCGGACTGGCTTGTTAATGATTATGAGATTTTCATAAATCTGAGGTATAAAAACTCATCAGGCAGAATTGCACAATACCAGTCTTACCAAACAAGAT
>JAFGQB010000212.1 GCA_016935915.1 Spirochaetota bacterium
AATCATGCCGACATATCCGCAGACATAGGTAAAAGTAGTTGCGGCAATAACAACATTCAACTGCGGATTGTTACCTATAAGCGCAAAAACTATGGGGAAGCTTGCACCTACAAATCCGAATGCAATTCCTGTTACAGCTCCTGAAATAAATGGTATTAGTGCCATAACAAGAAGAAGAGGTATTCCCATACTTAAAAACTCATCACGCATCTGGGTCACTAAAGTAATAGATCCTTGATTATTTAATGGAATTTTTAAAGCAGTAGAAAAAAACAGTATGCCCAAAACCAACACCATCATTTCAATTGTATTCTTTTTTTTAAAGAGAGAAAGTGATTTTATAAAAGCGTCTATATTATTATAGAACATTAAGATGAATCCCAAAATCAAGCCAGCAAGCATCCCTGTTAAATTTGAAAGAGTTTTACCCATGCCGATTAAAGGAAAGACAAATGAACCAGTAAGCGAACAGAATACAACTATAAAAATCGGAATAAATGCCGCCAAAATTTCTTTTAAATTGAATGATTTGTTTTTTTCATAAATAGTATTATCTTTAACTTTATGTAAAATAAAAAAATATCCTCCTGCAATAGATGCAATTGATAAAGGCATCTGTATAAGATAAAAAAGACCTGCAGGCAGACCACTGTATTTAATAGACATAATTATACCGGGATATAGGGGCCACCAATATTCCCAGACATGACGAAACCAGTAATTAATCGACGTTTTCAAAACAGGATCGACACTTTTATCATGATCAGCAGCATCTACAAGAGGAGCAGAAAACAGAGCACCTCCGGGCATTGGGAGAAATCCTATCATTGCAGGAAGTCCCCCGAGAAGAAGCTTCTTGCTTTTGAACAATGATTTAAGTGCATCAATTGTCTTTTTCATTCTTCCGGACTTATCAAGTGATTCGGTGAACAAGAGAAGCATTAAAATCACTACTAAAAGCAGATAATTTTCAGGGGACAATAAAGCTTTATACTGATAAATAAAACCCTGAAGCTCTGTCCCTGTCCATAAAGTAAGGACTGCGGAAAAAAAAAGAATCGAATATCCCAACGCAACACCGAATCTGTATGCAATGAGAATCCCCAAAAAAGAAAGCCCTACTTTTATATAAGAAGGACTGTTAAGTATCAAATCCATAAGCAGCCTTTGTTAAATTAATTATTGTGCGGACTTTATATTTATATCTTCCTTTTGTCAAGAAAAGTATTGATTATGTAAAAAATATTAATTAAGACATTTTCAAATGAATAACAACCAAATATAATTGCAATAAATTATACTGTCTGCAGGTGTTTTATTATTTTTATATTCAAATTGTTGACAATTATATCTCAATCATATAAAAATAAATTAAACAGATTATTTAAGGAATAAAAATGTCTGAAAAACATTCAAAAGACAACAACCCCAAAGTATTCATCAAAGAAAATGGACCTTATCTTGTTAAGGGGAACATTCCTATGATAAAACAGATCATAGCTGTTGATGAGGAAGGCAATGCAGTTAAATGGGAAAAAGTTTGTGATTACCCTCAAAAAGAAAGTTATCTTTTATGCAGATGCGGACATTCAAAGAATGCTCCTTATTGCGACGGCAGTCATATTTCATCGAATTTTAATGGCACGGAAACAGCCGAAAATAAAACATACCTTAAGGAAGCTGATAGAACTGAAGGTCCTGAACTTGATCTGACTGATAATTATAAACTCTGCGCAGGCGCCCGTTTCTGTGAATATAAAGGCGGTACATGGAAGTTAACAAAAAACTCTGACAATAAAGAATCAAAAGAGCTTGCAATAAGGGAAACTCACGACTGCCCAGCCGGAAGGCTCGTAATCTGGGATAAAAAAACAGGTAAACCTATAGAACCTGAACTTGAACAATCGATCAGCATAGTTGAAGATCCTTCTAAAAATCTAAGCGGTCCTGTATGGCTCAAAGGCGGCATCCCTGTTGTTTCTTCGGACAGCAGTCAGTATGAGATCAGAAACCGCGTCACACTATGCCGCTGCGGAAAATCAAACAATAAACCCTTTTGCGATGCCGCTCATCTGACTGTAAAATTTAATGATGGTGATGAGTCTCTAAAGTAAAATTAAAAAATTTAAGTTTACAAAAAAAAAGAAACCCGCTAATTACAGGGGTTTCATAAATTAGTAATTGATAATTCTTAATAATATCTGTTATTTCTTCTATTATTATTTCTATCGAAGTTATTTCTTTTTGGTCTGTCAACTGCTTCATTGACTTTAAGTTCTCTGCTGTCAACTTCTTTACCGTTTAAACCATTGATCGCAGCCATACCTTCATCATCATTCTGCATTTCAACAAAACCGAAACCTTTTGATTTGCCGCTGAACTGATCGACAATTATTTTAGTTGATACAACTTCACCGTATTCGGAAAATAGACCAGTTAAAGTTTCTTCATTTGTAGAATAACTCATATTACCCACATAAATTTTTTTAGACATAATAAAATCTCCTTGTCTTTAAAAAACATTTTTAGCTTATCAAGCTAAAAATCAATAAAATCAGGTTTATCCATGATACACCTTATTGTTTTAATTAATAATTATTTTTATTACTTTTATAGAACTTGACTCCAGACAGGTAGATTGTTTGATTAATATGTCTTGATCTCATCAAACAAAATCAATAAAATAAAAAATCAACAAACTATCTTTAACTTTTTACTTCTATAATTTCAATTTTACATGATCAATAATAAATAATAAATTAAAAATTAAAATAACTATCTGTTTTTATAGCATTTTAAAGAACTAATGTCAATCATTTACAATAAATTAAAATAAATAATCATTTTGATTGGCAAATCAAACAAACTGTAAGAATAAAATCTGATTTTTAAAAATAAAGTAAAAAAATTTAAAAAAAAATCGAGGGGTGAGCATTTCTTAAGCGACATTACTTATAAAGAAATGAAACAAGGAGAATATTTTATGACAATTTTTAAAAGACAAAACATTTTAATGTCATTATTATCAATGACAATAGTTATGGTTTTAATAATTTTAAGCTGTAACTTAACAGTAAACGAATATGCAGGTGAAAGCATTTCGCCAACTTCAGGTACCACAATGGACGGAAGCTTTAAGATTTCAGTAAGCCCAGAGAGTGGAATAAAATCAAGCTTGATGAATAAATCCATTGTTATAGGCGAATTCACAGTAACTTCAATGGACATTACTGTAACAAAAGTGTCTGATCAGACTGTTATAGGTACATATCACTGGACACCTGCAGACGGTTTGAAAGATTATGATGTAGATATTAGCGG
>JAFGQB010000213.1 GCA_016935915.1 Spirochaetota bacterium
AATTACAGCTTCAAAAGTAACATGCCACAATGTCACATTGAACTGGACACCAGCAACCGATAATATCTCCGCTCAGTCAAAATTAAGTTATCTTGCTTATTATTCATTATCATCATCAATGAACACTGTTTCCGACATAGAAAGCCACGGTTCTGCATACGGTTCATATACTGAAAATATCAGTTCAAACAATATAACAGGTCTTGATCTGTCAACTGACTATTATTTTAATGTCATAGTAATGGATGAAGCAGAGAACAAATCATGCTACTCAATGGTAAATCAAAAAACCCGCGATAAAGCGTATATGGTTTCAGACATTAATCCAGAAGGCAGCAGCGTACCTTCTGATTTTATTATATTTAACGGATTACTTTATTTCAATGCAGATAACGGCACAAACGGAAGGGAATTATGGCATTATGACAGCGTTTCGGACAGCGCCGGTTTTATCGACATAAAAACAGGCACAGAGGGAAGCAATCCAAGTTATCCGCAAGAATTTAACGGTAAAATTTACTTCAATGCAGACGGGGATTCTAACGGAAGGGAATTATGGTCCTATAACGGCATAAATGCACCCTCCCTTGTATATAATATCAATCCCGGAAGCGGTTCACGGTAATCCGCGTTTTTTAACGGCATTTAACGGCAAGCTCTATTTTAATGCATCAAATTTCGATAATGGAAGCGAGTTATGGAGCTATGACGGAGTTATAAACCCGATATTGATTGAGGACATTTATCCTGGAACAGAATCCGGCGATCCTGAGTATTTAGCAATTTATAACAGTTTTCTCTATTTCAGCTCAAAAATAGTTAATAAAGGCAAAGAGTTATCATATTATGACGGTTTTAATGTCCCAATAACTTATATTGACATAAATCCAGGCGGAAATGACAGCAATCCTAAATTTTTAACTGTGTTCGGCAGTAAATTATATTTTTCTGCAAAAAGCAGTGTTAACGGTATAGAATTATACTCCTATAACGGATCAGTATTTAATTTAGTAAATGATATAAATGCAAGCGGGGATTCAAATCCCTCCTATTTAACCGTTTTTAACAATAAGCTTTACTTTGGCGCAAATGACGGAGTTTTAGGTTCAGAACTGTGGGAATATGACGGAGTAAGCACTCTTCAAAGGATTTCCGATATTAATACTGCAGGAGACTCAAATCCGTCATATCTTACTGTTTTTAATGGAAAGCTTTATTTCAGTGCTGATGACGGTGTCAACGGTGTTGAGTTATGGGAATTTGACGGGACAAATATACCTACTATGGTGTATAATATTAATACCAGCGGAGACGGAAATCCGAAGCACCTTACAGCTTATAACGGCTGCTTATATTTCAGTGCCGATGACGGCACAAACGGAATCGAATTATGGCGTCTTGAGCCGTAGAGGGGAGAGTTTCTTTTGCTAAAAAGTTTTGAACATAAAATATTATTTATAATCCTTATTTTAATCACATTAAACTGCAGTAAAAAAAACAGTGAATACATCTGTAAAATCGTAAACATACAGGGTAATGTATATGAAATGGATGACAATAAAAACATTATCTCCTTATTAAAAAAAGAGAGCTGTTTAAAAGCATCCTCTATCATAAAAACGGATAATGATTCATTTGCCGACATTCAATTCAATGATAATACAAGAATAAGAATACAGGAAGACTCTATTATAAAAATAGATAAGTTTTACCAGGGAATTACTTCTGAAAAAACAAGAATCTATATTGAACTCGGAGAAGCATTTGCCAAGCTGGATAATATTCTTGCTGGTAAAAATATTGAAATTGAAACAGAAACCATTTTGATCAAAGAAAAAAATGCAGAGTTCATTGTTTCGGTATCTGCGGACAGAATAACTAAAGTTGCTGTTTACAAAGGAAAACTTAATTATTCGACAAAAATAAATTCAGAAGAATTGAAAGCTATAGAGAACAAAGATCCTAAAACCGCTGAAAAAATAGAAAAAATAATAAACAGAAATAAGACATTGGAAAAAAATGAAATAATTGAAATCACTCATGAAGATTATACTGAATACAATGCAGGTATTTCAAAAATCATTAATTTAATAAATTCCGAACTTAATACCGGAGATAATGATCGGGGAAAAAGCCAGGAAATATTAAAAAAATATACAGAGAGTTTAGAAGAATTGACAAGAGATACTAAACTAATTAAACAGGGAAAATTGACAGATAAAGATTGGGATAAAATCTTAAGTTCTGTTAAAGAAGGCAAAACATCTCTTGATATTTACAAAGAAGATAAATATATATGGGAAATAAAAAAAATCAAGGAAAATCCGGGATTAATCCTGACTGAAAAAAATACAGCCATAACCTCAGATACTCAAAATTTATATATTTCAAGTAATTCCAATAATGCAATATTCAGCATCAATCCGGCTATCGGAAAAACAAACTGGAAGTTTTTTGATAAAGAGCTTAAGAATATTTACAGCATGGCAACTCCCTACATGAATTTGATAATACTCGGGACCCCTGATAAAATTTTTATAATTGACATTAATGGCAACAAAATAATGGAAAAAAATGTTGCAGGAGGTCTTTCATATTGGTCATCTCCTGCAATATCTAACAATAAAATCTATATACCATCATCAACCGGTATATATGAGTTTAACTGGGAATCAAATAATTTAATTGATAAGATACCGAATATTTCAGGACAGTTATACATTTCCGCAGACTCGGATAATCTGCTGATCTTTGATATAAATCTTTTAAAAATCAAAGTTTATAATTTGTCGGATCAAGAAATCATCTGGGAATCTGATAAAATTTCAAATCCCGCTTTTATGGCCCCCATTTTTTATAAAGGTAAAATTTTTATTGCGGATAATACAGGTTATATATATAGATTTGAATTAAAGCCGAATAATATAAAACCTGATATCTTAAAGATTGATTCAGGTGTAATTGTTAACTTAATAATTAATAATGATATTCTTTATTTTTTAGCCAATAACGGTTATTTTTATAAACTTGAGCTTGCACCTTTTGTTGAACCAAAAAAAATCATGCGGCTTGAGTTTACTCCTGATATGAATAAATTCTTAACAAAAAAATTATTACTCGCAAATGACGAAATTCTCTATTGTTCAGATACTGGCAAATTATTTGTATATAACATAAAATCAGAAACTGCTGAACTGATAAGCATAACTGAAAATATTAATAAATCTCCTCTTATTTCCAGTCCGGTTATGATTGGAAATGTTATTTTTTTTATGGACAGAGAGTCAAATATATATAAGAGATTTAAAAACATTCAATAAGATGAAAAGACATTATATAATATTATTAACTTTATTGTTTTTCATAACAATCTCAGAAAATGCATTTTCCTCTGAAAGCAATCCTTTAAAAAAATTAAAAAGAACAGTGGCGATCCTGCCGTTTTATAATTTAAAAAAAGACAAAAATGATTTTTATTCAAATTTGATCAGAGATTCTATAAAAGCAAGATTACAGGAAAAACTTATTTATAATTTAATAGAATTTGGTGAAATAAAAAAAAACATGGATAAATATAATTACGATTTAGAATCTCTTAATCTTGATGAACAAAAGGCAGGCAATTTTGCAAAATCACTTAAGGCAGATATTGTGATTTACGGAACTTTTGTGGTTCAAAAAGAGAGTATTAATATCTCAGTGACTGCTTATGATATAATTTTTAAAAAAAGCATAATTACTATAACCGAAAATGGCAATACGGGTCTTGAAATATTCAATTTGATAAATATAAACATCGGGCAGAATCTAGCTGATAAAATGTCAAACAGGGTCACAATGATTGATCAAACTATTTTTGATGAAATTGCTGACAGGACAAAATATATTATCGAAGAAAATGACCGTGATATTATCAATAAACTGTTAAAGGAAAAAGAAAAATATGTTCAGGTTGACATAAGCATTCAAGGAACAGATTTTCCACTGGCAATTCCCAGAGGATATAACGTAATAATTTTTATAAAGGATGAACCCGGTATTTTTGAAATTAAATACAATGATGAGATCTATCAATCTAATTCTATCGGATTAAAGATTATGGTTTTTGAAAACGAAATAGGTGCAAAAAGAACATTCAATCTTATAAAAGATCAATCAGAATCAATGATCTATGAATATGTTCAAAAAAAAGATTCTGAAATCACCATAAAAAGAATAAGGTTTAAAAAAGACAAAATCAGATTTACCATGTTAAGAAATGAAAAAATTTATCTGATTTCTTCTTCCGCTTCCACAGGTTTATCCGGATTAATACTTTTATCTGGAATAATTACATCAAGCTGCATGTCATACTATATTGATCTTTATAATAAAACGCCGATTGAACAGCCGGAGAAAATATCAGAATACAAAAATAATGTTTATTCTTTATTTCCCGCATCACTTGTATTGTTATCATTAGGCGGTGCATTAATAATACCGTCTGTTATTTTCTGGTCTTTTTACGGTTATTGTCTGTTCTTAAAAAAACACACTATATTAAACACTCTCAGCTTTGAAATGATAACAGGAAATAAATTTATTGAATTATCGATTAAAGTAAAATTTATGTAGCAATTTCAATCGGTTGTTTAAAAACCGGCTTTATTAAATTTTTAAATTCTGGAGAATATTTATATTTCCTTATTTTGTTTTTTTAAAAGTTTTTCGATATCATTAATCTTCATAGGCTTGGCAAATAAATATCCCTGATATATATCACACTTTAATTCTTTCAATATATTAAACTGCTCTTCTGTTTCCACACCTTCTGCAACAACCTCCTTATTCAGATTATGCGCTAGTGAAATAATGGAATTTACCGTAATAATCGAATTATTATCACGGGTAAGATTATCTATAAAGGATTTATCAATTTTTATACTATCAAATTTCATTTGAATCAACCTGCTGAATGAAGAAAAACCCTTCCCGAAATCGTCAATGGAAATTTTTATTCCGAGATTATTGATCTCTTTTATTATTTCAATACTTTCCTCGATTTTTTCCATTGCACTGGTTTCTGTTATTTCGATTTCAATCCATTTTGTATCGCATTTTGTCTCTTTGATAATTTCTTTTATTACCTGGATTAATTTAGGATAACGAAAATGTCTAGGTGACATGTTGATCGAAATTCTTATGGGAACAATACCTTTTTTTTGAAAATCCATAACCTGTATGCAGGCAGTCTTTAAAACCCAATTTCCAATTTCTATTATAATATCGGAATTTTCCGCTATCGGTATAAAATCATCCGGACAAATATTTCCGTATTTTCTTGATTCCCATCGTATTAACGCTTCCAAATCAACAATATCTCCATTAAGATTTACTTTAGGCTGATAATATAATTCAAAATCTCTGTCTATCACGGAATTCTTCAACTCTTCTGCAATGCTCAAATTATATAATATTTTTCTGTACATGTTCTTATCAAAAAGATGATATTTATTTTTTCCCTCTTTTTTAGCCTGATATAATGCAAAATCACTTTTTTTAATCAAAACTTCCGAATCAGAACCGTCATCAGGGAAAAAACTGATGCCTATGCTGGCGGTAATATTTATATATTTATCCTCTATATAAAATGTTTCACTGATTTTTTTTATTATTTTTTTTGCAATCTCAATCCCCTCGTTATTTCTTTTTATGCTTGGCATCAAAACGACAAATTCATCACTCCCCCATCTTGCAACATCTCCTCTGGTCTTAATAATTTTTAATAATCTGACTGATACCACTTTTAAAATTTCATCGCCAGTATTCGGTCCAAAAGTATCATTAATATTTTTAAAATCATCCAAACCTATATATAAAATTGCCATTTTTTTACCAGTATTTCCCATTTCCTTTATCATATTTTCCATTTTGTCTCTGCATGAACGTCTGTTTGTAAGTCCGGTTAAATCATCATGAAATGCCAGATATATTATTTTTTCCTGGCTTTCTAAGAGATTCTGATATGATTTTTCCAATTCTATATTAGTTTCTGTAAGCGTTTTAGTCCTTTTTTCAACAATTTTTTCCAACTCTTCGCTATGATTTTTTATTTTTTCATAAGAATTTTTTAAATTTCTTCTCATATCATTAAGAGTTAAAGATAATCTGCCAAACTCGTCCTTATTTTTCAAAATTAATTTTGCTTCAAGATTTCCTTTGGATAATTTTTTTGCAAAAATATCAAGCTTCCTGATTGGTCTTGAAATAAGAAAATTTAGAAAAATGTTAATTAAAATTATAAATAAAG
>JAFGQB010000214.1 GCA_016935915.1 Spirochaetota bacterium
ATTATTTTAAATGATTGATTACAAAAATTGAGAAATTTAAATTTATTAAAAAGAACTATAATTTTAAATGAGGATGATAGTATATACTGCTGTAAAAATTAAAAGAGAATACATATGGATAAAGCAAAAAATGGTGATATAGTTATAATTTTTTATTCAACAAAATCAATCAAGAACAAGATAATTGATTCATGCAAACAATCAGAAAAACTTATTGTAGGCCATCGAAGTATTTTTCCAGAATTAAATAATGCCATAATAGGAATGTATCCCGGCGACAAAAAAATAATTAAAATAAAACAGCCTTATGGACCTTATAAAAATTCACTGATATTTGATATTGATAAAATACATATTTCAGATGATTTAGATCCTAAAAAAGGTGATGAACTTCTATTACATCTAAAAGATAAAATTGTCCCTGTCAAAGTATTGAACATAAGTGATCCAATTATTACAATTGATGCGAATCATGAAATGGCAGGTGAAGACATGTTTATGGATTTTAAACTAATTAATATAATCTGAAATATGATTATATTTAAAAATAAAAAACAGAAAGGATTTTTAATTGCTAATAATAATTCCAAAGGAAAATGAAAACATTGAGTCTTTACTTAAAAGATTTAAAAGAAAAGTCATGGGAGAAAATATTTTAGTTGAAGTTAAAAAAAGAAAATATTATGTAAAACCTTCATCTGAAAAATATACAAGAAGGAAAAAAAAGAAAAGATTAATTCAAAAAAAACTGAATAAAAAAAGAAAATTATTTTAAAAACTATTATATTATTTAATACAAGTTTGATTTTTTCCGTTCTTTTTTGATCTATATAAAGCTTCATCAACTTTTTTAATAAGCAATTTTAATGTTTTTGAACTTTTTGGACAGTTTGAAATGCCGATACTAACAGTTACTTTTAAATCTTTTCTAAAAATATTCTCTACTTTTTTTCTTAATCGTTCAGCAATAATATACGCTTTATCAATATCTGTATGAGGTAATAATATCATAAACTCCTCTCCTCCATATCTTGCACAGGTATCGAGTTCACGAAACAATGAATTAATAATATAACCTAATTTTATAAGGACTTCGTCTCCTTTTTGATGTCCAAATTTATCATTAACTGCTTTAAAATTATCAATATCCAGCATAATTATTGAGAAAGTAATATTGTATCTTGAAAATCTTGTAAATTCTTCCTTAATTTTATTAAAAAAATATATTCGATTATATAGTTTGGTTAAACTATCGATTGAGGATAATTCTACAATTTTACCGATAAAAGATTCTCCAACTAATTTAGGATTTTCAATTTCATCTTTAATATTTGTTAAATAATCCAATGAAGCTACAGTAATTTCTACATTTCTTTTTAAAACCTTAGAAAGATAATATTTATGTTTTAAAATTTCTTCCCATAACTTTTTTGCTTTTTCTGGCGAAAATGTCTTATATGTTATATAAAACAAAACTTTTACATATAAATCATTACCAGTTTCTTTAAGTATTCTGCTTATTAATTTATTATGTTCCTGCGATAAAGTTTTATCTCCTGCAAGACCTGAAATTAACTCTGATGTATAGAATTCATTATTTATTATATCAAATAATTGCCGGCTTATAATTCTTTTATCCTTTTTCACCATAACTATTTCATACCTACACATTAAAAAAAAAACAAATGATTAATCTTAGATTATAGCATTTTAATTCACTATAACAAGCTGTATTAAATATTTCTAATACAAATATAATTTTTAAATTAGCAATTTTAGAAAAATTTATAGATACTAATGTTGTTGTCTGTTATTTATAATTGTTTATTGATATATAATTTTATCCTGCATTATCATTTCAAGAGGTCCATAATCACAGCTCATATAATCTTTAATACATTCATTTAAGATTTCAGATTTAATTTTTGAACTTTTTTGAAATTTAGAAAAACTTTTTAAAAAAACAGAAATCAGTCTCTTATTTATTATTTTTTCAATATTTTCAGAAACAAAATGTTCATCATTTTTTGCTGATTCCTTATAATCATAAAAGCCTTTTTTTGTTTTTTTCCCTAATTCATTGTTGTTTATCATTGATTTAAGCATATTAACCATGTTTATGTAGTATTCTCTGTTGTTATAGTCCTTAATATAATTTTTTATTGCACTGTACATCACATCGATCCCGACACTGTCAAAAAATTCAAAAACACCGATCGGAAAAATACTTTTCCTTATAATATGATCAATTTGTAAAAAATTTAAATTAAATTCATCTTTTAAATTAAAGGCTTCTGATTGAAAATCAAGAAAAATCTTGTTCAGTAAAAAACAATTATCATCTTCAAGTATAATTATTTTTTTATTTATTTTTTTTGCAAAATTATTTATTTTTTTTATAGTCAAATCATCCGTTTTTGAACTTTTATTCAATTCTAGCATGCTCTTCATTTTAACAGGATAAAAAAAATGCAGTCCTGCAAAATTACTGCTTCTCTTTTGAGATGGCGCCAGCTCGTCAGGTTTTAAACTTGATGTGTTTGTAGTAAAAATGCAGCTATCATCAACAATGTTGTCAAGCATACTGAATAATTTTTTCTTTTTATCAATGTCTTCTGATATTG
>JAFGQB010000215.1 GCA_016935915.1 Spirochaetota bacterium
CAGGTTTTTAGAAACTATAAAACCAATTCCTATCCTTATATGGCACTTTAAATACAAGGTATTTAGAAGTGCCATATAAATTAAATGGTCAAACTCATTACAGACAATAGTAATACTTATAAGTATAAATCATTTTTTATCAAGGTAAAACTCTACCCTTCGGTTTTTTGCAAGCTTTTCCTGATCAGCATCCTTTTTCAATGGAAAGAGCGGCTGATCAAATCCTCTGCCTATTATAATCATACGATTGATTTTAACGCCTTTCTTGTTCAGCATGAATGCAACTGTTTTAGCCCTCTCTTCTGATAATGTTTTTGCAACTGCTTCGTTTAAGTCTTCCCTATATCTATTTGCGTGACCTTCAACAGTTATATTGTAAAATTTATATTTGTTCAAAGCCCTTGATAAAAGATTAATTATTTTTAAATTTTTTGGACTTTCCGTCATCTCTGCAGAGTCGGGTTTAAATTCAATATTACTAATCTTGATTTTCAACCTGCCGTCAGGGAGTTTGATCACAAGTATATCAATCATTATAGGACCGGTTGTAATTTCTTTAATATTCCCAACCAAATCTTCAGCAAATATTTTGACAGGATAATCCTCCGCACTTTCAACCAATTCACCTTCATTGCTTTTGCCGTCCCATACAATTTTACTGGTAATATTACCCTCACCCGCAAAAGTCTTAAAATCTTTATAATTGGGTTCCAGTATTGATATTTTCCAATCTTTAATACCTGTCAAATCATACGAATCAATAAAAATCGTCAGATTATCATCAACACCGTCATCATCGGGAGAAAAAAATTCATTTGAAAATTTTAAACTGACCTGAGGAGGTGTTGTATCAAGAATAAAATTATTTGATTCTACTACCGGTTTATTTCCAAAATCATAAATAAGTGAAAAAACTGCTTTGTAAATACCATCTTCGGCTCTTTTATTTTCATTTGATATACCATCCCAGTCAATGAACTCAGGAATGCTAATTTTTCCCTGATAAAGCTTGATAAGTTTATTGTTTTTATTGAAAATTTCTATTTTATATCCATTGATATTTTCCTTATATGATACTACCGGCTTTAATCTGATGTTATCCTTAATTCTGTCATTGTTAGGAGAAAATTTATCAGTATCCAACAAAATATAAGCACTTGTAAAAATATTCTTTAATTCTATATCTGTGATTTCTGCCTCCCCTTTGTTACCTGCTTTATCTATGCTTGTTATTCTGTAATTATATAACCCGTTTTTTAAAATATTACCACTTTTATCCCTGCCGTTCCATTGTTCTTTCTTAACTGGTTCTCCAGAATAAAATTTCTGCCATATAATTTTGTTTTTATTGTCAGTAATTGCAGCTTCCCAAATATCCTCATCAGAACCTTTCTGAAGAATTTCCAGTGAATCCAAATTGCCATCATTGTTTGGAGAAAATACTTTTGATAATGTCATAACCTGTATTGCAGGCGGAATCGTATCTACTGTAAACAAACCAGTTTTACTTTCACTGATATTTCCCGCTTCAAAATTAACTACTAACTTCGCATAATAGTAGCCGTCTTTAGCATTTTTATTATCATTCATTTTACCGTTCCAGTCATATTTACTTACAACATTTCCGGGTTTATAATAGCTGAATATTCTTTTATCATTTTCATCATAGATTAAGATTGACCAGCTGGAAATTTTATTAAGTTCATTTAATTTTGTTTTTATTTCAAATATTTGATAATCTAAAATACCGTCATTATTGGGGCTAATGCTTTCATAAGATGCGGATATAAAAACTGGAATATCCTGAGTGAATATAGATAACTCCTTTTTTTCAGACATGAACGAATTGCCTGCATCATCTGTACTTGAAACATAATAATAATATTTACCGTCATTTAAAAGTTTATTGCTGTCAGACTTGCCGTCCCAGGCAAAAGAAACCGGAGGCTGATTTTTCCATACATATGATTTTACTTTTCTGCTTTGACTGTCAATTATTGTACCCTGCCATTCATTTTCTTCAGTAGCATCATGGACAATTTTTACAGTATCGGATTTCCCGTCACCGTTAGGGTTGAAAATTGACTTATCTATATCCACCCCGCATTTAGGAGGAGTTATATCAAGAATAAAACCGGGTGTTGTAGATTCGGATTTATTTCCGTTTATATAAAAAACCGTTAATTTTGCATTGTATTCATCCTCTTTTGCTGTTTCATTTTGATCTGTTTTACCGTCCCATTTCATTTTTAATTCAGGTTTTCCCAAACCGTCAAAAATTTTTACAGTATTATTCTTTTTATCAAGTATTTCAAGCTTCCATTTTTCTATTCCTGAAACAACAGGAATATTAAACTGAAATTCTGCATCATCCCTTATTTTATCATTGTTTGGAGAGAAATATTTATTTAAAATCAATGCTTCAATAGGTTTTGCTTCTGTATCAATTACAATATTTGAAATAATCTGTTCCCAGTAATTGCCGGCAAGGTCAGTTGAATAGAGTTTTATTTTATAAATTCCATCAGGCACTTTATTTCCGTCATTGTCATTCCCGTCCCATTCAATGCTTTTTTTACCTTTTTCATTGAAAACATAAGTTCTTACTACATTTTCCTTAGTATCAACAATATCAATATACCATAACTGTTTTTTATCTAATTCTTCATTTTTTACTGTGTCCATTTTATCAGTATTGCCATTTTTAACCATAATCATTATTCCGTTGATCTTTTGCTTGATTATATCAATATCAATTATCAATTTATCCTTGCTTCCGTCATTATTCGGTGAAAATATATCATTTGTTATTTTTGATTTTATTTCCGGTTTTTCAGTATCTACATTAACAATCCCTTTTACAGTACCTTCAATATTCATATTTTTATTATCATCCATGGCGAATAATTTAAATGTATATTCTCCATCTTTGACCAAATTACCGTTATTGTCTCTTCCGTCCCAGATTAATTGTTTAGGTACTGGGATCCCCGATTTAGGAGAAAAATATTCTTTCACAATATCTTTAAATTTCTGAGATTCTCTTCTTGGCTTTTTACCCTCAATGGTTCTCACTATATTATTATTTTCATCATATATCTCAAATTTCCATAAAACTATATATCTTTCATCTTTTATATCTATATCTAAAATCAATTCATCCTGAACTCCGTCAAGATTGGGACTGATATATGAATTCCTCTGATTATAGCTTATCTCAGGAGGAGATTTATCCTTTACTCCAAATGTTATTGTACAGCCTGTTAACAATATAAAGCCCTCAGAGTAAGGTTTTGCGCCCAAATCAATCGAAAAACTCGTTGTTTTATGCTTATTAATAAGCATTTCTTCTTTTGTCTGTTTCTTAAAGAAATCCGAAGTGAATTTGAAAGAAATACCGAAAGAAGCATTTGCTATATTATAAAGGTTTTCATATTGACTTATTGCACGAGAATATTCCAAAACTCCTTCAAGGTCAAAAGTATATGACCCCCTTAAAACAAGAAATTTATAAATCTGAAGTTCCATACCGCATGCTATTGTCAAATTCTGAAAAAATGGAGCTGTAAAATCAGCCATCAGTCTCCAATAAGTTGCACCGTCATTATAAGGATCAACTCTGAAACCTATTGACGGAGTAAACGGCTGGGCGAACCAGTAAATATCCCTGTCTCCGTTTGGTCCGTCCTCTGAATTGATCAAAGGTTTGCCGATATCTTTTATGGACAGAGCCATTTCAAAATTCTGCCAAGCCCAGTTTGATGAACTTTTTTTGGAAAAAGGGAAATACCATTCCGGTTTGAATAAAAACCCTATATCAACGGCACCTGAAGCATCAAATTTATTTTCCGGATATTTACTTGCAGGATTATAACTTATTTTGAAATTTCCATTGAATCCAAATGCGAATTTTTCCATATAATCTTTGGAATAATTGAAAAACAATACACCTGTTTTTCCGTAATTCAATTCATTATTATTGCCGTATAATAATTTAAATTCTTTCTTGAAATTATAATTGCTCATATTGGAATAATTAGTGAAAAATGAAAAATTGCCGTATTTTGAAGGAATGATAAAACCTGTATTAATAATAAAAGGTAGAAAATAATCGGAAATATGCTGCAATCCGTTTCTGCTCCAGAATCCCGGAGCTATACCATATGAGGCTTCAACTTTAATTCTCTGAACAAAAGCATTGCTTGCCGGATTTATTACTATACCTGACGGACTTTCAGTACCGCCTGTTCCCATGCCTTTACCCAGCAATTCTGGAGACATAAGCCAATAATAATATCTTCCGGCTTCAGGAATTCTAAAAATTCCGAAAAAATAAAAACTTACAAAACAATTAATTAAAATAAAAACAACTTTTCTCATATAAATCCCCTTTTATTTTATAACAAAATTCAATTTTCAAAACAATGATAAAAATTAAAATATATAAAATAATTACAAAATAAAAAAAAAATTTCTATGTAAATATAAAGTAAATATATAAATAAAAATTGTCATGTTATGTTAAAGATTGTATATTATTAATATATACAAGGTAAAATGGAGTTATTAAATGAAAAAAAGAATATTTTTGTTGTTTTTGTCTGTTTTTTTTATTTTCGGAAGTAAAATTTTTCCGGAAAATTTATACTTGGGTATCAGAGGAACTTTTGCAAATGCTCAGTTCTGGGAGCTTCAGCAGAGATCATATCCATTAAAATACAGAAATGTATATTCAAATTTTTTTTCCGGATCAGTAGGTTTTCAGGTTGACTTTACTATATGGGATATCGGCAAAAAAAGAGGTTCAAGGATTTTTTTTAAAAACGGAATAGACTATGTTCTATCAGGATTGAATTTCATCGGTGCATACAATGTAGCAGCAACAAAATATACAACCGATAGTGATGCAGAAACTGGAAATGCTCCCGGGGTAATGTATGCCTTGTATGACGATGGTGCATTATATACAGGATTATCAATGGATACTTTTATAGGCGGTACTTTCCCTCTGACAGATCTTAATTGGGGCTTCGGATGTATTTTTAATTTTATGTTTCCAGTCTATTCACCTGCAAATAGTGTAACGAATTTTACCGAAAAATTTCATTTTTATGCTGTACCTTCAATACTTTTAGCCTATGATATTTTTCTGCCTAACAATAATTTTAAAATAACTCCACAATTAAGAGCAGGTTTTACATGTTTACCGATGATTCCCAATGACTTATTAAATGACACGGTAAATACAAAAGACAACAATTCATATGTTCAATCTTTATACTTCAGCGGTTTTTATGCGGATATATCAGTTGCATTCAGTTTTCATTCTATTCAATGGAAAAAATAGAATATGAAAAAGAAAATAATTATTTTAGAAATAATAACATTGTTTTTTATCTTAATTATTATTTCAACATCGATAATTATTTTAAACTTTTCAATTTTTAATTTTTTTATTGAATTTAAAGAAGTTTTTTTAAATGAAATAGAGATAACTACTGGATATAAAATAAATTATTCAAAAATATCCCCAAATATTCTTGGAAAAATAAACATATTTGAAGTAGAAATTTATAATCAGAACTCATCAAGATTAGAATTAGGCAATATTGAAATTGATTATTCATTATTAAATTTTTTATTCAATCGTAAAACTCCTCTGTCAATAATCAAAAAAATATCATTTAAATCCTTTAACTTAAAAATAAACAATGACAATGATTTAAATGAAATAAAAAACAATTTTTTAAATAACAACAACAGCAAGAATTCATCAACTCATAAAATTAAAAAATTAATTATTGAAATATCCAAAGGTAAAATTACTTTAAATAAAAACTTAAACAGCTGCATAATTAATATTGAAACTTTTAAAGCTAATATTAAGGACAAAATTACAATCAATTCAAAATTAAGTTTTTCATATTTCAAAAAAAACAAACTCATTTTAAATACAAAAATCAATAACAGCGGATATATATCGTTTTATAAAACATTTAATGCATCAAATTTCAATATCAATCTTTATAATATTTCATACTTAAACAATTTTTTTAAAGATCAAAATTTCATATTTAACAGCATCAATAAGAACTTCATATTATACAGAATAAATGATTATCTGCCTTTTGAATTTAATTTGTTGAAATTTGAAAATAATTTGATCTGTAAAATTAATATTAATGATTTAATTACCAATTCCTTAATAACCTCAGAAAACAAAAGTTTTTTTATTCCTGACAACTTAACTCTAAATTTTTATTTCAGAAAAAATTTAAACAATCAAATCAAAAATGCATTTTTTAAAATGAATTCTTATTATGAATCTTTATTGTTTCTGAAAAATATAAGCATTAGTTTAGACACTAAATTGCAGGATGAATCATTGCATTTCAATAAATTATTAATTACAAATAAGAAAGATAACAGTTATATTTTTTTAACAGGCATATTACCATTTTACGATTCTGATTTTAATCTGGTTCTGGATATAAATAATTTTATATTTCCAAAAACCACGTTAGATACAAAAATTTATTTAACAAAAAATAATAATATCATAAATCTATTAAGCGATGATATTCTTTTGAACAATCAAAATTTAAGTAATTTCTTTTATCAATTTCAGCAATATAATGACGGCATTACATTAAGAACAATAAAAAGTTTTAACGGCTATATGGTCAATGGTACATTTGTTAAAAATAATAAAAATTATGACTATAATATTGAACATTATTTTAATTCTTTTTTATTCAGCAAAATAATAAATGCTTATAAAAATCAAAATGATGTACTTGTATTAAATGGCAAAATAATACAGAAAATGCAAAACAATGAACTCGAAATAAAAAAATCTTATGTTGAAATAATAAAAAATCAAAATGAAATTATATATGATTTTTTTATTTCATTAAAAGATAATATATTTTATTTAGATAATAGCCGGCAGAATAATTTGAAATTCAATTCATGGATAAATTTTTCCAGCACCCCGGTTTTATCATCAATAAATATTGATAATAATAAAAGTAATTATGCAATTTATTCAAAATTATCAGATAATAATTTTCAATTGTCTCTGAATGAAAACTTGATAATTAACTATGTTTTCAATGATAAAAAAATTTATTTTAACAGTAAAGATTTTTTAATAAAATTAAATAAAATATATTCAAAATTAAATTTTAATTTTATTTATAACATAGCAAACGGTAATATTCAAGAAAATACAATTCAAATAAATCAACTTTCGCTTTTTAAAAATCAAATGGGTAATTTAAAACTAAAAATGGCTATGATCAAAAATGAAGTTAAATTTTATGATATAATTTATTATGATAAAATTAATCTCATAAAAGGTGATTTAAATGCAAAATACAATATTGTTAATAAAAATTTTATAATCAATGGTTTTTTAAAAGATGATGAAAAAGATGAATCATATGCTGTTGACTTTAACTTAAATGGTCTTAATGTCAAATCAAATATATATATTACCCATTTAAATATTTCTAAAATACTAAGTAATAAAAACATTTCGGGAAATTTAAATTTAAGATTAAAAATAGAAGGATTTTTACTTAATCCTGACTTAGAACTTCAACTTGAATTGGAAAAAGGAAAGTATAAAAACAAAAACATGGAATTTTTATTGGCATTTAAAAAGAATAATGAAGAAATACTGATCAACAGAGCTTTTATAAAATTAAAAAACAATTTTATAACAATCAGCAATTCAAAAATAATTCTTACAAATAAAGAAAATTATATCATGTCTGCAAACGGTTCATTATCCTTTTTGGGACTTGATAAAAACTTAAGAGCAAATTTTATCCTTGCGGGAAATTTTGATGCAAAAAATATTTTAAAAAATTTCAGAATAAATTTTAATTTTAATAAAATACAATTAGGTTATTTGAGTAAAAATGAACTCGTGAAACAAGATAAATTAGAAATAAATCCATTCACAATAAATATAATCAAAAATAATGATCAATTGGAAATATCGGATTATGATAAAAAGTACATACATTTTATAAAAAATAATAAAAATTATGAACTAAAAATTAAAGACAATAATATCGAAGTTTTAAATTCTATTTTCCAAATCAATAATAATAATTTAAATGGAACTTTTAATTTTAAAAAATTTCCAGTTAATTATATTGAAAATATTTTAATACCTTATGTTGGAATAAATAACGGTTTAATTGACGGTGAAATATTATTAACAGGATTGATCAATAAACCTTCTTTTAAGGGTAAACTCAATGTTTATTACGGCAGGGTTTTACTGCCTCAATACCTTCAAGCGCCTATTGATAATATTACTGGTTTTATTTTAGCAGAAGGCAATCAGTTTTTAGTAAGAAATGTAAATGGAGACGTAAAAAAAGGATTGGCACACGGATATGGAGAGGTCATATTAAACGGATGGAAATTAGAAAGATATTCATTTCATATCAATTCAGATAATGTCCCTGCAAAAATAAATCAGGATCCTGTTGATGCTATAGGTATCGGTTATATAGAAGATTTTCTCATAGAAGGTAAACCTCAAAGTTATAATTTTATTGGCAATTTAGTTATAGAAAACGCTGATATAAATTTAAAAGCCGCCATGGGAGCGGATAAAAATGTAAAAATAAAAAAATTACCAATAAACGTCATTATGACCTTCAAATCCGGTAACAGAGTTAATGTTAATTATCCGATTTTTAAGGGCACTTTAAAACCCGGGCAGGTTTTTGTTTTAAAATTCATTGGTGATGAAGCCCAGATTTATTTAGGAGGAACAGTCGGTCTGGAAAAAGGAGAAGTTAATTATTTAAATAAAATATTTAAGATCGAACAGGCAACATTTCAATTTTATGAAGATGAATATAAAATTAATCCCATGATTAATTTAAAATCTTTTTATAAAACAAAAGATTTATCCAAAAATCCAATTAAAATATACTTATCAATTAATGACAGACTCTTCCCGTTTAAAACAAATTTTTCATCTTTCCCTGCTAAATCACAGGAAGAAATCAATAATCTACTCGGATTAACTTATGCTTTATCTGATAATGATTCAAATAACAATACAAATTTTAATGCCATTGCAAATACTACGGATTATATCGGAAATTCTTTGATAATTACACCGATAGAAAATAAAATAAGAAAAATCACTAAACTAGATACTTTTTCCTTAGACACAAAAATATTCGGAAATATAATAAAGTATAATACAGAAGATAATACTAATTCGTTTGATCTGCTTGATGAATCTTCGGTTACATTGGGAAAATATCTGTTTAATCAGTTATATTTTGAATCAATGTTGAGCTTTAATAAGAGAAAAACCATAAATCAGCAATTATTTTTGCCGTTTAATGATCAAAACTATGGATTAAATTTACAATTAATGCTACAGTTGGAACTCCAATATTTATCTATTGGTTATACATATATTCCAAAAAATTATACAAATTTTTTCAATGCAGATCACATGATCTCACTTGAAGCAAATTTTAGATTATAACAAGTTATAAGGGGATTTCATGAAAAAAAAGCTTTTTCTTACTACAATAATGTTGTTTTTAACTGTTTTCTTGATTAATTCTGATGATAATGTTGAAAATAAAATTATTCATAAAATTATCCTGAAAGGTTTAAAAAAGGTTAAAATTAAAGACGTATTGGCAACCATTCAATCAAGCAAAGGTTCAAAATTAGATTTATCACTAATTGATAAAGATTATAAAAATTTATTCAGTTTGGGTTCATTTGAAGAAATTTACATAAGCACTGAAACTGCCTTTGATAAAGAAAGTAAAATGGCTATACAGGGTATGGTAGATCTTGTGTTTGAATTTATTGAAAAGCCGACAATTAGAAAAACAATTTTTAAAGGCAACAAAAATCTTGCTTTTGCATCCATGCTCGATTCAGTCAAAATAAAAAGAGGAGATTTCTATGATATTGCTTCAATCCATGCAGATATGACTGCAATAACTGATAAATATCATGAAAAGGGTTTTGCCAATGTAAAAATCGATTATGAGATTTATCAGGATGAAGATTTAAAAGAAAAGAATCAGGTTGATCTAATATATAAGATTGAAGAAGGCATAGAATCATATATTTCTGAAATTATCATAGAAGGCAACAATAATATAAGTGATTTCACTTTAAAAAGCAAAATGAAAACAAGAGAACGAAAATTTTTCGGTATCCTGAAAGGTACATTTATAGAAAGTAAATTTTTTCAGGATTTAGAGGATATAAAAAACTATTACAGAGATCTTGGCTATTATCTTATTGAAATACCCGAACCCGAAGTCAATAAATATAATATCGAAGAGGACGGTATTAAAAAAGAAGTATATAAGATAAAAATATCAATCAAAGAAGGTGACAGATACTCTTACGGCGGTATAAAAATAAAAGGAAATAAAATATTTAATGATGAAGAATTAACCTATAATATGAGGATTAAAGAAGGACAGATTTTTAATTACTCAAGATATCAGGAAGGAATATTTACATTAAGAAAAAAATATAATGACAGCGGTTATGTTCAGACAATTATCAATGATGAATTAAGCATAGATAAAGAAAAAAAAATAATATCATCCAGCATAGATATCATAGAATCAAAACAGAGCTACATTGAAGCCATATATTTCAGAGGCAATGAAAAAACAAAGAATTA
>JAFGQB010000216.1 GCA_016935915.1 Spirochaetota bacterium
ACAATTGTCGTTAAAAAAGCATTTTATCGTACAATATGATTGTAAATATTCTGTTGTTTTAATAAAATTACTTAATTGAATATTATATTATCATTTAATTTTTTATCTAATAGCTTAAGTTGTGCAACAAATTTTCAATACCATCAACTAATATTTTTAAAATAGTTGAAATGAATCCTGAATTCAACACCACCTATAATGTCTATAAAAAAAGATTTTGTAATAGCAGCTTGGACTGTTAATAATAATTCTTTGTTCACAAAGAATTCTTCCCCTAAAAAAAGATGGGGACCTGGCATTACGGGTAAAATGGATTCTATTGTGATAAATTGAACTAATAAATTTATTCCGATTTCATACTAAAAAAATGCATAACCCATTTTTCCGTAATTATTGCTTAAAAGCAGTTTCTGATTCAAAACCGGTATCATAGGCAAAAAATGTATTCTAGTTTTTAAAGATATCGAGTATGTAAATCCAAGCCCCACATTATTGTTAAAATAATAGGTGAAACTTAAAGGCGCAGAAAGTTCAATGCCAAAAAATGCTCAAATATCCAGAAATCACTCAAATGTTTTAGTTTAACCATGTAAAATGAAAACCGGTCGCTTCCGGTCATCTTTAGAGTGCCAAAAAAAAACGAATCAATGAGATAAAAAAAATATTAATATAAATTTTTGGTTTTTTTAAAAATAAAATGATATATTTATAATCAGCCGGGATCAAATATTTTATAAGGAGTTGATGTAATGGCAGATAAATCAATAGTTAAAAAACTAGATGGGAAATTGATCAAAGATAATGTCATAGAAAAAGAATATTCAAGGGATTATTCAAAAGTCCATAGTTTTTTAAATAAAAAAGTTAAAATATATGACAATGCACTAAAAAAGGAAAATTTTAAGCTTGCTGAAAATGATTTGAGGGACTGGCTCAATACCCTTAATAAGCTTGGTGCAACTCAGGAAAAGCTAACAAGTTATCTTCGCTGTGGTCTTGCTCATTTGTGCTTTGATTATATTGATTTAAATGTAAGGAAAATGACGAATGATGAACATATAACAAGAGCACTGCAGTCGTTTAAAAAAAGAAAATATGATAAATCTTATTATAAAAGCTCTGTTAAATAAATTGCTTGATTTTTTTTAAAATTATTTTACCATGAAAAATATTCTATTAAATAGAAAAAAATATAATTTTATATAAAAAAAAATTTTAAAATTACTAATTAAAGAATAGAGGTTTTTATTAAATGCCAAAGAAAGAATTCACCGTTACAGGAAATGTTATATCCGGCATCATTGGCGGTTTAATATTTTTTTTGCTGTTATTTTTCTTACGTTCTTTCCCTTTTGCTCTTATTATGGCAATTTTGATTTTTATTGCTGGTCTTATTATATTCAGAAAAAATAAGACTGAAATTAATTTTCATCTTGAAGGGATAAAAGAAGAGGAATTAAGAAAAACTGTTAAAGAGGGACTTGATAAAGTTAAGGAAATGCGAGTCATTTCCTTAAAAATAAAGGATAAGAATGTCAGAGAGAAAGTAGATGATATTTTTAATATAGTTGAAAAAATATTTGATGATTTTAAAAAAGATCCTGCTGATATAAAAACCTCGAGACAGTTTTTAAATTATTATCTTGACTCCACAATAAAGATAATAAAAAAATATATAGAGATTTCAGATCAGAATATTAATTCAGAAACAGTTAGATTGACTTTAAGCAGAACCGAAAGGCTTTTGGATTCAATTAAGATTGCTTTTGAAAAACAGCTGTCTCATTTATTACAGAATGATATTCTTGATCTTGATAGTGAAGTTGAAGTTCTTGAAAAAACATTAAAAATGGAAGGTCTTGGCGATTGAGTTAATTATTTAAAATTAAAATTTTAAACAGGAGGATAAAATGAGTGACAGTTTAATTCAGAAACAGAATGAAGCAATTGACATTAATCACTTTAATGCAGAGGAAAAGAAGAAAATTAATGAAATTTCTTCCCAAATTAATCTGGAGGACTCTCAAGGGATTATTGTATATGGCGTCGGGGCACAGAGGGATATATCAAGTTTTGCAGATACGATTTTAAATGAAATAAGAGCTAAAGATACCAGCTATGTCGGTGATATTTTAACTGATCTTGTAGTTAAAGTAAAAGATTTAAAAGTTGACAGTCTGGGAGGAAACAAGGGTTTTTTAAGCGGTTTGCCGTTAATAGGTAATTTATTAAATTCAATAAAAAAGTTCATAGCAAAATTTGATAAATTAAATGTACAGATTGATAAAATTGTTGATAATTTAGATAAATCCCGGATGACATTACTGAAAGACATTACTTTAATGGATAATTTATATCAGAAGAATCAGGATTATTTGAAAAATTTAGATCTATTTATTGCTGCAGGTCAGGAGAAAATAAAAGAACTGAACAATAAGGTTATTCCGGAACTTAAAGCAAAAGCTGACAAATCAAATGATCCTAAAGATGCTCAAAAAGTGCAGGATTATGTTCAGGCTTTAAATAGATTTGAGAAAAAAATTTATGATTTAAAATTAAGCAGGATAATTGCGATTCAGACATCACCTCAGGTGAGATTGATTCAGAGTAACAATCAGGTTTTGGTTGAGAAAATTCAAAGCTCGATATTAAATACCATACCTCTATGGAAAAACCAGATAGTAATTGCAATAAGTCTTTTCAAGCAAAAAAAGGCATTAGAACTTCAGAAAGAGGTAAGCAAAACAACCGATGAATTATTAAAGAAAAATTCCGAACTGTTGAAGCAGAGTGCTGTCGATATTGCCAGGGAAAGTGAAAGAGGCATTGTTGAAATAGATACTTTGAAAAAAGTAAATTCAGATTTGATTACTACAATTGAAGAAACTCTAAGGATTCAGAAAGAGGGAAGAATGAAAAGACAGCAGGCTGAAACCGAATTAATTAAACTTGAGTCGGATTTAAAACAGAAGCTCAAAGAAGTCAAGGAATAACATGTTTGGGTGATTGTTTCAAGATTTTTCGTTTTTAATTTTATCAAGTGTTTCTTTTAATTTTTCAGCACCATTTTGAGGGATCATTTTGAAAAAGTTATTAAGTGTTTTGCAGTCTGGATAATCATTGCAGAATGCGCAATTTTCAACATTTTTGGAAATACCGCATTTTCTTACTTCACATTTTGTACAGTACCCGATATGTGCGCCTTCCATCCTGCAGCCTACACAATTAATATCTTCAGCCGAAAATTTATGATTATATATTTTGTTCCAGTTTTCCGCTATTTCGATCTTCTTCGACTCATCGTTGTTTTTTGTCGCAATAAAAGCTTCGCATATAGCGCAATTTAAACCACATTGTGCAATTAATTCTTCCATAATACTACCGCCTGTTTAATTATTTTATTATATTGATAAAATAAAATATTGTATCATTTTGTTAAGTAAAATAAAACTGAAATTATTAATTTTACATCAGCTTTCTTGCAATTTCAGTAAGGTGCATACCAAGATCCTTTGCAAGTTTTTTTTCATTTATGCTTGCCGTTCTATCCCCTTTGCTGCCGGTTATAGTTGATGCACCATATGGAGAACCTCCTGTAATTTCATCCAGCCTCATCTGTTCCTGATAAGAATATGGTAGTCCTACAATTATACAGCCTTGATGAAGAAGCGGTATCATTGAACTTATAATTGTAGTTTCCTGTCCTCCATGCTGGGTGGCAGTACTGGTTATCACACTTGCAGGTTTTCCAATTAATGTCCCTTTAAGCCAGTCTTCCACCGTTTGGTCTATGAAATATTTCATCTGTGCTGTCATGTTACCGTATCTGGTAGGAGTTGCCAGAATCAAGCCATCAATTTCTTTTAAATCTTTTTTTGGATCAGCAGTTTTTATATCTTTAATGCTTTCATGAAATTTTTTTGCATGCTCATCATAATTTTGTTCATTGATAAGTTCTTGTACTTTTTTGATTAGTGGCACACCTCCTGCCTCTTTAATGCCTTCAGCAGCACTTTTAACCAGTTCATAAATATGACCATATAATGAGTAAAATAAAATAAGTATTTTTGGATTTGTCATAAAAGCCTCCTTTACAGTTCAAATGATATAATTATTTCAGATATTTTATAGTTGAAAATAATAAGAATTTACATTTTTATATTTAATTTATAATTAATTTAAATTTAAAATTTTTGAATATTTTTTAAATTTTATACAATATGTATTATAAATAGTGGATTTATCAAAGAATAAACAAATTAAGTTTTCTACAAGAATTTTTTTTTTAATCATTATTGATTATATATTTTTCTTTTATTAAGCCAGTTTGCTGTTATGTCTGCAATTACAGGTCTTGAACCGTTGTCCGTGACAGTATCACCGTCCAGATGCGTTATCTGATCGACCATTATTATAGTGAAATCATTTGAGTTTATTTTTTCCTTATAATTTTTATAAATTTCTATTCTTGAGGAAAGCCCTCTTGAAAGCCCTACGCAAAGAAAAGGAAGTTTAATGTTTTTATTTTCGGTAACTTTAAAATATTTTGACTGCCAGCCAGAGCTTGTATCATTATGATGAATTGAGCCGAAATCAAGTAAGATCCTTGTAGGTTGATACCATTCTTCCATGTTGAAGTGTTCATTGCATTCCGCTTTAAGATATTCATTGTAGTTGTTGAATTCTATGTTTTCAAAATGAGTATACGGGATCCAGTCAATAAATTTTTTATTTTGTGCAAGTCCTGTCACCTTAACGGTATTGTTATAACTAAATTTACCGAAATTTTTTGCATCTGCTCTTCCGAAAGTTGCAGTGAATAATTTGAACTTTTGATAATTATCATCAATTTCTAAAAGATGTTTGGCAAGATTGGTTACCGGTAATTTTTTCAATCCTGCATCATACTGTTCATGGCTTAATTCGTTTGGAGCAATATATGCAAGTATGGCTCTTGCATTTACATTAAAAAAGAAAGACATATCCCTGTCAACAGTTCCGCTGCATGGATAATATTTACCTGATTCAAGTTTTTTTTTACCTTCTATTATATTGTAAGGAATGATTGTTACTCCATAGAAATATTGCTGTTCATTTTTTACATAACCATGGATCATTGGAGGACCGTCTAGAAAAATTACCCTGTCAATAAGATTATGACCTCCGAAAGTATTACTCTCTCCAAAGTCATTTGCCAGAAAATTAGCGGCATAAAGAACTCCAAGCGAGTAGCCGCACAAAACAATTTCATCAGATTTTGTTCTTGCATCAATTATGACTTTGTATAAATCATTCATTAAAACATTAAATCCCCAATATGAGAGAAATGATATGTCTTCGGTTGACGGCTGATAAAAAGAATTCTGTTTTAATTTAAATTTATCATTTTCATAAAGCTCAAGCAGTATTCTACTGTTTTTTTCCTTAATTGCTTTTTTTAACAGCCTTCTGTCTTCAAGCAAATTTGCCCTTCTTTCCCATATCCATACTTCGCTCTGCGGCAGTCTTCGCGCAATAGATAAGCCAAGGTTTGAAAGGGTTCCTGCAGCAGAATATATCCCGGGTATCATTATGATAATGCTTTTTGGTTTATCTTTGTTTTTTTTATTATAATATTTTGCAATACCGCTTTTATTTAAATCATAATCTCCATGAAGCTCCATAAGAAAATCTTTCAACTTTTTTGTAGGTTCTGTTATTGATGGCGTATGCGGTTCCTTATATCCTTCTATAAAAGAATATTCAAAACCGATATCCTTTTCGTCAATTATGCTCTCAATTGAGATTTTTGAAATATCATTTATTTTGACAGAATCTGTAGGTGGTTTAGGGATTAATTCATTGATTATGACACAGTTTGAAAAGTTTATTAATATGATTACAAAAATCATGATTGTCTTTAAATAATTTTTTTTCATACAATAATTCCTGTTATGATAAAGATATAATTTTTACTTAAAAATAAAAATAATTACTTTTTTTTAAAACAATATTATTTTTCTATTATAAAAATTTAGTATAAAATTGTAAAGATTTTAAAAATAAAAAAATTAATTCTTTATTTTTATTGATAATTATTATATCTTCAAACTTCTTTTATGAAAAAAAGCTTAATTAAGAAAATTATTTTATTAATATCAATTATTTTTCTTAAAACCATTCTTTCTTTTTCGGAAGATACTACTTCAGACAGTGACAAAATCAATAATATTTCATTTAGAGATAAGTCAAAATACTTTATGAAATTCCGTGGAAACGCCGCTTTTGTTGCCACTTATATATTTATGTGGCATGACGGGATGATCGACAATAATCATTATACTTTTACAAATTATGAACCTGTTGACTATACGGATAAAGGCGATCCTGACAAAAAGCATCATACAAAGGAAGGCAGGATTATTGGAGGAAGATGGGGAGGTTCCGAAGTAAAGGCATATCTTAATTATTACTTGATAGCTCCTTTTTTGACATTCGACAATCCTCTATTTAAAAATAATAATATAAAGCTCGGTTTTCATTATGAAATCAGCCCCATAACAATGAATGTCGGAATGAGCGTAACTTTAACTCCGATTGCTTTTTTAACCTTTCAATCAGGTTTTTTAATCGGTCCTGGCTGGTCGTTTGCAGGAATTATAAGCGGTATCGGAATTAACGATCGCGGTACTATACTGCGCCAAAACTTTATCGGACCTCTTATGCAGGTGTGGTTTTCTTCTACATTTCAGTTTGATCTTTCTTATGTATTACCTGCAAGATATTCCAGATGGATGCATTTTGTGTTTCTTGCAACTCCGATCATCAGATATCAGGCATTACTCAGCATCAATGAAAATATACCTTATATGTACGAGGAAGACATTGGTGAAAATTTAAACGGCTGGAAACTTCAAGGTGAATATCTTTTAGGTTATAGAATTCCCGTGATTGAGGATTATACAGGGGAGGATAGACAGTTTTTAAAGATGAGGCATAGAAATTTACTGATAACGGCAGGTATTGTTTTAAGAATGGACTATCTTCATCTGTCACATTTTTACGATTCAAGGATGAAGGATAAAGGCTGGGGTTCTGATTTTTGTTTTATTGAGTTTGGTCCCGGAGTCAATATAGAACTGCCGTATAATTATTATGTGACTCTATTTGCTCTGTTTAAAAATGACAGATCCTATACATCGGAAACAGTTGGCAACCTTGATTACAGAGAAAGAGAATATAATGACTGGTATGTTTACTTCAGGAGAATCGGTTTTTTCTTCGGCTGGAATTTTTAATTATCTGATAACTTTGATAGTTTTTCTTAAAAATCATAGATGCTCTAAACTGAAAATAAAAATTTAAAAATCCATAATATTTGTAATTAAACTTTTTTTATATTGACTTAATTTATCTCTTTTTTATATGATTGTATTATATTGAAACATTTATTTTTATTTAATTTGTGATTTAATAAAAATTAATTTTTTGTTTTTAATATGGGCTGTCAGCCCAGATAACATTTAAGAAAATTTTTTTTCATAGGAACAAATATAATTATTTTATGTTTTGATTTAATAAAAATAAGCTTTGATTAAAAAAGAAAACCGGTATGATTCCGGATAGCATTACGCCAAAAAAATCAAAGTATTTTATTATCATCTTTATGTTTCTGTGAGAGACTTTTTAGGAGTTTTTATGAACATTTTTATTTGCAAAGTTTGCGGTCATATTGAATTTAATGCGGCTCCGGGCAACTGTCCGGTTTGTTATGCTCCAAAAGAAAAATTTGAACAGAACGATAAAATTTTCATTGAATCAGAAGAAAAAAGCAAAGAAGCTGCTCCGAAACATATCCCTTTAATACAGATAATAAGAGAATGCCACTTGATAAAAGAACAAAAATGTACAGATGTTCTTGTAAGAATAGGAGAAGTGCTTCATCCTATGGAAGAAAAACATTATATTATGTTTATCGACTGTTATCTGGATTATAAATATATATCAAGGGTAATGCTCACTCCTGATGTATGGGCTTCGGGATTATATCATTTAAAAAAAGAAGGCAAAAAGGTAACTATTGTTGAAAGATGCAATATACACGGTTTCTGGATGGCGGAAGCATCTGTTTAAAATCAGATAATATTCGGCTTAAATTATTAATTTTTTTTAAACAGGATCAAGTTAATTTTTTTTGTATTATTATTTTAAATTTCTGCAGATATAAGTATAAAAAGAGGGAAATAGTTTTTAAATTTTATTATTTTTTAATATTGTTTTTAAAAAATCTATTGTTTTTATACATAAAATTATTAAAAAAATATAAAAATTTTTATTGTAATCTCTGTATAAATGTTATAATATATATATATATATTATAAAAAAAATATAATTATTTTAATAAAATTAAGTTAAAGGAGTTTTTATATAAATTATATTTTAATCTTATAAAAAATATAGTCAAATATTATTTATTATTTAAAAATATAAAAATTTATCTTAAACTTATAAATTGATTATTTTTCATATAGATCTTAAATCTTAAAACAGGAGGTGCTTTTAATTAATAATAATAATATATATTTTTCAAATTTAATATTTTAAAAGGATTATATTAATTAAATATATATTATAACAATAAAGATTTTATGAAAAATATTTAATAAAAGGTACTTAAAAAAAATATATTATTTAAAAGGAGACATTAATGAAAAAAACAAGTTTAATAATTCTTTCTGTTTTTTGCCTATTGGCTTTAGTTGTTTGGTTCAGTTGTAACCCTTTTCAACAGGCAAATAAAAGCTCATCAGATTATGATATTTTAAATGAAACAGAATTTTTAAAAGGCACAGGCGATACTTCATGTGTAGGTTTTGCTACAGTCAATGCATGGGGTGATGACGGAACTTCAGGCGGTGCAGGCGGACAAACAGTAACTGCCACAAATGCAACACAATTTTTAGACTATATTGCAAGGGAAGAACCATTAATTATTCAGGTTTCAGGCACAATTAGTTTTTCCGGAATGCAGAATGTTGCATCAAATAAAACTATTATAGGTGTGGGCAATGCTGTTATAAACGGCGGCGGCGGTTTGAATATCGGTATTCCGATTGATGATAATATTACATCACTTCCGGCAAATGCAGTTCATAACATTATAATCAGAAATATTACTTTTACAGGCGGTTCAGATGATTTGATCAATGTCCAGATGTTCTCTCACCATATATGGATAGATCATTGTGACTTTTCAAATTCATCGGATGGTGCTGTTGATATCAAGAGAGGTTCAAACTATTGTACAGTTTCTTGGAATGTTTTCCATGATCACAATAAAACCTGCCTATTGGGACGTGATGACGGTGATACAGCTCAGGATAGAGGAAATCTTAAAACAACTTATCATCATAACTGGTTTAAGGGTACAACACAGAGACATCCGAGGGTAAGATTTGCTCAGTGTCATGTTTACAATAATTATTACACTGATATTGGAGACTATGGTATCGGAGTCGGAGTTGAAGCAAATATCATTTCTGAAAATAATTATTTTATGAATGTTGAAGATTGTACAAACTGGTATGATACTTCATCAATGCCTGGTTATATCAGGGATACCGGAAGTGTTTTGATAAATGTTGAAACATTTGAAGTTAATCCATCTGGTGTAAACTGGACTCCTCCGTATTCTTACACTCTTGATACGGGCGCTGAAACAGACGCAATAGTTCAGGCAGGTGCAGGTGTAGGTAAAATTTAAGCTTTATTAAATAGACTGTAGGTGAAAGGTGATCCTTTCACCTGCTTTGTTTTATAAAAATTTATATTAAAAAAAAGGAGAGATTAATGAAAAAAAGAAATTTTATTATAATTTCAGTTCTTTTAACATTGATCGTATTGGTTTGGTTCAGCTGCAATCCTTTTGCACAGGATCAGACCGAAAGTTATAAATCTGATTTTAATAGTTTGGAAGAATCAGATTTGGTAAAAGCAACAGGTGCTTCGGTAATTTATGTCGCACCTAACGGATCTGCAGGTGCTTCAGGCACTATTGATCAGCCTACGGTTCTTGAAGAGGCGATTTTTCAGATTGCTTCAGGAGGAACAATATATGCAAGAGGCGGTACTTATTCTTATTCTACACAGATTACTATTCCTCAGGGATATGACGGAACATCAAGTTCAAAAACAAAATTATTTGCTTACGGCAGTGAAAAACCTATATTTAATTTTTCAAGCCAGCCTTATATTTCAAATGATGTAAATCCCAGAGGCATCAGAGTTGATGCAAATTACTGGCATATAAAAGGACTTCAGATTACAGGTGCGGCAGATAACGGTATGTATATATCCGGTAATAATAACACAATAGAACTTTGTGTTTTTAATAAGAACAGAGACTCTGGATTACAGCTTGGCAGATATTCGGAAAGTGAGACTTCGATTAATGACTGGCCTGCAAACAATTTGATCTTAAATTGTGATTCTTATGATAATGATGATCCTGACAACCATGAAGATGCAGACGGTTTTGGCTGTAAGCTAACAACAGGTTATGGTAATGTATTCAGAGGATGTATTGCTCATCACAATAATGATGACGGATGGGACTTATTCATGAAAGCCGAAACCGGTGTAATTGGTCCGGTAACTATGATTGACTGTATTGCTTATTCAAACGGCTATCATATGGATGGTAGTACAAGCCCGGGTGACGGTAATGGTTTTAAATTAGGCGGTAATGGATTACCCTGTGATAATGTTTTGACTCGATGTATAGCATTTGGAAACAGAGTTAAAGGTTTCTGGGGAAACGGAAACGGCGGAACAATGTTATTCACAAATTGTACAGGATGGGACAACAGAGACGGTGCAAATTTCAGGATGGATAAAGGCACACATATATTCAAAAATAATCTTTCATATATTAGTCCGGATACCGATTATCATTACGGCGAGGATGTTGAATTCACAAACTGCTGGTGGAAATCAGACGGAACAAGCGTTAATGGCAAGGGTTTGGTGGTAAGTGCAGCAGATTTTGCAAGCCTTACTCCGACAATAAGCAGAAATGCGGATGGAAGCATAAATCTCGGTAATTTCTTGAAATTGGCAGCAGGCAGTGACCTTATAAATGCAGGTATTCCTGCAGGTACTGATATCGGTGCTGTTGAAAGTTATTAATTTAAAATTTATATAGGTTACCTTAAAGCAGGGGCACAAAAATTTTGTGTCCCTGCAAATATTTAATAATCTATAAAAATGTTTTTTTGATTTTTATATTAAAATCTTTAGGACAACTCCTTTTTTATATTGGTTGTCCTATTTTTTTTAAAATATCAGTCTTGTACAGATGATATGCAACATCCGGACCAACAAATTTTTTTGCAGTATCAAAGTTTATTTTTATTTTACCTGATAATATGAGTTTTTTGTATTTATAAATTTTATCTAAAATTTCTGCATTTTCATTCATAAAAAAATTCTATTTTAATATATTATTTA
>JAFGQB010000217.1 GCA_016935915.1 Spirochaetota bacterium
ATAAACCCTGATATTAAAGGACTTAACCTTGTATATAAAAAAATTATTTCTGATATACCAAATATAGCAAATGCACTCTTTAATGAAAGAGCAAACCATCCAAGAAAACCTGAAATTGTACCGAATAAGGGACCAAATGTTTTATTAATAAAATAATAATCACCACCTGCTTATGGCATTGCAGTTGATAATTCGATGACACTGAATATGCCTATTAATCCTGATAAACCTGCTATAAAATAGGATATAAAAATAGCCGGGCCAACTTTTGAAAAAGCGATACCAGGAAGGATAAAGATTCCTGAACTAATCATTGCTCCTGAAGCAATGCTGAAAACACCAAAAAAAGAAATCCCTTTTTTAACATAAAAAAAACCTCTAATGATATATAAACTTTCTTAATAAATAATCTATTAAAAAAAATTTTATTGTATGGTTTTATACTGAATCTTTTCTATAATAAATAAAAATATAATTAAATACAATAAGAAAATAAAAAAACAAAAAAATCGTAACAAAAATCGTAAACAATCTTGACTTTCATAAAAATATAGCGAATACTTCCTGATTTTTTTTTAAGGAGATGTTTTATGGTAAGTTTTAGTATCCCTGTAGAGAGCAGTTTTTTCAACTTTTCCGTAGGTCAGACAGGGTGATGTTCGCAGGCTCAAGACACGGCTGGGTCTCAAGCCAGACAGAGCTTTTCTTTTTTGACAGGCTGTGCCAGAGGAGTTGACGAGTCCTTCAGGCTCGCCCTTTCAGAGTCGGATTATTCCGACTCAACAATAGTAGCCTGCGCATTTAAAAAGTTCAATACATATATATTTTAATGATAAGGAACTTAAAATAACTGATATTACAAATATCAATATTAAAACTAAAAATAAGGAATTATGTTATGCTTAAAAAGGGACATTTCTAAATAGTTAAAAAAGGGACATTTTTAAAAAGTCTTGACAAAAAAATCCCATTTGCTTGACTTAATGGTTATTTAATGTTAATAATGGCTCACCTTTTTATGATAATCGATAAAAATCCAAAAGCAAAAGCTCTGATATTTGATCTTGATGGCACTTTAGTAGATACTATGCCTGTCCATTATGAAGCATGGCATCATGTATTAAAATCAAGAGGTTTTAAGTTGTCAGAAGAACTTTTTATGAAATTCTCAGGAATTCCTACTTTTAAGATAGTCAAGATATTCAATAAATTATTCAATATTAATTTAAATCCTCAAGAAGTTGTCGAAGAAAAGGAAGCATTTTTTAAGAGGAATATTGACAGAATCAAACAGATACCTATGATCGTTGATATAGTCAAAAAATATTATGGCACTCTTCCGATGTCGGTCGGAACAGGCGGGTACAGAAGGATGGCAGAGCTTATCATCAATAAGACAAAACTCTACCATTATTTTGATATTATAGTAACGGCGGATGATGTTGAGAACCATAAGCCAGAGCCTGACACTTTTTTAAAATGCTCTCATCTAATGGGTGTAATGCCTCAATATTGTGAAGTGTTTGAAGATGCAGATAATGGCTTGATTGCAGCTGATAAAGCAGGAATGATAGCATCCGATGTCAGAAAAATATTGAATTTAAGAAATAAGTTTAAACCAAATAACCAACTTAAAAATATCTATTTATATTGACTATTTTCTTTTTTTTTGTAATTAATCATAAAATTTAATTATAATAACTCATATGAAAAGAATATTAAGAAATATAATCGGCATTATTTTTATCTTTATTGGAATACTCGGGGGTTTTATAGTTTTTTTTCAGGGCTGGGTATTTGTACTTCTTGGATACATTTTACTGGACTTTAAAAAAAAAGAACGGTTTGAAGAAATCATAATAAATTTTTTAAACAGGTATAAATTTACAAAAAAGCTTGCTGATTTCTGGCTTCTTATAAAAAAGAAAAATGAAACTACCATTGGAGAAAATAAGAATAAGATAAGGAATATTTACCATGATATAAAAAAAGATATTAAATAAAGAAACTGTGGAGAATAATATGGGATATATAGTATCAAAATTCGGTGGTTGGGCAAATGCTGACAGCGGCAGAGTTAAGATTGCGGCAGATCTATTTGAAATGAAGCCTGATAGAAAGATCAAGGTAAACTCGGCAATAGGCAAGATTAAAGATCTACCTAAAGTCACTGATCTTTTATCTGACGGAGCTGAAGCTACGATTAAAAAGGGTGTTTTCCCTGAAGATTTAATTGAAAAGATAAGATTGAACCATTATTATGTCTTTGAACCCTTGGGAATTAGCAAAAAGAAAATCGATGAAGTCATTAATATTCTCTACGATTATATAAAAATGAAAAAAGAACTCTCTGATGATCATTTCAGAGCATTGATGATGGGGGCAGGAGAAGAGCTTTTTTCCAGACTGGACACAGTCTATTTAAAGGAAATCAGGGGGTTTAATGCAAAATATGTTGATCCGAGGGATATCGGACATTATTTAATGGGGCATCCTCTTGATGGCAAAGTTACAAAGGAAGCCGAAGAAAACTTAAAGAAATTACTGGATATTGAAGGTATCATAGTTTATCCTGGTTTTTTTGCAATAGACAAAAAAAACAGACCCATGATCTATTCACGGGGTGGAACGGATAAAACAGCAGCAGATGTTTCTGTGGCTATAGGTGCCTCTGTTTATGAAAACTGGAAGGAAGTTGACGGCGTTTATTCTGCAGATCCGAGAGTTGTCAAGAATCCTGTCCTCATGGAAGAAGTCACTTATAAAGAAATTAGGGAGCTTACTTATATAAGTTTTAATGTTCTTCATCAAGAAGCTATGCTTCCTGTAATGAATGCAGGGATACCGATCAATTTAAGAAACCTTACAAATCTGGAACATAAAGGAACTTTTATAGTAAATGAAAGAAAGATTAACTTAGATCGTCCTGTTATAGGAATTGCACATATCGAAAATGTATGCTTTATAAACATCGAAAAATGTCTCATGAATGAAGAGATCGGCTTTGCCAATAATCTTTTAAAAATTTTTGAGGAACACAGGATAAGCATTGACCAGATTACTACAGGCATTGATTCTATGTGTTTGATTGTTTCAGAAAAGGAATTTAAGGAAAAAACCGTACATTCCGGGGTTTCCGAACAGATCAGACGTGAAATTGAACCTGAAGAATTCATGAGATGGCTAAAGGAAAATTTGGATGCTGATCTAGTTCAGATAAGGAAAAAGAAAGGTTTGATCTGTGTAGTAGGTGAGGGTATGAGGCATACCATAGGACTTCTCTCAAGGATATCGGTAGCACTATCGAAAAATGGAGTGAATATAGAAATAATTGATCAAGGACCCAGTGAAAGGAATATAATAATAGGTGTTGATCTGGAAGATGATAAGCAGCTAGCAAAAAAAGTGGTTAACATTATTTATAATGAGTTTTTTTAAATAAAATATCTTTTTAAAATCCCAAATTTATAATATTTATATTCAATTCCTTTTGAATTACAATTATATCTTTTTTTAAATTATCATTTATAGGTACACCTTTTTCTTTTCTTTCGACCCATGCAAGATGCTCTTTTTCTCCGGCAGTATAAATCCTGTTTTCTCCTGGCATTTTTTTGCTTGAGCGTAAGTCCCTCAATATACTTCCCGCAATCTTTTTAAAAATATCAGGATTTATAAAGGAAGAAATATTTATTGCAATAAAAAAATGTCCCAGCCTGTAAGGTATTGTGTTTCCTTTATCATCTATGCCGTTTAGCATTTTCATATAATTGCCGTTCTGAAGTGCTGCTGACAAAATTTCCACAACAGTTGCATAACCGTAACCTTTATAACCAGCCATTTCTTCTCCAATGCCACCTAAAGGGGACAGAGCTGCGGTACCCTTTACAAGGTCTTTAAGTATCTGACTACTGTCGGTTCTTGTTTTGCCGCTTTGATCTATTACCCATCCTTCAGGTATGTCCTTGTTCAACCTATCATAAAGTTCTATCTTTCCCCTCTGCGTCAGTGATGTTGCACAGTCAATGACAAAGGGAAACTCTTCATCAGTAGGTATACCGAATGTAAGAGGATTGGTGCCAAGCATACCCTCGACTCCGAAAGTAGGAGCAATCGATGGTCTTGCATTTGTTCCTGTTATTCCGATCATGTTTTCATTGACCGCCATTAATGAATAATAACCTGCAATACCATAATGGTTTGAATTTCTAACAACAGTCATACCCATTCCGAATTTTTTTGCCTTATCAATCGCTGTATGCATTGCTTTTTTCGATACAACCTGTCCCATGCCGTTGTTTGCATCAAAGACAGCAGTAGTTTCGGTTTCTTTTAAAATATCGATTTTAGTTATGGGATTTATCTGGCCTTTTTTGATCCTGTCATAATAAATGGGTTTCAATCTGTTTACGCCATGAGAGTCTATTCCTCTTTTATCTGACATGATCAGAACTTCAGAGCAGACTTTAGCGTCATTTTCTGGAACTTTAACCCCCTTAAAAGTTTCTACCATGAATTTTTCCATTATATCAAAAGGTATCCAAATTATTTTTTCTTCCATTTTATTCCTCTTTTAATATTACATTTATAAATTGGTATACTAAAAAATATCGATTTAAGGAAGAATTTTTATTATTTTTTTTATAATTTGATGTATAGTCTCGATAATAAAAATATAAATACGAAATTAATAATTGTTTATAAAAACAATATAAATAATGTATAATTATATTAATGTTTTTTTATGGAGCCAGTATGAAAACAGCAAAGATTTTATTATTATTATTATTAATTAACTTTTCTGCTTATTCAGCAAATAAAAATGAAATTGAACTGACAATTTTGTTCACAAATGATACTAACGGGCACCCATTAAGTTTTTCGCATTTAGGAAGGGACAATCAGGGAGGGATACCGGCAAGAGCCTCTTTAATTAAAAAAATTCAAAGGGAAAAAAGAGGGAATAACTTTTTAATTCTTGATACTGGAGGAATAATAAGAGGCATGCCTGAATCAAATTTATTCAACGGTGAGACTGATATAGCAGGCATGAACGCATGCGATTACTTTGCCTCAGGTGTCGGCATTTCCGAAATTTATGAATCAATTGACTTCTTCAATAATTTAAACAAAAAGGCAAATTTTTATTTTATCAGCTCAAATATAGAAGACAGGGCAAATGCGAAAGCACCAATTTGTGATTCTTATATTATAAAAAAAATCGGAGGCTTAAACGGTATTAAAGTCGGTATTTTCAGTGTTATAACTCAGGATGCTATTGAACAAATTTCGGAAAGAGCAAAAGAGGAAATAGTATTTAAAGATCCGATAGAATCCGCAAGGAGTATGGTTGAAATCCTGAAATCTGAAGAAAATGATGCAGACATTATCATTGCATTAACATACCTGGGATATTATCCAAATGATGAAAAAACCGGTTCAAGAACACTAGCTTCATCCGTTTCAGGAATTGATCTTATAATAGATGGAAGAACCGGTCATAAAATCGATCAACTTATATCGATAAATAATACCAAGATAGCACAAGCATATAGATGGGGATTATATCTAGGAGAAATAAATTTAAAGATTGAAGATAAAAAGATAATTTCCTTTGAATACCGCCTTCATCCTGTTAATTTCAACATTTATGAAGAAAGTCAAAAAATATCAGAAGATCTGATCACGTTAAATACCATAAAAACAAAAATGATATCCTTTAATAAAGAATTGAAAAAAACAATTGTTATACTTGAAGGGGGTGAGTTTACTACTGATAAAACAATGACAGCTGAAACACCAATAGGTAATTTAATATGCGATGCTATGATTGATTTTACCAAAGCTGATATTGCATTCCAGAATTCCGGTGGCATAGGAGAGGTTACATTGAAGGAAGGAAAACTGACAAGAGAAGACATTAATTCAATGATTAGATATAATAATCCGGTCTATGTTTTAACTATGACCGGTGAGGAAATTATTAATGTTATCAATCATTCTGTAAAAAGAATAGGGTACGGGAGTTTTTTACAGGTAGGAGGTTTAAACTTCAATTATTCAAAATCTAAAGATCAGATTTATAATGTAAAGATCAATGGAGTGGATATAAAGAATTCATCCAGTTATAAAGTAGCAATTAATTCATGGCTTGCCTATGGCGGGGACGGTTATGATGAATTCAGGGACATACAAGATAAAGTCAATCTGAATGTGGTTCACAAAGATGTACTTGCTGAATATCTGAAGAAAAAGGAAAAAATTTCTCCTTATACTGGGAATAGAATAGTAATAACAGATTAATTAATATTTAATTTTTTTTTCTTATCATTTTAGGAGTCATAAATAAGGAAAGTTTTCCTGTTTTGCTTTTTATTTCCGACCAGGATTTTATGTTTATATCAATTAAAGCCAAACCTGTAGTGCTGAATTTTTTATAAGGGAAACCTTGACCTGTTATTATGTCAACAAGCAGTAATAAACCTGGATTATGGGCTACAATCATTAGTTTTTTTTTCTTATCATTTGTTTTTGAAATTATATTAATGATTTTATTAGCGCCTGCTAAATATAATTTTTTTGTGTAAATTATTTTTATTTTGTTTAAATGGTTTTTAAATATTAAATTTATTGTTTCTTTTGTTCTTTTTGATGAAGAAGAGATGATTAAATCAGGGTATATGTCATTTTTTTTAATAAAATTTTTTATGGTTTTACAGTCTTTTATACCTCTGTCTGATAAAGGTCTGTCAAAATCTGCTAAATCTTCATCATTCCATGAAGATTTAGCATGTCTTAATAAAAGAAGCTTCATTAATTTTTATTTATCAGTGAATTCAAGTCTTTCATAAATTCATCTATATTTATTCCGTGAGCATTGATCCCCTGTTCAATTGTTTCAAAATTTGCCATTGCACAGCCTAAGCAGCCTATACCGTATGCCGCAAATACTCTTGCGCTTTCCGGATGTTTGCTGAGCAGATCCTTTAAGTTCATCTCTTTTGTAATTGTTTCTGCCATTAAAAAACTCCTTATTATAAATTAATTACATTTTATAAATCAATAAATTAAAAATCAACAAATTTATTTTTAATTTACAAAAGGCTGATTTCATTTATTATTTTTTTCATCATTCTGCAGGCTTTACCTCTGTGGGATATCCTGTTTTTTTGACTATCCTGAAGTTCCGCTACGGTTTTTTTATACTCAGGGAGAAAAAAGACTGGATCATACCCGAAACCATTTTCTCCTTTGGGTTCAAATGTTATTATCCCTTTTTTTTCCTCCTGAACTATATAGTATCTGTTGGGATTTATCATTAATACCAATGCACAGACAAATGAAGCATTAAGATTTTTTTCCCCTTTTAAATTTTTCAAAAGATATAAGTACCTTTCTTTGTCGTTTAAAGTATTGCCGCCGTACCTTGCAGAGTAAATGCCTGGGGCATTGCCGAGCGCTTCAACGCAGAGTCCTGAATCATCAGCTATTACGGGATTTTGTACAAAATCATAAACCGTCCTGCATTTTTTAATTGAGTTTTCTATAAATGTATTACCGTCTTCAATTATATCTTTATTAAAGCCTGTTTCATTGAGACTTAAAAGCTTAATGTCTTTTCCGAATATATCGGATAACTCTTTTAGCTTATGCCTGTTATTTGTCGCCAAAACTATTTCTTTTAATGACTTAGTCATATTTAACCTCACATTTATAATAGATCTATAGGATCAACGTCAATTTCCAGATAATTTTTATGATATATTTTAACCTCATTTATAGATTCATTTAGTAGTTTTTGTATTTTGGAGATGTTTTTTGATTTTAGTAAAATTTGATGCCTGTAATTATTATTGATTTTTTCAAGCATGCATGGTGCAGGGCCCATTACTATTATATTTTCAATGTTTTTATTGTTTATGATTTTAATTAAAATATTCATATCATTTTTTACTTTTTCCTCTTCAATGCCTCTTATAACAAGTCTGATCATTCTGTAAAACGGGGGCATTTTCAATAATTTTCTGAAATTAATTTCGGCTGAATAAAAGCTTTCAAAATCGCACCTTTTTGCATTAATTATGGCATAATGATCCTTATTAAATGTCTGAATTATTACATGTCCTTTTTCTCCAACCCTTCCTGCTCTACCTGCTACCTGTGTTATTAGTGAAAAGGCTCTTTCCGATGCTTTATAATCTGGTAGATTTAATATAAGATCAGCATTTATAATACCAACTAGCTTTACTTTAGGGAAATGAAGACCTTTTGCGATCATCTGAGTTCCGATTAATATATCTATATCCCCTTTTCCAATTTTATGGAAAATTTCATTCAAATTTTTTATTTTTTTCAGACTGTCCAGATCAATTCTTAAAATTTTTGCATGCTTGAAAATTTCCTGTATCTCATCTTCAATCCTCTGTGTTCCTGCTCCGATCTTTAAAAGCTTTGAGTCTTTACATTTTGGACAAATTGCCTGAAAATCTGCAGAATAACCGCAATGGTGACATGTCAGTTTATTTTTTGATTTATGATATGTCAGCAGTATATTGCATTTTGGACAGCCGAAAGTATAATCACAGTTTTTGCACTTTATGAAATTCGCAAAACCTCTTCTGTTCTGCAATAAAATTACCTGCTCTCTGTTTTTTAACTTTTTATTAATTTGATCGATAAGTTCTATTGATAAATTTTTTATCATTTTTGTTTTTGAGTTGTCGATTATTTCAATGCTCGGAAGTTCGGCTCCTGCATATCGCTGATTCATTTTGTATAACTTGAAATAATTATTAATTGCATAATACCATGATTCTATGGAAGGTGTTGCAGAGCCCAATAATAGAACGGCATTATTCATTTTTGCAAGATATTGAGCGCATGTCCTTGCATGAAATCTGGGATTTTCTTCTGATTTGTATGATCCTTCATTTTCTTCATCAATGATAATTAAACCGAGGTTTTTTAAGGGCGCAAATAAGGCGCTTCTGGGTCCAATGGCAATTTTTGCATCCCCGTCAAACAATCTTAAATATTCTTTTAATCTTGTACTGCTTTTAAGTCCCGAGTGAAGCATTGCACATAGATTTCCAAATTTATTTTTAAGCTTGTAAAGAGTTTGATAACTCAATGCTATTTCAGGCACCAATAATATACAATCTTTATTCTGCTTGATTGCATCCTCTATAAGTTTGATATAAATTTCTGTCTTACCTGATCCTGTTATTCCATAAAGGTAAAATCTCTTCTCCCCTTTATTAATCTCACAGGCAATGTTTTTATATATATGTTCCTGATATTCGGTGAGTGTGATGTTTTCCTGATTAATTTTTTCTTCAAAAACTTCCTCTTTTTTTGCACTTTTGCATTTTGGAACCATCAATGATAAAACTTCGCCTATCCCTGCAAAATAATAATCTGCAATCCATTTTGCAAAATCAATCATTCTTTTATCTATTAAGACTCTTTTATCTATTATTTTTATTATCGGTTTAATTTTGTATTGATCTGTATATTCTCCACACGATACAGCAAACCCCTGGATAATTCTGTTATTAAAGTTGACAAGAACTCTTCTGTAAAGGACATCCTCTTTAGTGCATTCATCAGGAGCTGAGTATCTGAATAATGTATTATTATTTATGGGAACAGCAATATTTATTATTAAAATATTGTCATTCATTGAAGTTAGATTCCCTTAAACTTATGCTTAATTTTTTTAAGTCATCCCATACTAATTTTTTTAAATTTTTATCCTTCAATACATCTGACGGATGAAAAGAGGGAATCACTTTGATGTTTTTATATAAAAAAAGTTCACCGTGATGTTTTTTTAAATCATAAAAGCTTTTTTTTATTGATGATAAAGCAAGCTGTCCTAATGTTAAGATTATTTTCGGTTTCACTATCTCCAGCTGGGCATCTATATATTTCCAGCATGTTTCTATAATTTCTCTGGTTATTTTAATGTTTTTCGGTGCGCATTTTAACAAGTTTGTAATAAAAATGTCATTTGGATTGATATTAATTGCATTCATCCACTTTTTAAAAAAGTCACCAGATTCACTGACCAAAGGAAATCCGAAATTTTCTTCTTCAACCGTAGCTGGATTGGTTATTACAAAAATCCCGGAAAATATTTTTCCGATTCCTGGGACTTTTTTAGAAGTTTTATAAAGATTGCAGTCAGTACATTTTATTATTTTTTCCGCAGTGTCAATGAGCTTTCTTTTCCCTGCTTTGATCTTTTCCATATCCTGATTATCAATAATTTTTTCAGGCTGTTCTGTTATTATGATTTTTTTGTTTTCCGTTTCTTTGGAGAAATTAAAATTTATCTTTTCATGTTCATGAATAAGATTATCTTCTTTAAAGTCTGAATATAAATTTATTATTTTATACAATTGATCAGCTATATTGTTTTTTTCCATCAATTAAGGTATAATTAAAAGAAGTAAAAATGTAAAGATAAAATAAAAATTTTTTGTAATATATTTATAAATATATTAAATTATATTAATAATTTTTGTTTAATTAAAGAAGGGTTTTATTAGTATTAAATTTATGGAGGCTGCGATGAGATTTATTAAAATTATATTATTAACTTTTATTATTATTTTTTTTATAAATATTTTAGTTTATTCTAATGAGAAAAATTTTACAGATAAATCAACCGTAAGTTTTTCTTTTAGAATACTTTCAAAAGGATTTATGCAATTAATATATAACGAAGACGATACAGAAAATTTAAAATCAAAAATTACCAATTTCAGATTGACTAATTCACAAATGTCTCAGCTTTTTAAAATTATATTTATTATGGGTGTTGTGGTTGGATCAATAGGATTGCTTATGGTAATACCCGGTTCTATAATGATGGGTATAGCTGTCGGTGTTTATCAGGCTCCATATAATTGGATAGGATTGCAGAATGATCCCGGTTATAATCTATGGTTCGGCGGTATTTCATTGTTGGCTTCAGGTTCGGCGTTATTTGTATTGGCTCTTTCAATGATTATAGTCGGTTTAGTGATGAACTGGTATTATGGAGGCAGGATAGTTTTTAACACTGAGACAGATATTAAAAATCGTGCTTTAAAAACAAGTTTATCATATAAATTTTAAATGATTTTTTTAATAAAAAAAAGCTGAACAGTTAAGTTATTTTTATGCTTCCCTTAATTTTATCTTTCGGGATATTTCATGTTGTTTGGTGAATTTAAATTTGGATGTCAATTTAATTAGTTGTTCTACTTTATTTGAGAACGTTTTTATAGAATTGTCCAGTTTTTCTATGTTGTTGAAATTTGATATAGTATGTTCATTGATAATGTTGACTTCACTTTGAATATTTTTACATTTATCAGATCCCAATTCAGCCACGTCAGAAATTTTGCTTATGCTGTTTACAATGTAATCAATACTGTTTTCAATTGTATTAAGGGCTTCATTTGAAGTTTCGGATTTGCCTATGGTTGATTTTATTATTTTAATAATCAGCCGCCCAAAATTAGAAATTTCTTTTGTTGATAATATAGTTGAATCTGATAATTTTCTTATTTCATTTGCAACAATATTAAAACCTTTTCCGATTTCTCCTGCTCTAGCTGCTTCTATTGAAGCGCTTAAAGATAATAATTCTGTCTGTTCGGTAATAGAATTTATAATTTTTAATATACCGAATATTTTTGTTGCTGTTTCAGAAAGTGTTTTAAAACTTTCCAGTGTTTCCTTAATTGTATTGCTGGAATTTGTTGTTTTATGTTTTGTGTCAAGCGTTATAAAATTGGTTTTCAATGCATTATCTGAAACTATGGTCATTGTTTCAACCAGCTCTTTGAAATCATTGGAAATACTGCTTATCTGCTGTTTTTGACTGAGAAGTTCTTCTTTTATTGAGTTTTTCATATTATTTACAGATTCATTAATTTGAACCAGTGAGTTGACATTGCTTTTTATCATATAAAGATTGCTGCTTTGGTTTAGTATGGATTTTATATTGTTGGCAATATCGTCCAGTTCATCTTTTGTATTTAAAACCAGCTCTTCAGCAAGCTCATCCTTAGAAATTTTAAACAGGTTGTCTGATAATTTTTTAATATTATTTAATTCAATATATAGTAAATAAAATGCTGTTGTTAATCCTGCTGATAGAATGATTGCCATTATTATTAATGTTAAATATAAAAAATTCTTATTTAATTTCATATTATAACTGACAAGATCAGTATAAAAAGAATTTATAGAATCTGAAAAAAAAGATATGTTCAATTTGTTATTATTTAATGAATCTGTTATGAGTTCAATTTTCTCTGAAAATATGTAATCTTCAGGATAACTTTTAATCTGATCCGAAGCAAATTGAAAAAAGTATTTTTCCTTTTCCAATTTATAGCTTTTTAATAATTCTATAGCTTTAAGTATTTCTTTATATTCAGCAATTAAGTTATCACCTTCCTGTTCTAATGGTTCAATGATCTGTTTAAAATTCCTTATAAAGATTTTTCTCTGCCATAAACTTTTATAATTATTAAAAAAATTTTCAAAATGAATTATTATATTATTCATCTGATTATATGCATTGGTAAAATCATTGTGTTTATTGATGAACAACACTTCATGTTCTTTATTTAATATATGGAGTTCATTGTACAAATTCATTGTTTCTTTTGAATAATTGTTTAATGAAAGGCTTAAAAATAAGTATGTAAAATATACACCTAATGCTAGAAGAAATGTGAATATTATTAAAATGGAAATTCTGGTTAATTTACCTGACATCAATCTTACCTGATTAATCTATTTTTTTATAATAACATAATTGCCATTTAATTTACAGATTATTATTAAAATAATTTATAATTGTTAAATTATCGGAATTTATCAATTATTCTTTTAAAGTTTTAAAGAAAATATTTAATAAATATACAGCTATTTATATAATATTATATGACATAACATCCAGATCGGTTCTTTCTGTCCATCCTGTATGGCTCCAGAAATTTTTAGCATTTTTATTTTCCTTAAAAACAAAAATATGGCATTTAACCATACCTTCTTTTTTTAATTTTGCGATTGCAAGATTGATAAGGTTTTTTGCTATACCCTTTTTTCTGTGATTTTCATCAATAGCAACATGGTGAATATAACCGCGTCTTCCGTCATGCCCTGCTAATATTGTCCCAATAACCTCGCTTCCGTTCAGCGCAACAAAGCTTGAATTCCTGTTTTTCTTTAAATATCTTTTAATATTTTCTTTATTATCAGCTTCGCTCATGCCCAGCACTTTTATATTCTGCCAGAATTCATAGACTCTTTCATAATGTTTCATTTTGAATGGTTTATAATCGATTTTCATTTATTTCCCTTGAAAAAATTGTCTTAAAAAAGCCCATAAAGTACATAAGTAATTCATTTAATTTTTTATTGTGAATATTATGCCTCTTTGAAAAATTTTGAATATTTTATTAAATGTTTTATTTTAAATCTCTTATCCTCAATTCAGTAACTTTATTGTCCTTCATCAATTCTGATAAATTTTCAACTTTTGTATCACTGTAATGATATGGATAAACAATTTTAGGTTTTATAATTTTTACTGCATTTGCTACCTGTTCCGGAGTCATCGTATAGGGTTGGTTCATCGGCAAAAAAGCTATGTCAATGTTTTTGAGATTTGCCATTTCGGGAATGTCTTCCGTATCGCCTGCAATATAAATTCTTTTACCGCCGATGTTCAAAATATATCCGTTATCCCTTCCTCCCTTGGGATGAAATTTATCTCTGCCTTCTGTTGTGTTATATGCAGGTACTGCTTCAATTTTAATAACCTTATTTTCCCAGATCTGACCGTTAGACAGAACTTTACCTTTTTTAATTTTATCAAAGGATGCCTGATTCAGCACAATTTGCGTTTTTTTTGTCGAAAGACTGTTGATCATTTCTTTATCTAGATGGTCACTGTGTTCATGAGTTATCAGGATTATGTCTGCTTTAGGCTGTTTTTCGCTTCCCATGTATCTTTTTACAGGGTCAATGTGAATTACGGTTTTGTTGTAATCTATCCTTAAAGTGCCGTGACCCAAAAAATAGATATTTATGGTTCCCTTGTCTGCTTTAAATTCATCCATTTTAACTCCTTTTGATGCAGATCCTGTGTCTTCAGAAAAAATAAAACTTAAAGGTAATAAAATTGTTAAAATTATTAAATAATTCTTCATATAACAATCTCCTTTATTAATAGAAAGTATTATATTATTAGATTTAATTTTAGTCAAGAAAATGACTGATTATTTAAAGGTATTTTTTTAAACAATTTTTTTGGGTAAAAATTTTATCCGGAAACAAGAGAGCTTTAATTTTTTCTTCCTCTTATCTCCCTTTTTTAACCTTATAAGCCTTTGAAAAATTGACGATTGCAGCAATGTCGATGCTGATACCTGTGACTGCAATTGCAAAAAGTCCGCCTATTAATGAAACATAAAGAATTCGCTCGTTGTTCATCCCTTCATTGAGGTAAAATATCGAAGTTCCGTATCTTTCCTTGTAACGGAATCCAATTTCGCCGATCACAGGAGCTGCTGCAATGAGTGTGCCTACAAATAAAATGTTGCCTATGATAAGCGATGCAATTGCAATGTTAACATGTTTTTTATATAGAATCATTTCTGGACTGAATTCATATTTGATTTTTTTCTCCTCTTCCATAACCTCAAGATTGGTTTTGTTCTTGCTGACTGTCTCCTTATAATAGTCTTCATCATTTTGATAAACTTTGGAGACTTTTTCTTTTTTTAAATTATAGACTCCTGCATCTGTTTCAATGATTATTTCTTCATCATATTTAGTAATTTTTCCTTTAATGATTGTATTGTCATTGAGTACAATGACAGAAGCATTGATTAATCCTGTCAGTAATATTAATGAAGTTAAAAAAAAGATCTTTTTCATTTTTTTCCTCCTGTATATTTGTAATAATAAAAAATCTGCATTATGTAAGTTTCATCCCCGTTTATTAAGCCTTCATACTCTTTAAGAATATTTTGTTTAGCATCCACAGGCGAATCTCCGAACTTTTCAAGGTAATTTCCCTGTGCGATCTGTTTGATATATGTTTTTGAAAAAACGACTTTATCACTGCTGTAATCAAGATATACAAGACTATGAATTTCTGAATTAATCAGAATTCCGCTCCCGGGTATTCTGTACTGGCTTGAACTTTTTATGAACATATCAAATGTATTTATCGTTATAACCGATTCTATCACTGCACAGCGTATATTCTTATGATCTGCATATCCCAGAAGTTTGTATTTACCTGACATGAAAATTTCATGATATTTTTTATCATTATCCTTATTTATGACTTCAGGCTTGATATCTTTGAACTCAAGCTTCCATTCTTCTCCTATTTTAATAATAGAGTCAGGTATGTAAAATTTGCTGATCTCCGGTAATAATAAGTCGGATTTGAATCTCTCACTTGGATCTCTTTCAATATAAAGAGGTTTATTGTTTTTATCAAAAACTATGCTGTTATATCTCCATTTGCTTTCCCTGTTGATAATATAATCGCCCTGATTATTAATAGTCTGGCTTACCCATATATTTTGATAATCACTTGTGTCTTTTTTTTGAGCATAGATATTATTGTTAAACCTCTTCAATATGGGTCTTCTGTAAACTGCTGAAGTAATATCAGGTATGGTCATAAAATAATCGGCGATGTTGATTTTAAGCTTCAAACCGTTTGCCTCCTTTTCATCAAGTTTCAAAAATTTCGGATATTCATAAGGCTCCTTTTCTTTAAATATTAATTTTGCATTTAATAAAACAATTAAAATCATAAAAATAAAAATTATTTTTTTAATCATTATTTGCTCCTTTTAAAGAAATATTGAATTTAAATAATGATGTTTTATTTGATGAAAAAGGATTCGGCGTTTTTTTATTTTTGTTTCTGTTATAAAAAATAAAACCGCAAATGGTCAGAGGAACACCTGCGCCCAAAAATGGAATCAAAGGTAATAAAATCAATAAAAATATATAATATGCCATAGAAGGTATAAAATAAATTAATAATACTGGAAAAACAACTGATGCAGGAATGGCCAAACTTACAAAAATTATTCCAAAAACTCCCATTGTTAAATATCCGTTTGCTTTTTTTATGTATTCTGTATCATTGCTTTCTGTTGTCTTTTTTTGATCGTTTGAAGCTGTTTTATTAAAATTAAATGAAATTTTATTTTTATCATAAGATTCCTTTTTATTTGCCCTGATATATAAGAGTGAAAAGAACATTAAAAAAATAATTAAAAATTTTATTTTCATTATATGCCTCCCTTTATGCAAATTTGAATTTTATCCCTATTGTCGAAACACCGTTGTTACGGTTATATTTTATAAAAGGATTTACTGCCTTTTTGGTCCTGAAATAATTATGGAATATGAATCCAAGCAGTGTAAACGGCACTCCTGTCAAGAGGAACGGAAGACAGTACAGGATAGGGCCAAATAACAGCAGACCGTAGGTTAAATAAGGTGAATAATTAATATAGATCGCATTTAAAATAGTGTATGGTACTCCGCTGGCTATAAGTGAGATACCTGTTATTCCCATAGACAGGAAACCTTTGGAAATTTTGGCATAGTTAATCAATTTATCACCGCTGTTTTTGGTCCTGAATGAGAGGTTCTGTAGATTGCACAATTGATCTGTTTTATTCTCATTTTTGTTTGATGTTTCATTTGCACAGATAAATGAACATATGGCAATAAAGTTCAATATAATCAATAAATGTTTTTTCAGTCTCATAGCTACCTCTTTTTAATCATAGTATTTAATTTGATTTTAATCTTTTTTTTGATTTTACACATTCCGATATTTTTTTCGTTTAACCGAAAAAAATATACATACGAGTTAGAAAAAATATTATTGAATATTTTGAGAAAATAATAATATAATAAAGTTAAAAAAGGATGATCGCATGACAGAAGACTTGCAATTTTTGGAGGCAAATAAATATCTGATCAGATATTACTATATATATAAATACAAGAGCTTTCATAAGGCAAGTAAAGAATTCTATGTTGCATCTTCGGACAGGAACATGAAATATGCAGTACAGCAGCTTGAGAAGTATTATAATGTCCAGCTTATCAAGATCAAAGGCAACATGTTTGAGTTTACGGAGTTTGGACATATACTTGGTGAACAGGTAAAAAAAATCTATGATATAAATATCAATATTTATACAATGCTCAACAAACTCGATCTGAAGGAGATAAATTTCGCAACTTCACCTGACTTTTATAAATACTACATAAAGCCTGTTTTTGATGCATTTATAAAGGAAAATCCCGAAATAAAAGTGAATATCTTAAAAACCAATCAGATGGATTCAACTGGAAGACTGATAAAGAGGGAAATTGATTTTATTGTTGGCTCATTACCGCTCAATCAGAATCCTGATCTGATTTATCAGGAAATAGCCGAAAGCAGGATATTTTTGGCATATTTAAAAGAAAATCGGCAAAAATTTAATAAAATAGATTCCTTAAATGATATTAAAGAACTTAAGGGAGCAATGTGTGATCATACTCATATTTTTTATCATAATGTCAAAGAGATAGAAAAAGAAAACAATATAAAACTCAATATTGTTCATAACATATCGGATTTTGAGTCCCTGATCGATGCTGTGAGGAGCAGGAATGTTGATTATTCTATTGTAGGTAATTACGAATTTTTGGATGAAGATGTAAATTTCTATGATATAACCGGTTTTTTTAAGCCTCATAAAATATGTTATATTTATAGAAAAAATGAAGCGCTGACTAAATCAATCGAGAAATTGATTATAATTGCAGAAAAGCTTAAAATTAAACCTGTTTAATCAACTGTATTTGAATGATAAATGTCTTGCGTTTTTTTTATGACGCTAATAGTGGGGGTAAAGCCTACTTATAGATATTTTTTGTCCTAAACAATTGATTTGTATATAGATTTTTCAAATGTAGGATTCTTTCCTCTTTAGCTCTGTCCCCAATAATAAAATAATATTAAAAATCATAATCAAAATTTGGTTTTTCAACAATATCATAGATTCTTTTTATTATATA